>NZ_NRRY01000010.1 GCF_016583905.1 Lamprobacter modestohalophilus | reverse complement strand
ACCAAAGGCGAGGCCTACGATCCAAAGCACGCCTTGAGTCAGGCGGTTTAACCGCCGCGAGCACCGATGAGGGATTGAGTCACATCCGAGCGAGCACGATCACCCACACCACGAGTTTCTAACCACGAGTTGCTAAGAGTGACTGTCACTGTGATGGCATGAAAGGCTTGTCCTGCATTCCTGAAACCCTGTAATCCTCACCAGCCGGCATCGCCGAGACTGAAACAGTGATAAGGACAGGAATGCGCGCGGATTCCATCAGGGCGCGAGGAGCGATCACGCCACCTCATCACGACGCCGGATATATGGCCGCAACGTTTCCTTCTGCTGAACAGTCAAGTGGCTCTTGCATCGCGGGGCGGACCATATATGATGGAATGGCCAGGACCGCAAACCGAGCAAACTCAGACTTGGGAGATCACGGCCGATAGAGACTCATGGAAGCCATGGAAAGACCGGCGTGTACTCCCGCCCGTCTGGGCGGAAGTCTTTGGAGAGCGTTTTGCGAGCAAAGGCGAGCCACAACCGCCAATGCAGCCAATGCAGCCAGAACAAGTGTTCGACTGGGCTGCCGAGGGTGATGCCGTCGATGAAGAAATAGTTGTTGAACAGGGTGAGCCAATTGATGACTTGAGCGACTATTGGAATAAGGCAATTCAGGGCAAGCCGTCTATTCCCAAAACCCCACCCCCATCAGAAGTTGCAGAACCCAGTGTTGATATTGATGTTATACTAAAGGGCATCCCTTCTTGGACAGAAAAGCAACTGGCGCAACAACTTGGAAAAGACAAGAACAAAACCCTCAAATCGTTCGCCGACAATGAGCAGCAATTGCTGGAATCCTTGCGAATCCATCAGGCTCTGCTGCTAGAATGGGAAAATAATGCTGATAAAAATAAAAAGAAAGCAGCGAAAACCTACCAGGAGCTGATCGGTCGCCACGATCAAGCCTGACTCCGGCTAGATCCGCCCTATTAAGATAAGTATCCGCATGACTGTGTACTTTGTCACACGCCATCCCGGCGCATGCGATTGGGCAAGCGGCGAAGGTCTAGCTATCGACCACATCGTCAGCCATCTCGATCCTCAGATCGTCGTCGATGGCGACATCGTCATTGGCACCTTACCCGTTCATCTAGCTGCAAACATCTGCGCGCATGGAGCACGGTATCTGCATCTCTCCCTGCAAATGCCACCAGCGCTGCGTGGCAAGGAATTGAGCGCTGCCGATATGCGCGAATGTCAGGCGTGCATTGAGGAATACCACGTCGTTCAAGTCGAACACGGGTCTAATTCCGATCCCAATGCCGAGCTGACCTCACCCGAGGATTCAGCACCGCAAACGTCGCAGCCCTGCGTGATCGACACTCGCTCGACCGCACGAAACTTACCCGTCTGAAGATCCAGTTGCAATAAATCGCGAACACCGATCCCGGCAGCCCGGCGCTGGATCTCGGTCACGAGCATCCCGGCCGCGACCGCGTTGAGCCCCATCACTGCGGGTGCCGCAACGTCGGGCAAATAGCCAGCCTGGCGAGCATGCGCGGCAATGTCGCCCCCGGCATAGGCACGCGCTTCCACCGACGCCTGCGCTGGCGACAGCCGACCACTGCACAGTGGGCAGTAGCGACCGGTTTCGGCACCAGTGACTTCCGCCCGCAGACCAACGATCGAGCCGTCATCGCTGAGGGTGATGTCGGTGCCTGCCTGCAGGTATTCACGCCCAGCGTCCAGCGCAAGCTGCAACGCCATGGTGCGACTGAGTTCGTTGTCGGTCAACGCCAGGATGAGGTCGCACCGCTGCAGTTCGCGCTGTGCAGCCTTGGACAGATAGATATCGCGCGGAAACGCGATCACCTCGGCAGTGCAATCGAGCGCAGCAGCGATTTGTCGAGCCAAACGCTTGCCCACCTGCACCTTCGAGCGGCCGATATCGCGCTGCGTCACACCGGGCAGCCGGTTGAGATTGGTCCTCTCGATGGTGTCTGGATCGATCAGGACGAAGCGCCGAAAGCCGGCGCGCGCCAGTTGCTCCAGCGCGAGCATACCAAGTCCGCCAACGCCCACCACGCCGATTGACAGCTCACCGGCAACCTGGCGCAGGGCCGGACCAAACGCGCGCTGGCGGTCCAACGCCGGTGCCATCGGACTTTCCGCCGGCTCGACCGGCGCCAGGCCCAGAACGACCTTTCCAGATAGCGCCACACCTTGCTGCCACAGCCGAGCGCGCGGCACCCCGCCCTGAGGCCAGACCAAGCTCCAGAACTGAGCCACACCCTGCTGCAACAGCCAGTGGGCCAGCCCGGACTCAGCGGCATCGTCGGTGGCACTGAAATCGTTCACACCGGGTGGGTGGCTATGCAAGTGCACGGCGATCCAGCCATGCGCGGCGAGTTGCAGGGCCCATTGGTTCATGCGCCCGGATGCATCTTCCGTCAGCGCCAACCCTGCAGCCGAGGTGCGTTCATAGTCACGCTCCCCGACCACGACCAGTTGCTCCAACAGCGTCGCCTGCGTCTGCCCTTGACCCCCCTGCAGCATTCGTGCGGCGGCAAAGGCGAAACGCTCTTCGAACGGGGACGGATGCAGCAGTGTCTGCATGCGCTCCGCGAGGCCGACTGGAATCCTCAAAACGGGCTGACTGTCCATTAGCGTACCGCCGCGTCTGCGAAAAAGGCCAGGGTCACACTCAGATACGAGACCAATGTGTGATGGCCCGGTCGCCAGTTGTCGGCAACGCCGCAGTACCATTGCCAACCCTCGCCAGCAAGATCAGGAGCATCGTGATAAGAACGATGGTACAAGTGACTGCGGTCGAGTTGCGCCGTCTCCGCACCCTCTGCCAGATAGAATCCGATCGGGGCGGCCAGCGGGTAGGTCTTCGGCAGCACGATCAACGCATCGGTGCGCACGCCCCCGGGTAGCGTCAATCCACGCAGGCGCACCCGCCAGCCCTCAGCCGATGCCTTCGGTGCGTCGATACCACCAAAACCGGCGCGGCGCAGACCGTCGAATTCACGACGCAATGCCGGTGGCAGCGCTGCTGAAGACGCTGCAGAGGCCCCTGCACCCTTGACGACACGCCCCCCGCCAGCGAAGCCATGACCAGCTCCCTTGACCACCCGTGGTCCTGCAGAGAAGGTATCGCCGGGCTTCACCGCGACCTCGACATCGACCACGACCTGGCCGGTCCGCACACCGTTGTCGACGCCGGAGCGATAGACCGACTCTGAGCGGTCAATGCCGAGCAGTTGCTCGAGTTCGTCCCGACGGATGCGGCCGTAGCCGCTCGAACGCACAAAGCCCAGTTCGTCGCGCTTGAGTCCCATTAGTGTGCTCCTTCAACCGTGTTGAGTACGTCGTCGATATCGATCACTGAGTAGGCCGCGCGGCGCAGGTCGCTTGCCAGCATCTGCGGGCGTGCCAGCACCTCGGTGCGGATGCCCTCGTTGCGCAGCTCCCACACCATCGGCGCGAAGTCACCGTCGGCAGCGGCCAGCACGACGAAGTCAGGGCGTAGGCGCAGCGCTAGCGAGAGGGTGGCAATGATCAGACGCTGGTCGTCGGACTGTTTGAAGCCGCCATCCGGAAGTCGCTTGGCTGGTGCTCGGATCACTCGTGCACCAGATTGCTCGAGCGCGTGTTGCTTTCGCGTGAAGTTCGTTTTGTTGCTGGCGATGGACTCTGGATTGTCCTCAGCGACGCGCTCCACGAGGGTGACTAGCGTTTCGATGACATCCACATCCTCCCCCGCAATCAGATCGCGAACGTCCTGAACAGGAAAGAAGGGGGCGCCCCGATCACGGGAAACGATTTCACATGGGATGAGATCAATGGCGAAGATTTTGCGAATCATTGTATGTTCCTCATTCAGCAAGCTGGTAAAAAAAGAATTGGGTTCCTATCGCGACACTCAGTCGCTGTCCTGACAAAGGTATCAACGCAGGCCAACAGGGCTTTTTGAATATTCAGTCAACGTGTTCTCTAAACGATGCTCAGTTCCCTAATACTTCCTTGACCAGATGGAAGTAGGTGTACAGATTGTCACCGTTGCGCCAGTTGCGCGCCGGCTGCCAGGCACCGTTATGGATGTAAGTGCAATACCATTTCCAACCCTGCGCCAGAGGTTCATCCCAAGCGCTGTGGTAGACGCTATTGAAGAAGTGTCCGTCTGGCGAGATTGGGATGTCGGCCATCATGTAGAAGCCAACCGGCGGCAGCGCTGGATACTCCCGCGGAAAGGCCACCATCAAAGGCGTTCGCTGCGTGATGGCATGCCAGCGCTGCGGTAACAAGAATTTGGGCACCACCATCCAATGGCCGTCGTCCTCGTCGAAGTCGACGCCCTGCTTGAACAGGTGTTCGGCGATGTCGATCACCTGCTCGGTGATGATACGTTTGGACTCGGCTGAACGTCGGCCGCCGAAGCTGTGGCCTTTGGAGCGGTCCGGCATCGATGCGACCTTGGCGCCGCGCCCATGCCTGTCTACCAGTTCCCGTTTGCTGTACATGCGGCTTGCCTTGATCTGCTCGACCTTGCCGTTGCACTCCAAGATCGGGCGGCGACCAGAACCTGCCTTGGCATGCTGAACCAGTTCCCTGCCCGGGATACCACCACCGATGCTGCGTGGGTCAATACGTCGGCCATTGATGATTGCCATCGGCTCGTCTCCTTTGGTGGTGGATTGCAGTAGATTGTCGCGGTTATGACTTGGTCGCTTATCGGTTACAACGCCGCGTCGACCGACGTTTTGAAGCTCGCGAAGCTCGGTAGGGCAGCTGTTTTGCATCCAACGTGATTGGCATCCGCTGCGGAATCCATTTCGCCCGGGCTATCTTCCTGGCTCTCGGTAACAGACTCACTCTGCGACGGTTTGGAGGACTCGCACTGTTCCCCACGCTCCTGCAGGTAGCGCTGCAGGTCGATGAAGCCCGAAGCCTTGAGCATGACGTCACGCGCGGCGTTGTACTCTGGGAAGGCGGCGACTTCGACCCGAATGCCACGTCGGCGCAGTTCCAGGATGACGGGAATGAAGTCCTTGTCACCCGATATCAGCACGATGATGTCGGGCTTGGCGATCTCAGCGGTGCGCATGAGTTCCAAGGTGATCTCCACATCCAAGTTGCACCGGTAGCCATCGCCGACGAGGTTGCCGATCTTGTCGTGCACCAAGTAACCGAGTTGCCAAAGACGCTCAATCACGGCGGCGCGCGCATGCGGATTGCGCGGATCGATGGGAACAAACGCGTGTGCCTCGACCAAGAAGCGTCCTTCGCTCAGGTAATCGAGCAGATCCTGCTCGTCGAGCGCGACGTCAAGTTGCCCGAAGGCAGCCTCAATGTTGGCGTAGTCGTTGAAGATGATGAGCCGTTCCATGATCGTTCTCCGGGGGCAAAGGTGCGCTTGGTCGGTGCGAGTCGAATCGGGCCTGATGAGTGCTCTGCGGCGCCTTCGCCGCAGAATGAATCCAGCCTTGCTAAGAGCTGAGCAGCCACACCAAGCTGATGCCGCCGATCACGGCCGCCCAGGGGCCTCCGACGAGGTAGAGCACGCCAAGCCCGGCCAAGGTCGCAGCGACAAACCAGCCAGAGCCGGTTGCCGTCGCATCTTGCTGAGCCGGTTGTGCTGTCGCAGACCCTGTTGTCCTGCGACCTCTTTTGTGGCTGCCTCTGTCGTAACGTCTCGCGTTGGGAATGCTCGCCATCTGTCGTCTCCTTCGGGTTGGTGAGTGGTTAACGCTGACTGGTTTTGACTTGCTGTGGACTTCCTTGTCCCTTGTGGCTGCCGACCATCCTTGCCTGCGCCTTCTTCACGGCATCAACGCTACGCTGCTGCCAATTTTCAATGCCATCCTTGGCAGGCCTGCCTTGGCCAATGTTCCTGCGGGCCATCCTGGCTTTCCGCTTTCTACTGAAGTCAACGTCATGCTGCTGTCGATTTTCAATGCCTTCCTTGGCCAGTGTTCCCTCAGACCATCCTGGTTTATCGCTCTCTACTACATCAACGCTAGGCCGTGGCTGGTTTTTAATGCGATCCAAAATTTGGTGGTGTTCTAGATCTGGATGTCTTCCGAAGTCATGGCGCGATGATCCAGTCACTGGAACAGTGTCATCTACTCGAGACCAACATATCTGTAGCACTACTTGCACCTGCTCAGTGCGCTCAGGCGCGCGGGGACTCCATTGCCGTCGTCTGCGCCGCGAACAAAACAAGCCATTCACGCACCCGCAAGATCGTCCGCTGCCGCGTATCGGCGTTTTGTTGTTGCGCCTGTTGGGCATCACGCAACGGTGCGAGCAGCTGCGTATCGACCTCGGCGAGGGCCTGCTTCAGTGCATCCTGTACGGCTTCGATGAGGGAGCTGGCGATCTCCTCAATCCATTGTTGACGCTGCATGGCAACACGCCGGCGCTCGGTATTTTCCTTGTGTTGCTCATACTCGGCTAAGCCGATCTCCAGAACCAATCTACCGACCTGAATCCAGGGCATGGCTTTCCCAGCCCAGTTGTTCAGCGTGCGTTCCCAGCGGCCTTTGAGCCAGGGGATCTTGGCCGCCCGGCCGGCTTTCAGCAACATCAAAATATGGTCCTTGTCGATGGCTTGGATGCCGTTGCTGGCTATCTGACCGACGGCGGCGGTGAATGAATGGCCGGACGCTTGTTGCCGGTGTTTGAACGCGTCACCCATCCATGGATTCGGGCGATAGCGCTCCAGTAAGACATCCGCGTCGGCATACAGAGGGGCAAGCTCCTCTGCGAGCCAGCCCGACAGTTCGTCCGCCACGTTCGTGCCTAACTCGGTTAAGCTTGCGCTCAGGACATCGGCTTGCCCCTGGCTCTGATCCAATGCCGCGCCAATGTCCGGAAGTAAGGCGGTCACCCTGGCAACCAGTCGATGATATGCGCGTTCGGACAGCCAACGCAGGCGCTGTTGCAGTTGCGTCAGTGCTTCAGCCTCGTGGGCCAAGCCATCGTGAAACGCGTCCTGTGTATCATCAAGCTGCTCAAGTAATGGCTGCAGCAGTTCACGCGCGATTGCGCCCTGGAGTTGCTCCAGCTGTGAATGTTGCTGTTCGCAGCGGTTCAGCCACTGCTCCAAGCGCGCGCTGACATCCTCGAAACCGGATTCGCGCAAACAGGCCGGACTTGGCTGCAAGCGACCACGCAGCGCCAGGTTCGCATTCAGCAGGAGCACCGGTAATGCCTCAACGAGCGTCTCGGCGAGACCCCGCTCGGTCGCTTGGCTTAACAGGAGATCTAACACACGTTGGCGTAAGGCCTCGGCCTCTTCGATCTTGGTGTACTGATGATTGATCAGCAACATCACCGGACGCTGTTCGCTCAGCAGTGCGAACAGCCGCGTATAGACATCGGCACAGTCTTGGTCGCCTTCGCGCACCACCAAGAGGATGTTCTGAGCCGCACGCAGCGTCTCGGTGGCGACCGCCTCATGTTGGTCGGGTGCATTCACGCCAGGGGTATCGACCAGTATCCGCGCGCCCCAGTCATATTCGGCGCTACGCTGCGTCGTGGGTGAATCACCCATCGCAGCGCTAACGCGCCCGAGCAGCGCATTCACGAACGTACTCTTACCCGCGTTGTAGGCACCAAAGACCAGCACACGTGCACGCTGATCCTGTACTGCTTGGTTGAGTTGCTCCCAGGTTTGCAAGCGCTGCGGTAAAAACGCCTGTAACAGCGGTTTCAGTTCAGTCAGTACGCTGTCCATTAAGACGGTGTTCATACGGCCAAGTCTCTCTTATGGGTTAGGGTAACGGCCGTCTTACCGGCGGTTGTAAAGGCCTTGATGAGCGATGCCAGGCGCTCTAAGCGCTGATCGAGATCCTTCAAGCCACGACAGACACGGGTGACCTGGTTCCCTATGATCTTGCGGATGTCGGTCTGCAGTGAATCCTCGATCCGTGTCTGCAACTCGGAGTAATCGATACCGACGGGTATCCTGACCGACTCTTCACTTAAGGCCAGACTCCCAACGGCCGATCCCACCAAGCCGCCGATGAGACCGCCAATCGCTATACCTAGCGGACCAGCGAGGGCACCACCGGCACTTCCCAAGGCTGTCCCTCCGGAAGTGGCGGCCGCCATCAGGCCCGCGCCCCGTGTCTTCGTGATATCCACGAACCGCTTCGAATAAG
The DNA here is from genome assembly GCF_016583905.1 of Lamprobacter modestohalophilus. Taxonomy (GTDB): domain Bacteria; phylum Pseudomonadota; class Gammaproteobacteria; order Chromatiales; family Chromatiaceae; genus Lamprobacter; species Lamprobacter modestohalophilus. The sequence continues at coordinate 109,815 of NZ_NRRY01000010.1, read as the reverse complement.
CACCGAATTGCGCCGCGTCGAGATCGATCAGAATGGCCTGTGTTTGTGTCTCGTAATCAGCGAGGGCTGCGTGCAAGTGTGCTTCGCTGGTCTGTTTGAGCAGTTGCGAGAGATCCCTCGCCACCGTCTGCACATCCTGGTGTTCTTGATGGCGACGCAACAGTGCGGGCAGGGCCTCGATCATCTCTGCAAGCACCTGTTCGCTGATCACCTGCGTTTGCTGCGTCAACGCTGTTACGGCTTGCCGCCCCGCCTCACGGAATGCCTCGAGGGGTGGGAGCACCTGCGCATGCAGTCGGGGATAGAGCACGTTGTTGAGGTAGTCTTGGTAGATGGTCAGCGGCTTTTCGCGTTTGTACTCCAATGCGCGTTGCGCCAACTGAGACAGGTGTTGGTAGAGGCGTTCAAACCCACTTTCCTCCAAGCTTTTAGACGTGCTACCGGCCTCACGCGCACACTTCACCGAGATCGAGACCGGCGCCCATAGACGCTCTGAGGGGGTTTCGTCACCCAGCGTCTGACGTGCCCGTTTCAAGACGTCTTCCTCCTGTCCCTGGCGCCGTGCTGGGTCCTTGTTCACCCAACAATCGCGGATCTCGTCGTCCTCTTCCACGGGTTCGTTGACATCGCTTTGCGTCAACACGATCTGAATCGGCTTGCCACTCTCAGTGGCAGTACGCAGTAGATCCAGTTCCTGTGTTTGGCCAGGTGCGCCTGAGTTGGTTAATAGAAGCGCACCATCGGCCGCCACTTTGAACCGCTCGGTCAGCGCATGGTTTTCGTGCGTCACCGACAACAAACCAGGGGTATCGAGGACAACCAAAGTGTCGCCCAGCGTCACCCCCTGGACATGCGCTGTGTTTTCCGTGCAAGCCGTTGCGAAGGGCGTCTCGAGCGGGACTTCTTGGCCGTTTTCCAAGCGGAAGCGCTGCGTGGGCAGGCCATGCGCGGCAAAACGCTCAACGAGAAAGTTGAGCAAAGTGCTTTTGCCAGCATTGACCTTGCCATAGATGAGCAGAATCAATTGATCAGACTTGGATGCGCTGAACTGTCGTCCCAGTTCACCGTCTTTCCAGGTTTGGGCCGCTTGCGCAATCGCCGTGGCAAGTGCGGCTTCAAGTTGCTGGATGCCGTCCGTGAGCATCCGGCCGTTGCGTGGAAGTGTTGAGATGTCCTGGTGCAATTGCTGTTGCAACGTGTCGGTTCGATGACAAAGCGCATCGAGCTGTGCCTGCATCGCTTCGCTGACACAGACAAAGCCTCCGGTCGCATCGATAAAACGGGTTTCTGCCGTGGATTCCATCGTGTTCATATCCTGATAATGCTATTTGCCGTGGGCACCTGAGTGCGTGCTGTGAATCTGTGCGTGCAAGACATCGAGCAGTGCTGTGTACTCGTCAATCTGCCTCGCTTCAGTGGTCTGCGCGGTCTGCGCGCGCTGAATGGTCGGTGCGGCATGCTGGAGAGCCTCCCATACCGACGCATCCGGCGTTTCACCCGCTTGCAACTGCTGCAGCAGCCTGTCATCCATCTCTGGAACAAGATGGATCTGCTGGCCTTTCAACCAGGCGTCCATTTCTGCCTTAATCTGCTTGCGAATGAACGCGTCTTGCGCTTGACGCTGGTGGCGCTGCGCATCCTGATCGTCACTGGATGAGGACGCTTGTTCGTTGTTGAACTGGCTAAGGCCGTAAGCGGTCACAGCGGAGGCAACCACCGTGCCAGCGGCGATACCTGCCCAAATCAGAATAGGAATTGGCATTCGAAAATCTCCTAGCGGTCAGCATCAGTAAAAAGCGCGCCCTTCCTTTTTATCACCGAATCTCGCTTTCAATCCGATGTTGCAAGGTTGCAAAGCGATCTCTTAATGTTTGTTGTGCAGCCTGTTTTTGGTTTTTTGCCCGCTGGTATCGGGCACGCGCCTGTTGCATTTTAAGATTGACTTCCTGCGCCAGTGTGTTCATGATCAGTCGGCGTTCATCCTGTCGAACTTGGTCGACATTGAACACCGCCTTACGAATAAAAAGATGCAGTTCATTGAGGTTACCAAGCCGAACCAGTGCGGGCCGTTTATGCTCAAGGCCACGTTGATGACTGCTGGCAGAGACGGCGATACATGCTGCATCTGGAACCTGCTGAGCAATCACTTTCAACATCTGTTCACGCTCGGTTGAACTACGGTTAGTGATACGGGTGACGACGAGAAGCGTCTGGCGGCCTGTTGCAGACTGCTCATCAAGCAGGGTGCGCAGCAAAGAGACTTCGCGGGCATCCAATTCGCCCATGTCGAGTGCATGCACGAACAGGCGAACATCGCACTGATGGTGCGCTGCTTGCATGGCGCATCGATCATCATCGCCCGCCACATCGGCATTGAGCCCGAGTGTATCCATCCATTGCAGGCCATGATGGATCTGTACAGAGGTCTGCCGCGTCTCACGGTGATCCGAGACCGCGAAACACTCCTTTCCGATAAGGGCATTGAGCAGTGAACTCTTACCATGATTGTAATGACCTAACACCGCAACCGTGGGCAGTGAGGTTTTATCCAATTCACCAAGACGCTCCAGCTCCATGCGGCACTGTGGTGCAAAGGTGTGCAGACGGGCAACGGTTGCAGGTGTCAGTGTTTGCATGTGAGTCCAATTCCTATTTGTAATGTTACGAGCTGATCAAAAATCGGTAGTGCTACAGATATGTTGGTATCGGGCAGATGACGCTATCCCAGTAACCTGATCACTGTTCAATGATTTTGGAAGACATCCAGATCTAGAACACCACCGAGTTCTGCAATGGTGTCTGAGGTGTTTGGTTATACCAACAGTGCAGGTGGAGCAGTTTCGCACTGGCTTTTCGTGACTGACGTTGGCGATCACACGAGTCTTGAGTCCATCCTTGGCCGCCATCCCTGGCGAGATATCCGTTTCCCTCACACAGCCAACGCGCTGTCGAGCAAATTTTTTAAACACTTTGATGAGGAGAACGAATCTGCATGCCGGCATGCCGGTCAGTTCGTATTCGATGCCACTTGGGCCGAGAAACGCGATCGGAGAGAATGAATACAGATCGAGTTCTTAGGAGGTCGGATGAGCAGCGTGAGCCGTTTACGATAGGAGTCGGTATATGGAGAAGAGCTGGACGGGATCTCGCGCGAGGGTGGGAGAGTCAGCTCAAGACGACCGACAAGGGGTAGGCGATCCTGCTGCAGAAGCCCAACCCGCAGGTGTATAAGAAGAACCGTAGCTTGGCGACGGACTGACTCCGACGCCTGAGCCTGCTCAAGCCTCCTGCGCCACCCGTGCCGTCCCCACCCGCAAGCGCCCGAACAAGACCGACTTTACCCCGACAAATTAGCCCATTTTTCGCCGCCAGGCCGCGTGGTTGCTGACTTTCTCGCCGAGGGATTTTTCCAAATTGTAGCCATGCATTTGAAACATCAGTGCTTGCCATTTCAGGGTTAATGAGCCTAGACTGAGCCATGCAGACCGCGCATGGTAAGTTGCACCTGGAAATCCAAACCACCCGCAAGAGCCCGGTGGGCCTCTTGCGCACCTCCTTTCGCGACAACGGCAAGATGTGCCACACCCAGCACGGGCGCATCACCGGCTGCTCACTGGAGCAACTCAAACTCCTGCAGTTGGCGTTCCGCGAGCGCGTGGTTCCCGTCGATGACCCGCAGGCTTTCCAGATTCTCAACAGCCGCGAATACGGTGCCAGCCATGCGATCCTGGCCGTTGCCAAGCAACTGGGCTTGCCTCGCATCCTCTACTCGCGGGCCGAACCCTGGGTCAGCAGCGCACTGGCGATGATCGTCGGTCGCTTGGTCTATGCCGGCAGCAAGCTCGCCTTATGCAACCATCGTCCCAATACCTGTCTGTGGGAGCTGTGCGGAATCGATGGAACCCCCGAGGTTGAGGCGCACTGCTATGCGCCCATGGATAGGCTGTTACAGCGTCAAAAGGCGATCCAGAAAGCCCTGGCCGGGCGTCATTTGCGCAATGGCCAGGTGATCCTCTATGACATCACCAGTGTCTATTTTGAAGGCGATTACAAAGACAGCGAGTTGGTCGCCTTCGGCTATAACCGCGACGGCAAGAAAAGCCGTGAGCAAGTGGTCGTCGGGCTGATCTGCAATGCCGAAGGTTGTCCGGTCGGTGTGGAGGTCTATGCGGGCAACACCAAGGACGAGACCACCGTGGTCGATAAGGTGCATGAGATCAAGCAAGACTATGGCGTTGAGCAGCTCATCTTTGTCGGTGATCGCGGGATGGTCACCCGAAGCACCATTGACGCCCTGAAAGACGAGGCGGACTTGCAGACCATCGGCGCCCTGACCCATGGCGAGATGATGACCTTGCTGAAGAACAAGGTGATCAGCCTCGACCTGTTCGACGAGCGCAACATCCATGAAGTCAGCGACCCTGACGACCCAACCCGCCGCTATTGCCTCTGTCGCAACCCACAGACGACCGTGCGTGAGTCGCAGACGCGCCAACGGCTGCTTGATCTCACCACCAAGGCCCTGGCTGAGATCGCGGCCTACAAGCGCGCGACGACCGTTGAGAAGCTCGGTGCGCGTGTCGGCAAGGTGTTGGCCAAGTACAAGATGGGCAAATTCATCCAATGGGCGATCGAGGCCGATCCGCAACGGCAAACCTCTGGCCAGCATCGTCTCCTCTGGTCGATTGATGCCGAGAAGCTAGAGCACGAGAAGCGCTTCGATGGCTGCTATGTCATCACCAGCGATGTTGACCAGGAGCAGATGAAGACCTTGGATGTGGTGCGTGCCTATAAAAGTCTGGCCTTTGTTGAGCGCGCCTTTCGTAATCTTAAGACCGTGCAACTGGAGATCCGTCCGGTTTATCACAAGACCGATGACCGGATTCGCAGCCACGTCTTTCTCTGTCTGCTGGCCTATTACCTGCAATGGCAGATGGAACAACGGCTCGCCCCCTTGTTTGCCAACGATGGCAAGGGCGAAGATCGACGCTGGACCTTCCGCGGGGTGATCGATTGCTTGGCGCAGATCACGCGCAACAGAGTCGCGGTCAACGGCGCTGAGTTCGATCAGAACAGCACCCCAACACCGGAGCAAGAACAGATACTGGACCTCCTGCAAGTCACCATGTTGCCACCCGCGTGAAATCCGAAATTGCCCGCCAGCCCAGTCGTGGCGGGGGATTTCGGCGGTTCCGTCAAGGGAAAATCAGCCTTGCCTGCGGATCGGCCCAGACCAGCTGACGAAAGCGCGGCCAGAAGGCGCCCGCGCAGACCTGCTCGGCGGCCTCGCGCAGCCGCTCATTGCGTGGCTCCTGACCCATAGTGGCGATCATCGAGAGGATCATGGCCAGCAGTGCCAGGATCAGCACCACCAGCACCAGGCGCTCAGCACTGTACGGACGGGATAGATGCCACAGAAGCCATGGCTGATCCTGACAATCGCGCTGATCCTCGGCCTCAGCAGCATGGAACCGGCCCAGGCGAGCCTGTGGACGCCGGTCAAGGCCGCCGGCGGGTGAAGTCCGTGCTGGTGCAGACCCCTGCTGTCGCACAGTCCGCCAAGTCGATGCGGCGTCAGCACTACAGCCTGCAGTTGCGCAAGAACATGACCTCCGCGAACAAGGCCTGCGCCGTTGCTTGGCAGGCCCATCACATCATCCCGGTCGCGCTCGCCTCGCATCGTGCCATCAGAAGTGCGGCGTCGATATCAACGCGGCGGCCAATGGGCTGTGCATGCCTGGAGCCAAGGCGAAGGCCCAGGGCCGCATCCAGCCGCATCATGGTTACCATGCCGGCTACAACCGTGCGGTGCAACAGGCCCTCGATGGCATCCCCCGCGTGCTGTCGAAGGCGAAAACCTGTCAACGCATCGAGCAGATCCAAACCTACTTCTGACGGGGACTCCAACGCGGCACGCCTCTGTACGGTGAGAACGTCGCCAAGGCCTGGGGCCAGTGCCAACGCTAAGACTCCACGCCAAGGCGGACTCGTGGACAGGCTCGCCAGGCCTCGACTTGACGCTCCTAGATGGACGCTCTAACCTTCGCTTCCGGGCTCCTCCGTGATCGGCGTCGGTTCCGCAAAGCTGGGGCCGAAAAAGTTATCCATAGATGTGTTCCGGACTTTGACCCGACTTAAGGGGATTGAGACGAGAGTTGAGTTTTCTTCAGGAAGAAATTTTGGCATCCAGTGATTTTCGGCGTTGGGCTTCAGAACAGAGTACACTTCTATGAATATTATACAAAGCCTTCGACCTGTTCATCGAGAAGATGATATGGAGTGGCAAGAGTTGGTTCGTGACATCAATGGGAGTACACCGCCTTTGTTTTGGTATGGAGGGGCGGCCTTCGACAGTAAACCTATTGTCGCACTGTTCAATGGTTCGCTGCCTAAAAATGCTCAGGAATTTATGTCCCCGGATATTTTCCCTGTGCTCACCGACTATGATTTAAACATTTTAAAGGCAATCAAATACATATACGAAAATTTCAACAAGGAAGACTTTTCTTTTGACAGCCAAAGTGAAAATTGGTTTACTTACCAATTTTCAGACATTAAAATATTGCAGATGATTCCGCTGACTTTATTTGATTACAGTACATTAGTTAGAATCAGGAAGGAATACCAAAATTCTCATCCAAGTGCTACCTCTTCGGTTGTTCCGGACGATGAATGGCATTTTGTGTTTATCAACACAGAATTAAATGGGAAAGAATTTAGTTTCGTGTATGGGCTAATCGAAAATCTGACTTTCTGGAAAGAAGTGATAGAGGTATATGCTCTCAATATCGAGGCATTTTGTGCCCTGAGAGTCGGTGGTAAATCTGGAAGCTGGGATCACACCCATAATCCAAAGAAAGGAAAGATATTCGATTCCATTCGTACAAGTAAGTTAAACAAGCCGAGATTGTGGATTGCTGATGACTGTTCGGAATTGAGAAATATTTGGCGAGAAATCAATCCTCATGAGGACGGTTTTTATGGTCAAATGCATTTTTTTGAGGCGATTTGGAACAAGTAATAGATTAAGCCTCCTTAACAGGCTCAGACTCAACCTGAACCCGCAGCGCATCAAGCTCCCGCCGGAGTGCCTTCTCTGCATCCACAGCCGTCTGCACCTGCTGCAGCGCCTGATCCCGCTGCGCCACCGCCACCTGCTCCCTGACCCGCACCTCAGCCAAGCTCCGCGCGCCCTTCGCGACCTCCCCGCGCAAGCGCGCCTGCTCAGCCTGCGCCACCTCGAGCTCGGCCTCCGTGCGCATGGTCTGACGCTGCTGCTCGGCCAACGCCTTGTTCAGTGCCTGCAGCCGCTGTTCATATTCTCGTGCCTGGGCCTCGAGCCGCTGCTTCAGCGCATCGCGCTCGCTGCGCACCTCCTCGATCACCCGCAGACACTGCTGCTCTTGGCCGGCCTGGTAGTCCCGCTCACGGGCTAACTCCACGCGCAGGTCCTCCGCTTGCCCCCGGCTCTCCTCGAGCTGTTGGCGCAGGCCGTTGCGCTCGGCGCCATGGGCGGACTGCAGGGTCTGGCGTAGGGTCTCCTGAGCGCGTTGGGCCTCGCGGATCTCCTCGCGTGCCTGATCCCGCTCCCCGCGCAGGGTCTCGTTCAAGACGCGGCGCTCCTCCGCGACGGCGGTGATCTGATCGCGTGCCTGTGCGGCCTGACGGGCCTGTTGCTCGGCGGCGGCTTGCGCCCTCTGCGCGTCGCTGATCTGGCGCTGGGCCTCGGTCCGCTCCTCGCCCAGGCGGGCAAAGGCGACTTCCTGGGCCGTCTGCCACAAGCTCGCCATCGGCGCCTGCAAGGCCTCCGGCATCCCGGTGGGGAGCGACGAGCCCTTCAACTGATCGCGGATCTCCTCGATCACCGCATCGCGCAGCCGCAGGATGGTGGTGTTGGAGCCTCGCCCCAGGTGGCTACGCAAGCGATCGACCGAGGGCGCTTCGCACTGACTCAGACACTCGTAGATGGCGGCGCGGACATCCTCCGCTGAAATCGAGCTGGGACGGGGCATTCAGTCTGTTTCCATGGGGTAACGTGACGGTTGTACAGTATAAAGCAGAACGAAATCACAAAAGATTGCAACAGAACCCCCCCTCTGTTGCAATCTTTTGCAAAACCGCCGTTTTGACCGTGAGCAGACCCCGCTGGGCCGTGGAACAGGCTCCAGAAAACGCCGGGGAAATTGCGATAAACGGTGTTTTGTCAGAGACTTAATCGATCGTCACGAAGCCCTTGAGACATCCGTGGAACATGCTAAAGATGGTGACAACGTCGTGGCGGCCCCGATGCTGAGGACCAGCACCTTCCTGGCGACCTGTCTGCTCATGGGATGTGCCATCGATGGCCCCCAGCACCTCAACCCCTACACCACGCCTGCTGTGCCCGCTTGGGAGCGTTCTGCAGGTCGGGTGATGTCGGCTTCTGGGGTTCCTGTCAGCCACAATTTCTCGTGGACTGAGGAGGTTGGCCTCGAGCGGGGTCTGCCCATTGGTCCAGTGATGGCACCCCACCCGTGACGAGGGCGCGCCCTGACGGCCTGGCGTCTGCGCATCTTCAGCGCGTTCCCGGCGCGTGCTGCAGGCAGGCGCTCCTTGAGGCCAGTCATCATTGTAAAAATCACATCATGATGCTAATTTTACAAGGATGTTAGACCGTCGCCTGACTGCTATCCTGTACGAACGCCTCGAGCAGTTTCCAGCGGTGGCCCTGCTCGGCCCTCGGCAGGTGGGCAAGACCACCCTGGCACAGGCGGTTGGGGATCAGCGCCCGAGTCTGTATCTGGATCTCGAATCGCCGCCCGATCGCGACAAACTCTCCGACCCGATCGATTACCTCTCCAGCCATGCCGGTAAGCTCGTCATCCTCGATGAGATTCAGCGGGTGCCGGCGCTCTTCCAATCGCTGCGTGGATTGATCGATCAGGGGCGACGCCAGGGGCGTACGGCCGGACAGTTTCTGCTGCTCGGCTCGGCCTCGATCGATCTGCTCGCCCAGTCCAGCGAGACGCTGGCCGGGCGGATCGCTTATGTTGAGCTGGCTCCCTTTGACGTGTTGGAGGTCGCCGCGGAGTCCAGCGAGACGCTCTGGGTCCGTGGCGGTCTCCCGGAGAGCTTCCTCGCCCGCAGCGATCGGGCGAGCATGATCTGGCGCGAGCAGTTCATTCGCACCTATCTGGAGCGGGACATCCCGCAGTTCGACGCCCGCACGCCGGCCGAAACCTTGCGCCGGTTGTGGACCATGCTGGCCCATCATCAAGGCGGCTTGCTCAATACCGCGCAGCTGGCCCGCGGGCTCGCGCTGGACGGTCGCACGGTGAATCGGTATCTCGATCTGTTGGTGGATCTGTTGCTGGTGCGGCGTTTGGCGCCCTACCACGTCAATGTCGGCAAACGCCTGGTGCGCTCGCCTAAGCTCTATCTCCGTGACGCCGGTTTGGTCCATGCGCTGCTGCGCTTGCCTACCCGCGAAGCGCTGCTCGGCCATCCGGTAGTCGGTGCCAGTTGGGAAGGGTTTGTGATCGAGAACCTGATCGGCTGCGCCCCGGATGGCACACAGGCGAGCTTCTATCGCACCGCCGTCGGTGCCGAGATCGATCTGCTGCTGGAGCTGCCGAACGGCGAGACCTGGGCGGTCGAGATCAAGCGCGGTCTCGCACCAACTCCGGACCGCGGCTTCCATCAGGCACTGGAGGATCTCAGGCCAGATCAGGCCTGGATCGTCTACAGTGGCGAGGAGCGTTACCGCAAACCGGGGGGGATCACGGTCATTGGTCTGCGCGAACTCTGTTCGACCCTCCAGGCGTGCGCCTGAATCAGGACGCTGTTGCTGATGAAGCCTGACCCCCTGCTTCCCGTCTCTGAACCGCCCCCGATCGACTGGCTGCCCTGGTGCCTGAGCGACGCAGCGGACACATCTCCGCATCCCGGCGCCCTGCCCCCGGTCCCGGCCGGTGGCTCGGGTTGGCTGATCGCCCCTGAGCGTGGCCATCTGGCCGACTGCCAAACCGATCTGGAAGCGGTTAGCCGCTGGCTTGCGCGGCAGAAGGACAACCCGCTGACGCTCGAGGCCTACCGCCATGAGCTCGAGCGCTTCTTGCTCTGGCTTGGTCTTGAGCGCGGCAAGGCGCTGTCGGAGGCCACCGGCGAGGACATCAGTCTGTTCGATGATCTGCTGCAGTACCCCGAACGTTGGCCGCAGTGGTACGGCGAGCGCCATCCGCGCGCTGATCCGCGCTGGCGGCCTTGGACCCGCAAGCTCAGTGCGCGCTCGCGCCATGAGGCGTTGACCACGGTCGAGCGCTGCTATGCCTGGCTGCTCAAACAGGGCTATCTGCGCTACAACCCATTCGAGGCCGCGGCCGTGCGCTTACGCGCGCCGCGCCTGGCGGCGGTGCAGGCGCGCTATCTGGATGAGCGATTGTGGCAGGCCGTCTTGGCTCAGGTGCAGGCGATGCCGCAGACCACGGCCACCCAGCGCGCGCGGTATGAGCGCACGCGCTGGGTGGTGATGGCGCTCTATGCGCTGCTCGCCCGGGCCTCGGAGTTCTGCAACGCGCGCATGGGCGATCTGGTGCCGCTGCGCCGGCCCTCCGGGGTGCAATGGTGGTGGCAGGTGCGCGGCAAGCATCGCACCGAGGCCGATGCCCCGGATGAGGTACCGATCCCGCCAGCGCTGATCGAGGCGTTGAGTCGGTACCGCAGCCATCTCGGCCTGAATCCACTACCAGAGCCCGGTGAGCCGACGCCGATGGTGTTGAGCCTCTATCCCAAGCGCGACGGCTGGGCGCCGGTGAATCGCTCGACCCTGTGGCGGCTGATCAAGCAGGTGTTCACCGCCACCGCGGATCAACTCGAGGCCGATGATCCCGATGGTGCTGCCCATCTGCGCGCCGCTTCGCCGCATTGGCTGCGCCATACCGGTATCACCCATCGGCTCGATGATGGCCTGGGGCTGAAGGAGGCGCAGGCGCTCTCAAGGCATCGCTCGCTGAAGGATCTGGGCACCTATGCGCATGCCGATCGCGATGCCTTGTATGCGCGGGTCGCGGGTTGGCGGGGGTTGGAGACCTCACCCTGAACGGGAATTGCGGCAACGGGCTCAGCGCAGACGGGGCTCGGCCGGCGTCGGCTCCGCTCGGGCCTCAATCCGCAGTCGCCATTCGCCCCGGACCTGCCTGAGACGGCAGTCGCCGACCAACCAGTTCGTGGTCTTGAAGCGGGTCCGCTTGCGCTCGACCAGCCAATCGACGATGACCCGGGTTGCAGGATTGAGGTTGGACGGATCGCGGAGTTGCTCCAGGTAGTGGGGCTGGCCACCAATATCGGCAAACACGACGGCATTCCAGACCATCCAGCAGGTCTTCAGCAACGTTTCCCCCTCCCGGCTATTTGGCTCGATGCCCATACGATCAAACGCGGGTTTTGCAAAGTCGAGGAAGGTGGCGGAGAATTTTTTTGGTGGCTTCTTGCGCAGTGCCATGGTGGTTGATGGGCGTTCGTCTTTAGCGGTTGGTGTTACGAGGTCGTTGGCCCCTGTTGGCGGCGATGGCGCGGATCTCAGCTAAAGCTCATCCGCATCCAGGCGACGCAGACCGATCAGGGTGCCGATCGCATTGCCCAGATGGAGATCCCCACTCATCAGCAGCCGCGTTGAGAGCGAGGCGACGAAGGCCTGGGCGCGGGCGTCGTCACTCGGCGCAAAGGCCGCCTCGGCAAAGGCCTGGTGAATGAGTTGCTCGAGGCCGGCTGGATCATCTGGCCCGTTTCGATGGCGCAGGTGCTGAGTGGTCATCTCGCTACCTCCTGATCGGCCTGGTCCCAGCGCATCTGTGCCCCGTTCCGAGCCTGGCTGTCGGATCGATGGGGCCATGATTACGCTATGATGACGCCCTATCCTGTCTGTCTTGCCGCGCCTTGTCCATGATCCGCTCCGAGCTCATCACCGTCCTCGCCCTTCACCAGAGGCACCTCGCGTCCGAAGACATCGACTTGGCGGTCAAGGCGCTGATCAACCTGCTGCGCGAGACCCTCGCTGCCGGTGAGCGCATCGAGATCCGTGGCTTTGGCAGCTTCGATCTGCGCCACTATCCACCTCGAGTGGGCCGCAATCCGAAGACCGGGGAGTCCGTGACCTTGCCGGTACGCCATCGGGTGCATTTCAAGCCGGGCAAGGAGCTACGCGAGCGGGTCGATACGGGGATGGCCGACAATGCCGATAACGGAGCAGCGAATGACTGAGCCGCGCATGTCGATCCGGCGTGGTGAGCAGCTCGGCTGGCTCTTCGGCTGGGCCGGCGGTTTCCTGTGGATCGTTGCCCTGGCGCTGTTGTTTCTATGGCGCGGGCAGGGGCTGGTTGGACTCTTGGGACTGGCCTTGGCGGGGCTGGGCTATGCCGCGGTAGTCTTCTTTCGACCCTGGCGCTCTCCGCGAACGCGCTACTGGCGGCTGATGTTGCTGCCCTATGTGGCGATGCTCGGTGGCGTGCCCTGGGCGATCTGGGGCTTTGGTCCCGATCAGGCCGAGTCGTTGAACGCCTGGCAAGCGCTGATCATCTTGCCGGTGCTCTCACCCTTCATCTCCATCGGCTGGCGTTGCTGGCAGGTCGGCGACTGCCGGTGAGCCATCCCGTGCTGCAGGGTCCTCCCGCAGGCGCTCGACATCGAGACCGCGCGCTTGCAGATGTGCGATCAGGCTGTCGAAGCCGCTGTCCTTGGAGAGGATGCGGTAGCGGGCCTGTGGATCAGCCGCCGCAAGTTCGCCGAGGTAGAACGCCAGATGGAAGTCGAGCGCATTCTTGCCAGCGCGCTCGATCTTGACATAGCGACCGCGCTCGCCGAGCGCCTGCATCCGCATCACCAGATCGATCGGTAGCCGATGCTGTTGGGGACCAACGAACAGCGTGATGCTCGTCTCGTTCGCGAGCCAGCCCTCCAGTTGCTTAGGCTGGATGCTTTCATAGTCGATCAGGTAATGTGTTGTCATTGCATCTTGTTCCGAGTGGCTGTCCCAACCGGCGGCTCAGATGATCGACAAGGAGGCCATCATGAGCTTTCGTTTCTGGCGCCGGGTTCAGCTCTTCCCTGGCGTGAGCCTGAACCTGAGCAAATCCGGTGCTTCCCTCTCGTTGGGACCCCGCGGCGCCAAGTACACCATCGGCTCACGCGGCACCCGCGCTACCGTCGGGCTGCCCGGTACCGGCCTGTTCTACAGCGTCCAGAACCCCGGTCAAACCCATCGCACGGCATCACACGCCCCCGTGCCTCCCGCCCCCTTGCCGGTGGCGGTCAAGGACCGGCTCTCGCTCGGCTTCTTCCAGCGTCTGGTCACCCCCGCCGATGAGCAAGCCTTCGTCGCTGGGCTGCGCGCCCTGCACAGTGGTGACGAGACCGAGGCCCTGGCGCAGCTGGAGTCGGCGTCTGAGCAGGCCGATGCCGCTTGGACCGCCGGTCTGCTGCGGCTCAAGCGCCACGAGCTCGAGGCGGCGCATGTACTGCTGAATAGCGCCCTGCAGCGCCAGGCGACCTTGGGTCAGCTCTACGCCAAGTATGAGGTCAATGCGACCACCAGCTTTTCGGTCACCCCGGAGGTCACCGCCCACATCGGCCCGCGCGAGCGCGGTACCCGGTTGGCCCTGGCCGAGCTGCATCAGCTGCGCGATGAGCACGCGCTGGCCGCCGAGCATCTGCGCCTGATCCTCGTCGAGACCTCGGAGGATGTGGTGGTCAAGGCGGCGCTGGCCGAGCTGCTGCTCGATGTCGAGCCGATCCCACGCGCGAACGCTGATCAGGTGGTGCAGCTGAGTGCGGGACTGGAGAACGAGACCCCGGTGCATGCCGCGCTGCTGCTCTACAAGGCGCGGGCGTTGCGGGCGCTGGGGTTGGATGAGGTGGCGGTGAGCACGCTGACCCAAGCCTATCGGCGCAAGAAGGATCGGCCCGAGGCGCTGCTGCGCCAGATCCGTTATGAGCGGGCGCTGGCCTATGCGGATGTGGGACGGCGCGGGGATAGCCGACGGGAGTTGTCGGCGATCTATGCCGAAGATCCGGGGTTTGAGGATGTGGCGGAGCGGTTGGGGGTGCGGTGAGTTTGGCTGAGGCCGGATAAACGCGTCGAGCAAGTCCAAAACTTGTGAACGAGTTCACGGTTCAGCTGAGCCGATAGCCTGTTTGGCAGCAGATTGCTAACACTGTCAGTGATACGCGCTAAACTCGGCCACGGGTGTGCGTGCGCTCAGGGGGCTGGAAACTGGTGGAGGATCACCGACAACCGTGGACGTATCGATATCTCTGATCGGTGGGCGCCGATCGGATTTCTACTTACCACCAATGACGAGAACCGTTCTGCGTTTGCAGTTTGTAACGGGGTTTTCGTGTGGGCGTGTGTTTTTTTGTCGACGCGTTGAGAGCGCTAGGCGGATTCCACCTATTCTCCCTTAGCGCAGAATCTGCCTAGCACACTCGACCGACATTCTGTCTACTTAACTGCTAGAGAAGGGAAACGGAGACAATTTATGGCCATAGCGGTCAGTTTCATCAACATGAAGGGCGGGGTCGGCAAGACAACGCTTTCTGCCCAGGTTGCCCACGCCGCCGACAAGAAAGGGTTTCGGACGCTTGTCGTAGACCTCGATCCCCAGGCGAACCTTAGTCAAACTCTCCTTAGCCCAGAAAAGTATGTCCAGCACCTTCGCTACAAGAAGCCAACGGTTGTCCAAGTTTTTGATCGGTACTTTCCAGCATCGGATGGTAACGCAGCCCCTCAACAGGTTGATATTCACAGCGTAATAATTGAAAAGGTCGGCTATTGGCATAATACGTCGTTGGATTTGATTCCCAGCCGCCTTGAACTATCGCATTCGCTAAAAAATCCAACAGGATAAGAAAGGCGCCTTGCGAAGGCATTGGCACAAATTTCTGATGAATACGACTTAATTATTATCGATTGTGCGCCAACAGAATCGATTCTTACAGAAGCCGCATATTTTTCTAGCCGCTACGTCTTGGTCCCGGTTAAGCCCGAATTCATGGCAACAATCGGTTTGCCGCTTCTGGCGCGTTCCGTCGATGAGTTCAATCTCGAAAATGACGACCACAGCCTAGATATTTGCGGCATAGTGTTCAACCATTCATCTGCCTACTCCGAAGGACCTGAAGGGCAGCAGTCGATAGAGGAGGTGGAAGAGGAAGCGCGGCGTAGAGGCTGGCACATTTTTGAAACTCACGTTCGTTATTCCGCATCCTACCCAAAGTCAGCACGAGAAGGGGCGCCACTCAGTAGTACCAGTTACGTTCGATGGAGCGTCACTACCGAACTGGAGAGATTCTGCGGCGAGTTTTTTGATTGCATTGGCCTAAAGGCAGCAGATGACGATGAAGACTGAACTTCTAGAGCTTGAAATGCAGCTTCTACTTCTGAGGTATTCAGAAGATCAAGTTCTTAGGGCGCTTGCGGAAGCTCAAAGTAAACCTCTGGAGGAGATTCAGAGAAAGGTCACCTCACTACGGGAGAAAAAGCATACAGCCAAGACTACAAAGCCAGCAAAGAAAAGCATTTCGGAAACGGTGGAAGAGCTAGCCGCCGAATCACCAAATAGGGACCTTTTGATCGAGCTTGCTGCGAAGTACGAAAACAAGCGATTTCTCCCTGAACTGAAAGATGTAAAGCGCTTTGCGGAGAAAAGCGGCATCAGTGGATCAATGCCCACGCGAGAATCAAGCGCTAAACGCTTGTTCACTGCGCTGCTGGGTTTCGAGCGGAACCAACTTGAAGGTATCCTCAGTGAGTCACCAGGAAGCGGGGAATCAGCATTTTCTCAGCTCTCAAGGCAGCTTATTGAAGGCAGTAGCGAATAATTCTCTAACGACTGCACCAGCCCGAGCGCATGCTGCCGAGCTGTGCTTAACGTTGGGCGGCAATGCGAGCAAGTGCCGCCTGATCATTTTAGGCTACATGAGATAATCGCTCTAGTTGAGTTACGTTCTGGGAGGCAAGTGTGAGTTACGACGATGATTACTTCCGGAAATTTCTGGAAGAACAAAGACGCATAGATAGATTGGTAAACGACGCTTTTGGCGTCGGCGCAGTTCGAAACTTGTTAGCTGACTTAGATCCTATTCGGCGATATGAGGATCAGATTTCGAAATCAATTTTTACGGACGCCGCTAATTCGTCAGCCGTCCAAGCGGCAATCGATGCTGCAAACGGATTTGGCGCATCAGCACTCGACCAGGTCCGTCGAGATATAGAGAATCAACAAAGTTTGATCGATCAAGCTCGTGGGGTATGGCCAGAGCAGCTTGAACATTTTGGAATCACCGACCGGGCGGTTCAAAGGTATTTAGAACAAGAGAGCTTGCTGATAACTTCACAGGCGAGCGCAATTCAGGATTATTTCGAGCCCTACAGTGCAATCCAGGATTCAATAAAAGAAGCGATAAATTTCGCGCGGAACATCGATGTTGATTCGTTGCTGGGGCTAAACGTCGATGCCCTGATGCAAAAGCTCGATCCGTTGCGGCAACACTTAGATTTGCTGGAGGAAACGTTTCAAGAAGCAGACATTCCAGTAGAGGAAAGTGGAGCTGCGCGAGAGCCGACATTTGATCGTGCCAGGATCATTGTGGGGCTGAAGATTCTCGATGCGCTTATATTTGATCGCATATACAAAATTGTAATTCTCTGGATTGCACTCAACAGCACAAGCAGCATCGACCCGGATCAGCTAAACCGAGTTGAGGCAGCCGTTGTTCAATTGGCCGAGCAACAGCAGTCTGTGTCGGCGCTGCACGTCGACTTGTCTGAGGGGTATGAATTAGTTGAAGCTCTGACTACTACCAAGGTTTACCTGCGTACCGGGCCATCGCAGGAGAACGATGACATCCTCTTGCTACCGCCGGGCAGCCGCTTTTTAATCACTCGTGAACGAGATGGGTGGTCAGCAGGTTTGGCTTACGTTGAAGAATCCAATCCAATTCCCGGCTGGGTTAGTTCCGACTTTCTTGTCCCATCGCCGGTGGATAATGGCGAGTAGAAATAATTGGTGTTCAGCCGTGTTGCCGCCCAACAAATCGTTAAACTACAAATCCCGTTATCTCGTCACATACGAATTCTTCACCCCCTGCAGCCGCACAATCCGCCAATCCGCCCCTGCCGCTCCTAAGCATCCACCGGATCAAGCCGATCCCAAGCCGCAAACAACCGCGTATCCTGCCGCGACAACCGAAACCCATAGGTATCGCGCATGTACAGCATGATCCGCGCGATATCACCCCGCCGCAGCGCATGGGAGCCGGGACCGGCTCGCTGGATCTGGATCTCTATCTGCTTATGGACCACGCCGAGATCCACAGCGAAGAAGACATGGCGCTGTTACAAGCGGCGGTGGCTGTGTGGGCGGATGTGATTCCATGAACGAGCGTGACCAACAGATCCGCTTAACCGCCTTCCATCACTGCGGACAATTGCTGAAGGTGCATACGGGCGCCGTGCCTTGGGCGGCGATTCAGCCGGGATTCCGCTTTGAGGGCGAGCAGGTCTTTCTCGGCAGCACACCGCGCGGTATCCACCGCCCGGCGCAGATGCAGCGTGGCATCCTCAGCATCAAGACCACCAAGCCCAAGCAAGGCCGCACCGCCCGCTACGACGACGCGCTGGGCGATGACGGAGACTTCAGCTATGCCTTCCAGGGCACGGACCCCGGCAACCGCGACAACACCGCCTTGCGCCAAGCGTTCGAGGACCAGACGCCTTTCCTGTACTTCTACGGCTTAGTACCAGGCGTCTACGAGATCCTGTTTCCCTGCTACCTCACTGACTGGGATGCGCAAGCACTGCGCTGCACTGTGGCAGTCGGCAATGCTCGTGAGCTTGCGAGGCCGACAAAGCCAGCAGATGACCCAGTATTGGCGATGCCGATCGATCGCCGGTACTCGACGGTGGAGGCCAAGGTCCGGCTGCATCAGGCAGAGTTTCGGGAGCTGGTGCTCGGCGCCTATGAGCGGCGCTGTGCGATTACGGGGCTGCCGGTGCTGGGGCTGCTGGAGGCGGCGCACATCATCCCGGATCGCGACGAGCGCGGCCGGCCCGAGGTCAGTAACGGGCTCTGTCTATCAGCGCTGCATCACACCGCCTACGATCACAACCTGCTGGGGATCGATCCGGACGGGAAGGTCCATATCGCTGATGCGGTGCTTGAGCAGCACGATGGACCGACGCTGGAGCAGGCGATCAAGGGATACAACGGGCAGCGTATCCGGTTGCCTCGGCATCTGGAGGATCGGCCGGACCGGGAGGCGTTGGAAGTGCGGTTTGGGGAGTTTTTGGGAGTCTGAGCAAGCGCTCGCTGAAATGCTATCCCTGTGCAGCGCTAACACCTACAGTGGTGGGCACGCGTTATACTGGCTGCAGACTTCAAGTGCCGCCTTGGCTCAAGGAGAACTGATTCAGGAACATGGCTTGATGGTTAGGATCGCAAGGACAAAGACCGACATAAGTGATGTCATGCTCGGCTGCTTGTTGCAGCGCGTCTATCTGCAACGGAGCGCAGCCTGATGACCGACGCCATCGGCCGCAGCGTCCGCCTGTTCCTCGTCGAGGGCAAATCCACCGGTCTGATCACCGCCGAGATCATGAACTGGACCGGCCACGTCCTGACCGGTCCACGCACCGAACTGCTGAATCCTTGTTCATCGGTCCTTAGATCGCAGTCGGTAAGGCCGGGACCGCCCGTCGCCTGCAGCACGCCATGACGACGGCCTACCACGCCAAATACTACGCCCACGAGTTGACCCGCCAAGCCGCCGGCGGTGACGTGGACCGCCTCTCCACGTCGCTGTTCGATGCCAGTGTTGATCTCAATCCGCACCAGATCGAAGCGGCGCTGTTCGCGTTGCGCTCGCCACTCTCCAAAGGCGTCGTCCTCGCTGATGAGGTGGGACTCGGCAAGACCATCGAAGCCGGGCTTGTACTCTGTCAATACTGGGCTGAGCGCAAACGGCGCTTGATCGTGATTTGCCCGGCCTCGCTGCGCCGTCAATGGGCCGCCGAGCTGTCCGAAAAGTTCAACCTACCGACCCTGGTCCTAGACGCCCAAGCCGTTCGCAAGCTTCGCAAGGAGGGAACCCATCGGCCCTTCGAGCAGCGCGCCGTCGTCATGCTCTCCTATCACTACGCCAATCGCGTCGAAGACGACCTGCGCGCGGTAGCCTGGGATCTGGTCGTCATGGACGAAGCGCACAAGCTGCGCAATGCCCATCAACCCAGCAATCGCATGGGGAAGACTCTAAGACGGACCTTCGATGGCCGGCGCAAGCTGCTGCTGACCGCAACCCCCCTGCAGAACAGCTTGATGGAGCTCTTTGGGCTGTCCAGCCTCATCGACGAACACCTTTTCGGTGACGACAAAGCCTTCCGCAAGCAGTACATGCAGGCCGGCGCCGACCTCCCCGAGCTGCGGGCGCGGCTCACCGGCTTCGTTAAGCGCACCCTGCGCAAGCAGGTTCTGGAATACGTCCGCTACACAGCGCGCCGTGCAATCACACAACCGTTCACGCCGAGCGAAGACGAGCAGCGCCTCTATGAAGCCGTGTCCGCCTACATGCTGCGTGATGATGCCTTCGCGCTCCCCAGCAGCCAGCGTCACCTGACAACGCTGATCCTGCGCAAGCTCCTCGCCTCCAGCTCAACTGCGGTTGCCGGAACGCTTGAGCGCATGCACAAGCGCTTGGTCGCCTTGCGCGAGGGGCAGCAGGCCGACGAAAACATCATCGACGCACTGATCGACGAAGATGATCTCGATGACGACTATCGCGAGGCCATGGAAGAGGAGTCCGAAGAGGCCGAGGACGCGGGTTCCAACAACGCAGAGGCCCTCGAGCGCGAACGTCTCGAGACCGAGATCGCCGAGCTTGCTCAATATATCGACTGGGCCAAAGCGATCAAAACCGACGGCAAGACCACCCAGCTGCTCACCGCCCTTGAGACCGGCTTCAGCTCCATGGCCGAAACCGGCGCCGCGCGCAAAGCACTCATCTTTACCGAGTCGCGCCGCACGCAGGCCTATCTGCGCCAGTTCCTGAGCGCCAACGGCTTTGCAGGTAAGCTCGTCACCTTCAACGGCTCAAACACTGATCCCGAGTCCACTGCCATCTACCAAGACTGGCTCGCCGCAAACCAGGGTGCCGACAAGGTCACCGGCTCCAAGCCCGTCGACCGCCGCACCGCGCTCATCGACCACTTTCGCGACACCGCCGAGATCATGATCGCCACTGAGGCTGCGGCCGAAGGCGTCAACCTGCAATTCTGCTCCCTCGTCGTCAACTACGACCTCCCCTGGAATCCTCAGCGCATCGAACAGCGCATCGGCCGCTGTCATCGCTACGGCCAAAAGCACGATGTTGTCGTGGTCAACTTCGTCAACACCCGCAATCACGCCGATCAGCGCGTGCTGGAGTTGCTGACGGACAAGTTCCGCCTATTCGATGGGATCTTCGGCGCCTCCGACGAAGTGCTTGGCCGCATTGAAAGCGGCATCGACTTTGAGAAGCGAATTCTTGACATCGTCCAGTCCTGCCGCACCGAAGCCGAGATTCAACAAGCCTTCACCAAGCTGCAACAGGATCTCGAGGCCGACATCGCCACGCGTATGGACGAGACCCAGCAGTTGCTGATCGAGCACTTCGACGAAGACATTCACGATCTGCTACGCATCCAGCTTGACCGCGCGCGCGAACGGCTCGATCACGTCGGCCGACTATTCTGGACGCTGACGCGTTTCGTGCTGGCCGACCATGCCGCTTTCGACACCGAGGCACCGCGCTTCACACTACACAACCCACCAGCTTCGTCCATCCCGGGCGGACGTTATCGGCTCGTGCGGGATGTCTCGAACACCGCAGTTGTTGGATCAGAGCATATTTATCGGTTGACGCACCCACTCGGTGAGCGCGTGCTGGACGCTGGAAAAACCGCTGAGACGCCGCTCGCCGAGCTCCGGTTCGACATCACCCATCACCCAACCAGGCTCTCGATCGTCGAGGCCCTCAAGGGCGAGCGCGGCTGGCTGACCCTCGATCTACTGGCCGTCGAGACCCTGCAGCTGGAGGAGCACCTGATCTTCACCGCTTTATCGGATGATGGTAGATCCCTCGACCAGGAAACCTGCGAGAAACTGTTCCTCTGCCAAGCGGATCGTGCCCCAACCCCGTCGACGGGCATTGAGCCACCGATCGAGCTGAACGCGAACGCCCAACGTCACTGTGAGGCCGCCATCAGCCGCATCGTCGAGGCCAACAACCGGTTCTTCCAAGACGAGCGCGAGAAGCTGGAGAAATGGGCCGAGGACAAGATCCTCGCGGCCGAGCAGGCTCTTCATGACACCAAGGCCAAGCTGCGCGCCCTCAAGCGCGAATCCCGCCAAGCAACATCAACGAACGAGCAGCACAAACTGCAAGTCCGCATTCGCGAAGTTGAGCGTGATCAGCGCAGGCAGCGCCAGGCTATCTTCGACGTTGAAGACGAGATCATCGAGAAGCGCGATACCTTGATCGACGCACTCGAGCAGCGCCTACAACAGCACACCGCGATACAGCGCCTTTTTTCCATACGCTGGACAATCGTCTAACGGAAAGAACACCCTCACTTAGGAAACACCCATGAGCGAAGCCTACAAGAAACTGATCAAGACTCTGCGCACCCTGTTCGAGATGGACAAGGCCGACCTGGACTTCGGCATCTATCGCATCCTCAACCAGAAGCGCGACGAGATCGACCGGTTCCTTGAGCACGACTTGCTGCCCCAGGTGAAGGAGGCCTTCGCCGACTATGCCGGGGGGACCAAGACCGAAATCCTGGCCGAACTCGATACGCTCATCAAGACCTTGGCCGACGCTGGCATGGACCCCGAGCAGTCACCCAAGGTCGCCGATCTCAGGGCGAAAGCAGCGGGCTCGGTCGACATGACAGCCGTTGAGAACGAGATTTACTCCCACCTACATACCTTCTTCAGTCGCTATTACGACAAGGGTGACTTCATCTCCCAGCGCCGCTACAAGGCGGACACCTACGCGATCCCTTACGAAGGCGAGGAGGTCAAGCTCTACTGGGCCAACCATGACCAGTACTACGTCAAGTCCTCCGAGCACCTGCGCGACTACGCCTTCACGGTGCAAGGCGAAGACGGCAAGACAGTGCGGATCAAGCTTGTCGAAGCCGACATGGAGAAGGACAACGTCAAGGCCTCAGTAGACCAGGAGCGCCGCTTTGTGCTGGACACCGACCAACCGCTTGTTCTGGATATCGACGAGTTGCAAATCCGCTTCCATTACGTGCCCGCTGGCAAGAAGAAGCAGGACAAGCTGAACGCTGAGGCCGTCACGGCGATCTTCGCACAGCAAGGCTACGATGACTGGCTAGACCTGCTGCGTAAGCCCGCGCCGACTGAGGCAAATCCTAAGCGCACTCTGCTCGAAAAGCATCTCAACGACTACACAGCACGCAACACATTTGATTACTTCATTCACAAAGACCTAGGCGGCTTTCTGCGTCGCGAGCTGGATTTCTACATCAAGAACGAGGTGTTCTATCTCGATGACATTGATGAAGCCAGCTTAAATATCACTCAAACGCATCTGCGCAAGATTAAGATCCTTCGTTCTATCGCCAAAAAGATCATCCGCATGTTGGCGCAGGTTGAGGATTTTCAGAAGAAGCTGTGGCTGAAGAAGAAGTTTGTAGTGGAAGTTGGTTACTGCATAACCTTGGATCAGGTGCCAGAGTCTCTGTATCCAAAAATAGCAGAAAACGAGATGCAAATAGAAAACTGGATCAATCTAGGTCTTGCCGAACCTAAAGACTTTTGTGCCCCTGGAGGTCTTGAGCAGGTTAAATCATCTAAAGTAGATTTTCTAAAAGAAAACCAAAAGCTTGCATTGGATACGCGTTTCTTTGATGCATCTTTTCAAGAAGAGTTGCTTGCGTCTATCGTTAGCGTTGATAATCAATGCGATGGATTGCTAATAAACTCAGACAACATGCAAGCATTAAATTTAATCGGTACTAAATATCAAAATAATATTGATTGCGTTTATATTGACCCTCCTTACAACTCAAAGTCAACAGAAATTCTCTATAAGAACGAATATAAGCATTCTTCTTGGATGAGTCTGGTTGCAAACAGGATTGGCGCGTCAAAATGTTTGCTTTCAGAAGATTATGTATATTCTATAGCTATAGATGAAAACGAGCAGGAGCGTCTCGGGCTTATATTATCGGATATGTTTCCCGGCGCTCATCAATCATTAATAACCGTTATACACAATCATAAAGGTATTCAAAGTTCGAATTTCAGCAATATTAGCGAGTACTGCTATTTCATGCTGCCGACAAATAGCAGGCAATGCATCGCAAGAAAAAAAAGAGAGAGCTATTCAACGGCAAACCTAAACTTAAGGGATAAAGGTAATGAATCGCTTCGTTCAGATGCGCGAACCTGCTTCTATCCGTTTATAGTAGATAATGGAGAAATTGTTGATGTCGGAGATGTTCCTGAAGATTCTTTTCATCCCGCGTCGCGGAATGTCAAGGTTGGGAAAAGTCAGCTAGAGGTTTGGCCAGTCGATAATAATGGAATTGAGAGGAAATGGCGCTACTCACGAAATAGATTTACTGATATAAAGCACATGCTTCGTGCAGAAGAGGGAAGAAACGGACTTGAAATCAATATATATAAAGAGGAAGAAAACTACAAAACCGTTTGGGATGATAAAAAATTTAATGCAGGCCTCCACGGAACTCGCATTTTAAACAGCATGCTTAAAAACAATCCTTTTGATTTTCCCAAGTCGGTGCATCTTGTTACCGCGTGCTGCAAAGCGGGTTTAAACGGAAATAGCAAGGGGATAGTATTAGATTTCTTTGCCGGATCAGGCACTACTGGTCATGCTGTAATTAATTTGAATCGTGAGGACGGGGGCAGCAGAAAATTTATTCTTATAGAAATGGCAGACTATTTTGATAGCGTACTAAAGCCTCGTATTTTGAAGGCCGCTTATTCAGATGAATGGCGTGAAGGAAAGGTGGTAAATCATAACGGGTTGTCTATCTTCTTGAAGTATTTGCGACTCGAGTCGTACGAAGATACTCTCAACAATCTACTGATCAGTTCCCGCAGAAAAGAACAAGGGGATCTACTCGACAATAACCCATCCCTCCGGGAAGACTATATGCTCGGTTACTGGTTGGACGTTGAAACAGCGGATAGCCCATCCTTGCTCAACATCGAGCAGTTTGAAGATCCCTTCAATTACAAGCTCAACATCGCGACAGGCAGCGTGAGTGCATACAAGCCCACGGTCGTCGATCTGGTCGAGACTTTCAACTATCTGCTCGGCCTTCGAATCAATACGCTTGATCGCATCCGGGGATTCAAGGTCGTGATCGGCACCAATCCACAGGAGGAAAAGGTGCTCGTGATCTGGCGCAAGCTCAAAGAGCAAAACAACGCGGCATTAGAAGCCTTTATGCAGAAGCAGAGCTACCACCCACGCGATACAGAATTCGATCACATCTACGTCAATGGCGACCACACGCTGGAGGACCCACACTCGAAGGTCAAGATGATCGAGATCGAGTTCAGACGGCTCATGTTCGACGTGCAGGACGTGTGAGGGAAACCGTCATGGTGCATTTCACCGATAAGCTTGTTCTTGGCCGCTGGATGTTAGAGCAGTTCGGCGTCGAGACGCTCGAGACCTTCAAGGGATTGCTCGCCGATGCGAACCTCGTTGGGTTCGATGAGGAAAACACCTCGCTCTTCCATCACGAGTTGATCAACAAACCCTTCCGCCAGCGAGCGATGAGCGACGACACCCTGCGGCGCTACGACGAGAACATCGTCCGCCACTGGCGCCAGATCACCGAGCGACGCAACCGCTCAGGCAGCACACTGTATCCGTTGTACTTCCAGTACCTGGTCTTGCTGTTCACTGAGCATTACCTGGACCGCTACTTTACCGATCGTGCGGCGCTGTGCGCGGACCTCAATACCTTCCGTGAGCAGTTCAACGGCGATCTGCCGGAGAAAGAGCGGATCGAGCCCTTCCGCGAGCAGGACATCAACAAGCTCGCGATCTGGATCGCAACCGGTGGCGGCAAGACGCTAATCATGCAGGTCAACATCCTGCAGTTTCAGCACTACCTCAGCCGCGCAAACCGCCTGCGTGAGTTCAACCGCACCATTCTGCTGACGCCGAACGATGGGCTCTCGCTGCAGCATAAGGAGGAGTTGGATCTCGCCGGCCTGCACGGTGATCTGTTCCAAAAAGACGGCGGCTCGTTGCTCTCGGCCGGTGCGGTCGAGATCATCGACATCCACAAGCTCAAGGCGAAGGCCGGCGATGTGACGGTGGCCGTCGATGCCTTCGAGTCCAACAATTTGGTGTTGGTGGACGAGGGCCATCGCGGCGCTGGCGGTGAGGACTGGATGGCCAAACGCAACCAGCTCTGCGAGAACGGTTTCTCGTTCGAGTACTCGGCCACGTTCGGACAAGCCATCAAGGCGGCCGGCACCGCAACACCGCCGAAGGCCGGCAAGTCACCAACAAAAGGTTATCGACTGGTGCAGCAGTACGCCCGCTGCATCCTCTTCGACTACTCCTACAAGTTCTTCCATGCCGACGGTTACGGGAAGGAGCACCAGATCCTGAATCTGACGCAGGAAAAACTGGACAGTCAGCGGCAACTCTACCTGACCGCTTGCCTTCTCGCCTTTTACCAACAGAAGCGCCTGTTTGCCGACAAGATCAAAGAACTGAAGCCCTACCTGCTCGCCGATCCGCTGTGGATCTTTGTCGGTGGGAAGGTGACGGCGAAGAACGAGGCCAACGATGCAACCGTCAGCGACATCCACGCCATTCTGCAATTCTTGGCCCGGTTCCTCGCCAACAGCGGCGGTGAATCCGTCGAGTTTCTCGAGCTGCTCTTGACCCAGCAGGACGATCTACGGGACGAGCGCAACCGGCGCATCTTCGGCAAGGCATTTCCCTATGTTCAAACGGCCTGGGAGACCACTCAGGCCCGGGAGCTATTCGCCGATCTGCTCCGAGTCGTGTTCCGCGCCGCTGCTTCCGGTTCGCTGCATGTGGTACATCTCAAAGGCGGTGGCACCGGCGAGATCGGCTTGCGCGTCGGCGAGAACGACTGGTTCGGCCTGATCAACGTCGGCGATGCCGCCAAGCTGATGAGGCAGCTCGGCGAAGGGCGCGAGGCTAACATGGTGGTCACGGATCAAACCTATGCTACCTCGTTGTTCGAGCGCATCAACAAACCGGACTCGACCATCAATCTGCTCGTTGGCGCCAAGAAGTTCACCGAAGGCTGGAGCTCCTGGCGTGTCTGCACCATGGGGCTGATGAACGTCGGCCGGACGGAAGGCTCCGAGATCATCCAACTGTTTGGCCGCGGCGTGCGGCTCAAGGGCTACGACTTCGGCCTCAAGCGCAGCGGTCACTTGCAAGCTATCAAGCACCCGGCGCACATCGAATTGCTCGAAACGCTGAATGTCTTCGGCATCCGTTCGGATTATATGAAGGAGTTCGAGGAGTACCTGGAGGAGGAGGGTGTTGGCGAGGAAACCACGGAACAGATCGTCCTGCCGGTCCTCAAGCGATTGACGCGCTCTGATCTGAAGCTGATTCGGCTCAAGCCCGACATCACGCCCTTCAAGAAGAAGGAACGGCCAACCTTGGAGACTCCGCCGTCCGCGATGACCGGGCGTGTCACCTTGAACTGGTACCCGAAGATCCAAGCCCGGCGCTCCGCCGGTGTGGCGGCAGCGGCGGCGGACGTGGAGTTGAACGAAGGCGTCCTTGACCATCGCCACCTGGCCTTTCTGGACATGAACGCGCTCTACTTCGCGCTTGCGGAGTACAAGAACGAGAAGGCTTGGTACAACCTTCAGCTCGAGCGCCAAACCATCCCGGCGCTGCTCACCGATCCAAGCTGGTACCGTCTCCTCATCCCCGCTGATCTGTTGGAGCCGCGCGACTTTGCCCGTGTCGCCATGTGGCAGGATATCGCGCTCGCACTGCTGAAGAAGTACGCCGAGCGCTACATCAACTTCCGCAAGAGCGAGTATGAAGGGCCGCACCTGGAATACTTCGACGTCAAGGGCACCGATGACAACTTCATCGATGCGTATCGTGCCACGGTGGAGCGTTCCGAGGAGGAATGGATCAACAAGCTCACCGAGCTGAAGACCAAGCTCGAAGATGGGACGTTCCGCGATAGCTGGAAGTTCGGCACCTTTGAGGCCTTCGACTTCTCACGGCATCTCTACCAGCCGTTGGTCTATCTCGGAAAAAACGAAGTGGTCAAAGTCTCGCCGGTCGCCCTGAACGAAGGCGAGCGCGATTTCGTTAACGACCTAAAGACCTACCACAGCAAAGCAACCGCCTTCTTCGAGGGCAAGGAGCTATACCTCCTCAGAAACCAGAGCCGAGGCAAAGGCGTTGGCTTCTTCGAGGCCGGTAACTTCTTCCCCGATTTCATCCTGTGGATGGTCACCGACGAGAAGCAGTATGTTGCCTTCGTTGACCCAAAGGGGCTGGGCCGGGTGCATGGCTTTGATGACCCGAAGATCCGGTTTCACGCCAAGATCAAGGAGATCGAAAGCCGCCTCGGTGATCCAGGCATCGTGTTGAACTCGTTCATCGTGTCAAACACACTCCGCGCTAACATTCGCTGGTGGAAAGAGGGTGAAGCGTCTGATCAGGACTTCGTGAGCAATCATGTGCTGTTTCAGAAGGATGACAAGGATGACTATATTGCCCAGTTACTGAGTGCTGTAGTAGCGCCATGACCATCAGGGCTTAGGTGGTAGCACTGTTACGATGGATGCGAGTGCCCTGTTGTTGTTGAGCCGTTCCTATGCGTGTGATGAAAATGGCAACGCCATTATCTTGGGACGGTCTCGTGTGTTTAACAGGGTTGCACTAGGTTCGACTTAACTTGCGGAAGATAAGGCGTCCGGGTGTAAATTGTTGCCTGGCTCTTTAGGGTGACTAGTAACTTCTCAATAAGTCATGGCACTCGTAAAAACAAAGACATAGAGGCTCCAGTAGCTGAATTTTTGTCCACATTGCTACTTGCGTGAAACGGGAATCCGCTATAAGGCATTGATTCTTCGTTCACGATCACTCTCAGAAAAAGGTCTAGGGTTCCGGTAGAGCCTCGTAATCCGCTGATTTGAAAGCTGCCATGGGTTATTGAGAAGTTACGGTGACTAAAGCCGACTCGTCGAAATCACTGATAAAATTCTGAAGTCTCATGAAATTTACTGTTGTCTTTCCTTCGCATGAGTCGTCTGACTTATCCATTGGTGCAGTCTTTAAACCATGTCTAGTGTGGGTCGAGGGGGAAAGAGAAATACTTAATCCCCACCCCAGCAATCCTCACTACCTTGCTGGAGATTTGCAAAACCTTTTTAAGAATACCGGGATAGGAAAAAGAATTGCAGGCTACATCAACCAAGTCACCGTAATTGTTCATTCAACTGGGCATGGAACGTACGAATACCTGGCGCTTTTAATGAAGGATCTTAGAGCTGAAGGCTTTCACGTTCAAATAGTTTATCAATAATGTGAATCCGTGAAGTGTTGCTATACAGTGTATAGGAAGATTTGGAAAAGCAGTGGCTTCGGAAATAGATTCAAGCTTTTGATCCTTCCGTTTTGCAGGCGGGCTTGGGCCGGCTCGAGTCCCTCTCGCTTATGGCGCAGCAGTCCGGCGGACTCCAGCTGCGACAGCGCCTTGAGCTAGCCGCCACTGTTCGGGGCGCGGAGTCCGGCCATGAAGGCCTGTTCATCGGCTAGCTCGACTAGGTGCTGCGAGCTGGACCCCTGTCTGCCGTCCAGTTCAGCTACTCGTCCTATCGCTCCGCAGCATCAAGCCGTCTTCGTGTTCCAAGCCTCAAACCGCCTCCCATCAAAGTGAAAGGCGACGAAATCTCCACGCCCCTGATCACGATCCCAGAACAGCCCCAACACCAGACTCAGCGGCTCGCGGAAATAGGTGCTGCCACTCTCGGTCTCCCCATCCGTGATCGGCTGATCGAGCACCTCAAGCACCACCGCTGGCGCCCCATAGGCCGGTACCCGCCGGTTCTTCAGCCCCGGCTTCCAGCACACCAGATCGCCTGGCTTGAAGGCCTGAGGCTGGTTGAGCAGGGCATAGCGCTCCAGCAGCACCGAGCCCAGATCCCCCTCGAGATCTCCCAACAGATCATCCAGCGACTCATTCAGAAGCAGACTGTTTGGCGTCTCCTCATTCAGGCCAATGCGGTTCAGCAGTTCGCGGGAGGAGAGGGGACGTTCGTTGCGGGACATGGGCGAGACCTCGGTGTGGTTGAAGGGCGCCATTGAACCGCATCGATGCGACAGCAGGTGTCCGACAACCTCGGCTATACTCGGCCCATGAGCGCCGCCTACCACGATCGCATCCAACGCCTGCGCCGGCTCGAGGCCGTGTTGCCGAAGCAGGGGACCAAGCCCGCCGACTGTCTCGACGGCGCCCGCCTACTCGACATCCTCGACCAAGCCTATGGCAAGGGCAGTCCCGCCAGCCGCCGCCGCGCGCTGCAACGTGACCTCGAGGTGCTGGTCCAGGATCAGCGCATCGAGATCGTCAACCCAGGTGGCAAGCCGCTGCGCTACCGGCGCATCGGCAATACCCTCGACGATGACGCCCTGATCTGGGACTTCACCCTGCGCCAGGTGCGCGACCTGATTGCCGAGGCCGTGCCCAAACGCCAGCTCGACCGGCTCTGGGAACGCCTGCTCTACGAGCGCGACCGCCCGCTGTTGACCGACCAGCAATTGCGCGTGGTGCCGGATAGCCTGCGCCTGCGCCCGGTTGAACTCTACCCGGAGGTGCTGCACAGCATCATCACCGCACTCGCCCAGCGTTGCTGCCTGGACGTGGTCTACGAAAACGCCAACGGTGAGCGCAGTACCCCGATCCTGCATCCGCAAGCCCTGGTACAGCGCGGTCCCATTCCCTACCTATTCGCACTCAAGAACGACGAGGACACTGTGCGCCTGTATGCGGTGCAGCGCTTCATCCGCGCCAAGCCGAAAGCGCAGATGCCCGCGCGCGCCGCCGACAACTTCGATCTGGATCGAGCCTTAGCCGAAGGCAAAGTCGACTTCGGTCGTGGCCAACAGATCACCTTAGTGATCCGCGTGCGCGGCTACCTTGCGGATCTGCTGCTGGATTGTCCACTCACCGATCAACAAATCTGCGAAGACGAGCCGGAGGACTCGGATTTTGCTCTGCGCATCCAGGCCAGCCTGCCGCAGACCGGGCAACTGCTGCGCTGGCTGCTCGGCGCCGGCGATAAGCTCGAAGTGCTGGAGCCGGAGGGACTGCGTCATACTGTGGCCGAGCAGTCGCGCAAGATGGCGGCTATCTATCCGCCGGTGCCTGAGCCGTTGCCAGAATTGGCTCAGGCACCGGTGGTCACCGTCTCCACCACTGCCGCTGACGATGCATGAGGCCAGTCACCGCTCGGCAAGCACGGGCTGCTGAACCCATCAGGGATTCAAACGGCCTCCAAGCGACAAGGCCTGTCTGATCAATCGGGTCTGATAGCGGCCACGGCTATCGAGGCCGCTATCAGACCCGTCGTTACAAGGAGTCCACCCATGCCCAACTATCTCTACCCCGAAGCTGCACGCGCCTGGGCGCGCCGCGAATTGGCCGGCCTACGGCTCACAGAGGACCTCCGCGAGGCGCTGGAGATCCAGCTCGCCAGCTGGGCGAGCCAGCGCGAGGACAACGCGCAGATCATTCAGGCACTCACTGAAGGCGCACCCGACTGGGCGGTCAAACGGCACGCCCAAGGGCAGGCACTGCATCATTTCGTTCCCTCGGACGCGACCCGACAGACCCTGCACCAAGTGCTTGGACTGGTCACCGAGGCCGGTGCAGTCGTCGCCTTCAGCGAGCACGAGGCACTCGTGCGCCGCGCCCGCAAGCTCCGCAAGAGCCTCACCCGCCGCCAGATCGGGGTGCCGGAGTTGCTCGAGCAACGCCAACGCTGGGTCGCAGATCCGGCCCGGCTTCAAGCACTGCAGGCGCTCGGCGAGCTCGATCGCGGCGACCTGCCCAACACCCTGCATGGTCAATGGCGCGAGTGCGAGACCCTGGAACAGGTCCACTGGGTCGGCCGGCAGCTCGACAACTGCCTTGCCGATGGCGACTACGACGACGACTTCGAGGACCGCGCCAACAGCGGTCTGCAGCTGTACTATCTGCACGACGATCTCGAGCCTACCGGCCAGGCCGTGGCCGCAGCCTCCTTCTACTTCGGCGAACTCGATGACTTCGAGGCCGAAGGCTCAAACCGCTCCGCGCGCCAGGAGGCCGCCAAACAGTACAAGGAGGATCTGCTCGATCTGCTCAACGACCGCGGGTTCGAGGTCAGTCCGCTCAATCGCCGCTCCGATACCCATCTCGGCGACCGCGCCGAGCTGATCGAGCGGGTCGGCATCTGCGGCAGGATCGACCTGGACGAGTACGAGTTCGCCGAGGTCGACGGCTTTCGGTTCTGGTATGAGTGGGCGTCCGACGTGCTCATCGTGCGCCCCTTGGGGCGCGCCTGCGTCATTCAGATCGATATCGATTTTGAGGCTGATCGCGGCTTCGTCATGGCCGACGATGAGGCGGACTGTGATTGGCCCGCCGGTGTCTTCGGGCTGGTGTCGCTGCGCCGCCAAATCGATCCCGCCCTGCTCGATGGGCCGGGTTTCGATCGCTTCTGCCGCGCGCTCAGCCGTGCGGTCAAGTCCGGCGCACTCGATCTGTCCCTGACGTGTTTTCACGAGTTTGCCGATGATGGCTTCTACTGGCGCGATGGGCTAGACAGCGCGATCACCACCCGCATGGGGCGCTTGCTCGTCCACGAGGAACGAGCCTGGTGGCTACCAGCCCCGGGCCGACTCGCCTATGTCTGGTACGACACCGAGGCCGACGACCGCCCCATCGATCCAACCTTGCGTGAGCGCATGCTCAAGCGCGTTGCGAAAACCTATGAACGCCCGGCCTTCTTCTGGAGCGCACTGGCCGATCTGGGGCTGGCGTACCCGGATCTGCATCACGACGTGGTTGGCGCGCCGTTACTCGAACCAACCGTTGCCCAAGGCCAGCGCGTCGCAGCCGATGCCGGTTGGCGAACGCGAGGCCGCTCCGAGGATGGCCTCTATACCTATCAATCGCGCTTGGTCGACGACTATCAGGACGTGGTCAAGCCCAGCGAGCAGTGGCTCTGCCGGCATCGCGATCATGGCCCGGTCGCCGGCCTACTCGTGCGTCACGAAGGACCCCGGAAACGCTGGTTCCATCTCCAGGCGCCTGGTCAGGACCCGCGAGGACTCTATCTGCTCAAAGCCGCCCTTGCATCCGCTGGGCTGATCAACCGCTTCTCGGAGTTCACCCCCGATCACCACCTTGTCCTGTTCGATCAGCATCAGGAAGACCTCCTCCTGACCAAGCGAGGCCATCCTGTCGCCTCCAAGGAGTCCATCGGCACGACCGGATATCGGCTCGGCGGCAGCCAGCGCCGACTCCTCATCTTCGACGCCCACGAGCGCCTGGTGCTGATCCTGCGTCTGGCCAAGGACGAGCAGCTGCGCGATGCCGGTCTGATCGGCGATCCAGAGGCACTGCGGACCGATTTGCCCGGACTGCTGGCGGCGCTCGGCGTCACACCGAATGACAGGCTCGCGTGGATCGCTGACAGGCTGGGTTATCGCGTCATCGCCGGTGCCCTGCAACCGGTGCAGCCAGCGCCAACCCTAGATGATCCGCGCGTCAGCTTGAGCGTCACTGAGGACCAGGTCGAGATCCTCTTTGAGCCGGAGGATCGTGACCTCCTCGCGGATGCGCAGTGCGAGCAGGATGCGCTCGGGAACAACCTGGATGACTTGCAAATCAGCTTGCCGCCGGTGCGCATGACGCTGTTCAAAACCGGTGCTCTAACCCTGGATGGCGCAATCCAACCCGACGCCGATGATCCAGACTATGGTGTCCTGCAGGAGGCCGTTCGCCAGGCAGCCAGTTACCTCAGCGTCTCACTGGAACCGGAGATCGAGCGCCTGTTCGGCCTGCAACGCCAGCCCAATGGCCAGTACCGCCGCGTCACCACGACGCCACCCCCGATCGACTGGACCTTCGTCGGCGATGGCCAGCAGGCGCGCTGGATGCTCGATGATGACATCGCCGCACCTGCGGTCTGGTACAACGAAGGG
This sequence comes from Lamprobacter modestohalophilus, assembly GCF_016583905.1. Classification (GTDB taxonomy): domain Bacteria; phylum Pseudomonadota; class Gammaproteobacteria; order Chromatiales; family Chromatiaceae; genus Lamprobacter; species Lamprobacter modestohalophilus. The sequence continues at coordinate 76,515 of NZ_NRRY01000010.1, read as the reverse complement.
ATCATAAGTTGCGCGGCCGAGGACTGCGAGCGGCTCATCGCGGCCTGCGACAGCGTCCGGAAGTTCCTCGCCTGGCGGGATGCGCCGGCGGCTGCGAGCAGCCAAGACAGCCGCATCTGATTCGCCATTGCGGCCATGAGACTGCAGCTGCGGTGCTTGGGCGTTGCTCAACGCACCGCACGCGCGATCACCAGCGGACATCGATCAGCCGTCAGCGACCTACCCTTGGAGCACCATGAGCCAGTTGACCTTTCTTCCCTGTACGGATTCACCCGCGCACGCCAGGCAGTGTCGCGACGCCCTCAACCTTCCGCGTGAGCAGACCGCCGCACTTGGACACAGCGCGCTTGAGGCCATCGAGCAGGGGCATTACCGCACGGCTGCCGGCGAGCAAGTGGACTGGGCAGCGGCCGTCGCCGCCGCAGTGGCCGCTAAGCGCAGCTTACCACCGGATGACGCATTGCCAGCCCCGAGTCTATCGCGTTTCGATAGGACCCGCGTGCAGGTCATCAACGAGACCACGCTGATGGCCGCCCGTCGCTTGGTCGATGCCGGCGAACGGGTGCTGGCCCTGAACTTTGCCAACGGCATTCACCCCGGCGGCGGCTTCCTCAATGGCGCCCGCGCGCAAGAGGAGGTGCTCTGCCGCTCCAGCGCCCTGTTCGCGACCTTACGTGGCGATCCGATGTACGCCGCCCATGCCCAGCGGCCACAGCCGGATTCCAGCGACTGGGCGATCCTCTCGCCAACGGTACCTGTGTTCCGCACTGATAAGGGCACGTCGTTGGACGCGCCTTGGACGGTCGACGTTCTGACCGGTGCCGCGCCCTACGCACCGGCGATCGGTCAACCCGCAGCCGGTGATCTGTTGCAACAGCGCATTGAGCGCGTGCTCGAGATCGCCCGTGCCTTCGACTACAGCGCCCTGGTGCTTGGCGCCTGGGGTTGTGGCGCCTTCGGCAATGATCCCACCCGCACCGCCCGCGATTTCAAGCAGGCGCTCGAACGCCATGCTGGCGCCTTTTCTGAGGTGGTGTTTGCGATCGTCGACTGGTCAGCAGAACGGCGCTTCCTGGCACCGTTCTGCGCTGGGTTGGCTCAAGACGATCCGGCCTGAGGCAAGGGTCAACAGGCCGCAAAGCGTGCCTGTCCATCGCACGCTTTGGCGGCTAGTCTGCGCGTCTTGCGCATGGCCTCAGCTCCCGTTAGCAGGCACGCTTGGCGGCGATGAAGCCATCACCGGTCGTGGCGAGCCGGCGAATCTGCGCGCGCAGGTGTTTGATGATCCGATGTTCGGAGGGTGAGAACGGGATCGGGATGAAGTCCTGAGTTCTTTGGCTGCGCAGCCGCCAGTGCTTGCTGCCAGGCTCCGTCGTCAGCCAGGGGTATTGTTTCATCGCGCCGCGAACAAGCGTGCGAACATCGGTGTTGCTTGAAACCATGGCGAGTCCCTCTCTTGTGTGACGCGATGCCGAATCGACGTCAGATCGCCGTTCGGCAGTGCGAGAAGCCTGCAGTACACCAAAGGAACACGACAGGCTTTGTCTGACAGGGGCTAGGCCGCCTCGACCTGCCCCGTCGCCTTCAACCGACACTCCACCACTAATCGTCGGAGGAACTGCTCTGGCCCGAGATCCTCACCCAGCAACGCCCGCTGGCGGCAGACCGTCGCCACATCCCCGGCGGTCAGCTGCTCCAACGCATCCAGATGCCGCGCGATTAGGGCCGGCACCTCGGTCTCAGTATCCCCGAACACCTCGCGCGCGAACAACGCCCGCCGCTGCTGGCGATTGAGCGGCCGAAACTGCAGCTTGATCTCGAAGCGTCGCAGCGCCGCCTGATCCAGACTCCGCATCCGATTGGTCGCGGCGATGAAGATGCCCGGATAGCGCTCCATCTGCTGCAGCAATTCGTTGACCTGGGTCCGCTCCCAACTATGGCGCGCCTGGCTGCGATCGGTGAGGAAGCTATCGACCTCATCGAGCAGCAGCACGCTGTGCAGCGGATCAGCGTCCTGGAACAACCGTGCCAGGTTCTGCTCGGTCTCGCCGACATAGGCCGACACCAGCTCGGAGGCCTGCCGCACGATCAACTCGCGATCTAGCGCCTCGGCGAGCACCTCGGCGAACTGGGTCTTGCCGGTCCCAGGTGGACCATAGAAGCAGAGGTTGCCTTGACCGCGTCGTTCGAGCGCCTGCAACAGCTGCGCGGGGCTCAGCTCGCCCTCCAGGTTCAGGAACGCGGGATCGAAGCGGGTCGCCGGCGTGCGCCGACGGGCGACCGGCGCGCCCTGCAAGAGCCTGCGCTGTGCCGAGATCCCGGCGCGGGTGACCGCATCCGGGTCGGCAGCGGTGCGCAGCGTCACCAAGCGTCGCGCCGCCCCGAATTGCGCAGGGGTCAGTGCCGCATCGGCCGCGAGATCATCCAACAGCTGCGGCGACACGCCGAGGTGGCCCAACTGCCGTTCGGCCATCTGCCGACGCACCGAGCGCGGCGGCGAGCGAAACCCCAGCGGCAACAAGAACCGACGCAGAAAGGCCGGGTCCATCGCTTCGGCATCATTGGTGATCCAGATCGCCGGCACCGCATTCTCCTCCAGGATGCGGTTCATCCAACCCTTCTGCTGGCCGGTCCGCTGCCCGCGCAACAGGGCAAGCAGATTGTCGCTGGACTCGAACGCATCCTCGACCTCATCGAACAGCAACACCGCATCGGTCCGGCGTTCGAGCAGACGTTGGCCCAGCAGATAGGCCGAGAGCCGTCCGCGGCGATTGAGCCCATCGCCGTCCTCGTCGCTGCTACGCACCTGATAGAGCGCCAGTCCTTGATCCGCGGCCAGTGCCCGGGCGAACTCGGTCTTGCCGGTCCCGGGCGGGCCGTAGAGCAGCGCGTTGACCCCCTCGCTTCGGCTCGACAAGGCTTGCGCCAGGGTCTCTGCGATCGCACCACTCTCGCTCGCCAGGTGCGGGAAATCCGCCAGCGTCCAGTCGGCGGCCGGCGCCGGCTCGATCAGCAGCGCGAGCAACGCCTCGCGGCTGGTCGGCGCTGCATCCAGCACCGACTTCAGCAGGTCACTCGCGCTGAGGAAATCTTCCAGATCGGCCTCTGGCTCATAATCCAGCAATCCCAGCCGACGCAAGGGCGCGTTGGTCTTGAGGACCTCGGCCAGTGTCGGCTCGGGGATCGCGAGCAACCGGCTCAGTCGCGAGCGGTTGATCGGGCTGGTCGCGCGTGCGGAGCAGCGCAGCAGCGTTCGCAGCGGCTCGGAGCGCGCATGGTGATCGAGATAATCGAGCAGTTGCGCCTCGATTGCATCCAAGCTCAACACCTCGGCGAGGAGCTGCACGGTCGGGCTGACCGGAGTCGTGCCGTCGGCGCTTCGCAGACGGGCCTGGAGGGCGGTGGTGCGCTTCGCGAACAGGCTGCGCAGGAGTCGGTGACCATCCGTCTCGTCGAGCTCGAGGCTGTCGGCGGCGAGGGCATCGGCGGTGAAGGCCGCGAGCGTCTCGGGCTCGAGGTCGTCTTCATGCACGGCGGCCCAGTTGGCCAACGCGGTTGGCTCGAGCAGCGGCAGTAGCAGGCTCAGCAGGGCGGCGCTCTCGACACGGCGTGAGAATCCACTGCGATCCGCACCGAGCAGGGCGCGCAGTTCGACAGCCAGGCGCGCCAGTCGTCGTGGTGCGGCGGGGATGTCAGTGAAATCGGTGCGCCAGAAGGTCAGGCGGCCAGCGCCTTGTGCCGGCGACTGTGGGCGCGCGGAGGCGGTTGATGTGGATGGGCGTTGGACTCGGGTGCGGCTCGGCATGGTTCGTCTCCGTGGTGTGTTTCGGCGATTGAACCAAAGCCGTGCGACAAGAGGTGTCTGACAAGCTGCGGTAGACTCTGATCCGTGAACCGGCTGGGTGATGACTTCAGGCGTCGAGTTCTCTGAGACGACGACAACGCCCATCAACGTCGCCGCCGAGCACGGCGAGCGCCTGCTTGAGGCAAACGTGCATATTCCGTGCGTTCGTTGCCCTTCTATCGATTCGATCAGGTTTCAGCGTATGACCATCAACCTCAATCGCCGCAGATTGCTGCAAGCCTGTGGGCTTGGCGTCGCTGCTCCGTTCTTGCAGCCGCAGACGCTGTCGGCAATCGGGCTCGCAGCAGATGCGTCACCCGTACCGCTGCAGCCAGTGCTGCCACCGTCTCCAGTGGCCCCGCGGCTGTTCCGGCTCAACCCAAGCCGGCATTACCAGCTCCACGATGATCTGCACGCGAGCTGTCTCGCCTTCGGACCCCGCAGCCAGCGTGTCGTCGATCTGCTCGTCGATGCGCCCGTGTTCGGCGACACGGGTCCTGTGGCAGCGCAGGCTTTAGAAGCCGAGGGGTTCGATGGTTGGGACTGGCTGGCCCTGATCATCGATGCCGCTGATCCGCAGGCGCTCGCCGATGCCAACGCGGTAGCAGTCCGGCTGGAGCGACAGGACATCTACTTGCGTTTCGCGCTGGTGCTGGAAGACGACACCCCGCCGGAGTCGGCAGCTCTGGTAACGTTGAATCAAGCGCTCGACGGGGTCGTGCTCTTCGGCCCGGCAGCCGATGGGCCAGTCCAGCGCACCGCGCCTGAGGCCACCGCCATGGCCCTGCTCGAGCATTTCCTCATCCCCTGCGGCCTGATCGGCATCGATATCTCCGATGTGCGCTACATGCTGCGCCAGGGACTCGGGATGCATCGTGCCGTTGGCGCTAATTGTCTATCCGCCACCGAAGTGGCGTTTTCCTCTCCGTTCGGTCTGGTCGAGACGCTGAATGCGCTCGCAACCGATGAGCCGCTCGAGCAGGCCCAGGTGGCCATGGTTTGGCTGGCCGGGTGGATGGATGTTCAGATCGAGGAGTTTGATGCGGTCAGTAACGCGCTCGTAGACCTCATGATGTTGGATGCGAACACCATGGTTGGCATGGGTGTCAGTCCGCAGATGGCGGAAGGTCAAAGGAACCTGGTGTTGCTGTATGGGTAGACGCCTGCCTCGAAGGTGCTCTGTTTTTTGAAGCCCTCTCTGCGAGAGTGACTGCGTTCTGGCTCAATGTCGTTGCTCCTTTCCTGCTGCTCTATCCTCGAGCCATCGCCAATAGGCTGCCCGACACGCCCCTTGCTAGCTGCTCCCTGCAGCTGCAAGGGGCGCCCCAGGCTATGCCCTTCCACCCTCGACCGAAATCGCCGATCAACACCCGCCTCGCAGGCCTCGCATCGCACAACCTATCGACACCGCACGCCAAATTGCCGCCCCTCAACCTTCCCGCATCCACCCCAACCCGCTAGAGTAGCCAACCCGATTCAGCCCCAACCCCACCCGAGCAACCTCCCCCGATGACTGACCATGCCTTCTCAGAAGCCGAGCGCGCGGCGGTCTACAAGGCCATCCTCAGTCGTCGTGATGTGCGTCGTGAGTTCCTGCCCGATCCCATCCCAGAGGACGTGCTGACCCGCATTCTCAGCGCTGCGCACCATGCGCCGAGCGTTGGCTTCATGCAGCCCTGGGATTTCATCCTGGTGCGCGATCTCGGTATCCGGCAGCAGATCAAGGCCGCGTTCGAGCAGGCGCATGCGGAAGCCGCCGCGCAGTTCGAGGGTGAGCAGCGCGAGACTTACCGCAGTCTGAAGCTCGAGGGCATTCTTGAGGCACCGCTCGGGATCTGCGTCACCTGTGATCGCGCGCGCCATGGTCCGGTGGTGATCGGTCGCAGCCAGAATCCGGAGATGGACCTCTACAGCAGCGTCTGCGCGGTGCAAAACCTGTGGCTAGCTGCCCGTGCTGAGGGCTTGGGCGTTGGCTGGGTCAGCATCATCGATCATGCCGCCTTGGCCGCTATTCTCGGCCTGCCTGAGAGGGTGCAGCCGGTGGCCTATCTCTGCGTTGGCGCTGTCGCCTTCTTCCGTGAGCGCCCGGAACTCGAGGACGCGGGCTGGCTGGAACGCACGGACCTCAAGTCACTGATTCATCACGATCGTTGGGGGGAGCGCGATTGAGACGTTCTGCGATGAATACTCTAAGCCGTGTGACTCATCCTCTCACCACTCGATTACGCCCGCCGCGCTTGGCCGCGTAAAGCAGTCCGTCAGCGCGGTTGATGGCGCACTCTAACGCCTCGTCGCCGTGCATCTCGGTGACACCCACGCTGACGGTGACTCGAATCTCGGCGTCTGGCTGATCAATAGGGATGCGTAGCGCGCTCACGGCCGCGTGAATACGCGTTGCCACGGCTTCCAACGTACTGCTGGCCTCTAGGGCCTCGTCCCTCGCAACCGGATGCTGCAAGAGCAAGAGGAACTCCTCGCCACCGTAGCGACAGACCAAGTCACCGTCGCGCACAGTGGCGCGCAACGTCTGAGCAATCGCCCTGATGACCTGATCCCCAATAACATGCCCATAGTGATCATTGATGCGCTTGAAGTGATCGATATCGATCATCGCAACGCTGAGTCCCTGTGCCTGTTGTTGGACCCGGTGGCGCGTCTCCTCGGCGATCGCGTAGAACGTCGTACGATTGAGCAGACCAGTCAGACTATCGGTCTCGGCGCGTACTTTGAGCGCTGAGTTCAGGTCGCGAATCGATTGCGTCGCGGCCTCGACACGCCGCTGGAGATGGCGGGTGCCGTTTCGAATCGCAAAGTACAGGACGATCTCCAAGGCGAGAAAGGCGACGATGGCATAGATCACGCTGGTGGCCAGGCGGCGCTGGTAAGCATCCATCTCTCCGGTGACATCGTCACAGACGGCGACAAAGCCGGGCGTGCCACCCTGACTGCGTGTGCGGCTTAGATAATCTTCAAGCGGCCAGGTGGCGACGACGATCCAACGATCATCCGCACGCTGGAAATGGGCGATCTGCAGCTGGTCTTGTGATCGACCCTCAAACAGGTTTGATGGCACCTCATTGATCACCCGAGCGATGCACTTACTGGTGGTGGCCTCGACCACCAGATCATCGCGTTCGAGTGTCACGAGATCCTTGCGAAACTGATCCCACATCGCGCGATCGACCCGATCGGCCTTCAGCAGCACCGCGAAATCACTTCCCGTATGGTATTCAAGTATCTCCAGCAATGGCTGGTAGGAGGTGCCAACCTCCAAGGCGCCGATTGCTGCGCCCCGGTGTTTGCCAATGGTCGGGAAGATCGGTACCACACCGCGCAAACCGGAGTAGATACGGCCCAGCTCGAATCCGGAGCGGCGCTGCCCGTCTGCGGTGGCATCAACGATGATGTGACGCAGGTTGTCCATCCGGTCACCATAATGATCCGGCTGATGCACCCGCAGAAACGACAAGGAGGCCGGTCCGATGTGGAAATGCAGTTGGCGCAGCTTGAAATCGCGACGTGCGACGGTCCAGGCTGGCTGTAGGCGCTTGAGCAGCGCCGTGCGAAAGATCGCAGCCTCTTCCCCACCGGGACCACCGCCCTCGCTAATCACCGCGTCGCGACCCTCGATAAACAATGCATGCAGTTGCGGGTCCCTTGAGAAGATCTCGGCGAGGACCTGCATGGTATCGAGCGTCTGATCGCGCAAAATAGAGTAGGTCGCGCGTCGATCGTCCCCCCAAGAGTCGAAGTGCTGCTGCAGCGCCTCGCGCGCGAAAAAAGCATTGAGGACGACGAACAGGCTATCGATGATGATAATAAAGACCGAAACAGCCAGAAAGATTCGCGTACTTGTTGACACCCTATTTGACACACTCAACTGTCCATTTTGTTCTTAAAAGTCTCCCTTCTCAGCGAGGGCGATTTTGGATGGCGGGGCAGTAAATCACATCGTCCTTTCCACCGTCTATGAGCCTATTTCCACCGGCCTGCATACCTGTGCTCAGCTGCTAACAAATCCGCTGCATCCGCGCCCAGACCCGCAGCCTGGGCCAAATAACTAGGCCATATCTGCGCCTGAAGCAGCCTATCATGACAGGCATGTTAGGCTTTTCAAGCTTCACAATCCCCTCTGCTGCCTTGTGTCCTGTTTTGATGGCTCGTCGTACCCAAACCTCCAGAACCTCCACTAAATCCCGCTCGAAGCAACTCAAGCACAAAGCATCCGCGCTGCCGAGCTTACCCAAAGGCTTGCGCGCCTGGATACGTTTGATCACTCGGAAGTTTCGTGATCTTGCGATCGGCTTCGGGCTGATCTCGGCCCTGTCGTTCGTGCCGCCTACCGTGACTGACCAGTGGGGCGAGAACGGACAGCGGGCGGTTGCGGTTGCTGGGGATATCCGCAGCCTCGTCGTCGATGTCGCGCTCGATACCGGCACAGTCGTCCTCGATACCGGTGCCAAACTGTTCAACTCTGTCGCTTTGGATGGCGACTGGCCTGACATTGCCTCTTGGTCACTGGACATCGACTGGTTACTGCCTGATCTCGACGAGCTGCGTCCTGATCCAAATGCACTACCCCATCCTGACCCGCCGAATGCTGCTGGTGACCTACCGCAGGTGGCAGGCAGCTTCTCGCGCGCCAAGGATCTCCTGTACGACAAGATCTACCGGGGTCAGCGGGTGACCGCCTACTGCGGCTGCCGCTATGACAGACGGAGACGTACCGATCTCGGGAGCTGCGGGATGGAGCAGTACGCGGGTGATACGCGCGCGGATCGGGTGGAGGCCGAGCATGTGTTTCCGGCCTCGCAGTTCGGCAACTTCCGCAAGTGCTGGCGCGAGCCGGAGACGTTCGATGCGTGCTATACCTCAAGCGGCAAAGCGCTTTCGGGCCGTGACTGCTGTCAGCGGGTCGATGTCGTGTTCACCGCGGCGCACAACGATTTGCACAACCTGATTCCCGCAGTCGGTCTGGTCAACGGACGCCGGTCGGACTACAACTGGGGCATGGTCCCGGGTGGTGATCGGTACGGCGATTGCGACATCCGCATCGATTCGAGCATCCGCCGTGTGCAGCCACCGGATCATCTGCGCGGCGACATCGCCCGGACCATGCTCTATATGGCGGATACTTACGGTTTCAGGTTGAGCCGTCAGGATCAGCAGCTGTATCGGGCCTGGAACAACAGCGATCCGCCGGATGCTTGGGAGATCGAGCGCAACCAGCGGATTGCCAAGTTGCAAAAAATCGAAAACCGCTATGTGTCGCAGTATTCCGAGCAGGGTGACACCAGAACGCACCGCGGGCCAGATGATGATTAGAACCAGCCATCGAAATAGGAGGCACTCTATGCTGTTAGTCAGCCCCCAACTTCGCGGCGTTGCCGCAGTCTTTTCCCTGAGTCTACTGATGGCCCCAGCGGTCGCCGACATGCCCGACATCGCCTTAAACGGCAATGTTGACGCCGGCAAAGAGGTCGCCATGACGCGCGCCAAAGGTAATTGCATCGCCTGCCACTTGATCCCCGGCGGTGACTCGCCCGGCGCCATTGGCCCGGCACTGATTGCCATGCAGACCCGCTACTCCAGTAAGGCTGACCTCGCCAAGCAGATCTGGGACCCCACCGTAAAGAACCCAGATGTCGTGATGCCTCCGTTTGGTAAACACGGCATCCTGAGCAACCAGGAGTTCGTCGACGTCGTCGAATACGTCTGGTCACTCTGACCGCTTGGCTTGGCCCGGCTGCGATGGTCCGCGAGGCTTGCGCCTGCGGCGGCCTAATCCCCGTATCGATGCATTGTTCGGAGGCAAACTCACAATGAATAAGACGCTAACCACCATCACTGCGCTTGGCATCGGCTGCCTCGTCGCAGCCCCTCTCATCGCCAGCACACCGGCCGAGGATCAGGCCGCGTGGCAAGCCTATTTCCAAGAACGCTTCCCGCAGGTGCCGAAGGACGATTTCGTCAACGGCGTCTACTGTATCGACCCGGTCGGACGTGAAAACTGGGAGGCAATCGAGGAGTTTCCTCCTTACGAGACGGCCCTCTCTGAAGGCGAGGAGATGTGGAACACCCCCTTTGCCAACGGCAAGAGCTATGCAGATTGCTTTCCCGACGGCCCCGGGATCGAGAGCAAATATCCACACTGGGATAAAGAGCGCGGCATGGTCGTGACCCTGCCGTTGGCCATCAACGAGTGCCGTGAGGCGAACGGGGAGAAACCCCTGAAATACAAGAAGGGTCCCATTGCGAATCTGCTCGCCTACATGGCCTACGAGTCTCGCGGCCAAGTGGTCAATGTCGAGATCCCGGCGGACGACCCGCGCGCCCTCGCCGCTTATGAGGCTGGCAAGCAGTTCTACTTCGCCCGTCGCGGTCAGCTCAACTTCTCTTGTGCTAGCTGCCATGTCGCCAACTCTGGCACCACGCTGCGCACTGAGATCCTGAGCCCAGCGCTCGGCCATACCACCCACTTCCCGGTTTATCGATCAAAGTGGGGCGAGATGGGCACGCTGCACCGCCGCTTCTCTGGTTGCAACAGCCAAGTCCGCGCCAAGCCATTCGAGGCTCAAAGCGAAGAGTTCCGCAACCTTGAATACTTCCTCACTTACATGAACAACGGCCTCGAGCTGAATGGCCCCGGCGCACGTAAGTAAGCGAAGCACAGCAACATAACGAAGTGATGGCCTCGCCGGCAGCCTGTCGGCACCGCTCGGCAATCGTCGGCGAGACCATTTAGGAGCACGAATGGAGTTTATCCCGTATGAAGATGCGTCCTTTTTCAACCGGCCTTATCGCCGTTGCACTGATGGTACTGATCCCAGCAACAACCTCTTGGGCAACCACCCGCGACGAGGCTGAAGCCACGATCGCTGAAGCCAAGGATCTGCGCGAGAAGGCCGTCGCCGCTGGCGTCAGCGACAGTCTTGCGGCAGAAATGATCGATCAGGCCGAATCCCTGCTGCCGTCGCGCCAGTACACCCTTGCCCAGCAATACGCCTACTGGGCGATGCGACAGGATCAGTTCGCGATGAAGGTCGCCTCTGGCGAGGTTGAGGCCGTGGACGATAAGGCAGCCATTGCGGAGTCCATGATTGCCGCCGCCGAAGTGGCCCGCGAAAAGGCTGATGCCGTCGGTGGCGAGTGGCGCGATGTGGCTGACATGATCAAGAGCGCAAAGACCTTCCTCGGTGCGGGCGAGTTTGATCAAGCGATCCAAGCCGCCAGTGCGGCGAAGTTCCAGGCGGTGCGTGGTTACGAACAGGCCATGGCTGAGCAGGATGCCGACATGCCTGTTTACATGCGTGAAGCGGCCAACTAGCCGATCAAGTCCCAAGCCCCAGGGCCAGGCTTCAACCATCCCTATTCCGCCCGAGAGGACAGTCATCCATGAACATACGTACTACCCTGATCGCCGTCCCCCTGCTACTGATCGGCACCACCGCGTTCGCCGCTGACAATAAGATCGCGCCGATGATCGAGAGCGTCGACGTCACCCACAACGGCGAAACAGTGACCGTGACCCGCGGCCACGACGGTAACGCCACGCTTCCCGATATCTTCCAGAAGACCGACCGCGGCTGCCCTCCCTTCTGCGTGCAGCCGATACAGGCTGTTCCCGGGGTTGATACCGTGGGTGAGCTCGAGGTGCTCGACTATCTGCACCGCATCCATCAAGGCGACGAATCGATCATGGTCATCGATTCACGCACCCCAGATTGGGTCATGCGCGGCACCATTCCTGGCTCAATGAATATTCCCTGGACCAAGATCAACACCGACACCGCCGGCACTTTTGAGACCCCCGGCGAAGCCGACACCTTCGTGCATATCCTGGCCGATGAGTTCGGTGCCAACCAGAACCCGCAGACCGGTGCATGGACCTTCGAGGAGGCCAAGACCCTGGTGCTCTTCTGCAACGGCATCTGGTGCCCGCAGTCGACTACCAACATCAATACCCTGGTCGAGTACGGATATCCGGTCTACAAGCTCAAGTGGTACCGCGGCGGCATGCAGGACTGGGCTAGTGTTGGCTTGACCACCGTCAAACCCTAGCTCGGCTATCGCTGAGGCCGCGTGGACCTGGCCCCGTTCAAAGCGCCGACGTCTTCGTCGGCGTTTTTTTATTTCCACACAGCTACCAGAACATCGTTGGAACCTATGCAGTCATTGGTCCCGGTCGACTGCCGACTTAATCCTCGACCTGATTAGACGTCTTGGGATAGACCCAACAGTTACGTCAACAGGTTGAGACAGACCCGCAAAAATGTTCAGAATCGAGGGTCAGTTCCTCTTAGGCAGTTCGATCAGAGTCAGAACGGTTTCGTCCTGGTATTCGGAGCTGTGAGACGAGGTTGATCCCTACTCGACGACTCGGCGGACAGAAAGATCACGGCTCGCTCAGCATCTCCAGTTCCTTGGCGCGCTCGGCGGTTTCCCTGAGCATGCACTCGTTGGCCATGACGCGCTGGTAGCTGCCGCCCTCGGGATCGTTGTAGAAGTCGCAGTTGGCGTCACGGTACTTGATCCACAGGCGTTGCGCGGTGAGCAGTGCTTGTTTGCGTTCCGCCGAGAGTGACTTTTGCAGCTTCTGATAGGCCCCGTTGAGCCGGGCATCCTGAGTCGTGAGCTCTTCCGAGATACAGTCCAGCATCGAGTAGGTCACGCCGCCTGCTTGATCCAGGCAGGTTGAGTACCGCTGGGTGTAGAGCTGCTCGTCGGCCTGGGTGTTGAGGCTGGCGATCAGCAAACTGGCTAAGAGGATCTTCCGCATCGGTGGGCTCCGTTAATCATCGTCGACTGGTGGCTCGTCGGGTGACGCGGATTCTACAAGCACTGCATAACCGTGTTGGCGTCGACGCTTGGCCATCTTCGCGATCTCTCCCTCCCCTTCCTTTTGGCTCTCTACGGGGATCACCCGCATCCCGCCGCGCTTGGAGTTCGCCCCACCCCAGCAGACGACCAGGGTCCAGTCGCCGAAGAGGTCTTGGATGAGCCGGACGCTGTAGTAGCGTTGATTCTCTCGATTGATCCAGCGATGCGTCAGGGGTTCTTCAAAGTCTTGAACGAATTGTGCGCGCATTCCCCTTCTTAGGCGAAGCCAAGAGGGGGGTCAAGCACGCTGGGCGCGTGAGCGCCTTTGCTCCTTGGTGCCTTGGGCTTGCACGTAGTCACGCACCGTCTCCAGGGTCATACCACCGACGCTGCCAACGAAGTAGGCCCGATGCCAGAACAGCGGTTTGCTGTAGAAGGCGCCCAGGTGTTCGGCAAAGCGGTTGCGCGCGCGCCGTGCACTGGCCGTCTTGAGGTTGTTGATCAGCACCGAGAGATCGAGCGCCGGATGGATGTCGATGAGCAGGTGGACGTGATCGACCTCGCCGCCGAACTCGATCAACCGACAGCGCCAGGCGCTCAGGATCTCCGCAAAGGCCGTTTCCAGGTACGCCAGCAGCTCCGGGGTCAGTGTGGGGCGGCGGTACTTGGTCACGAAAACGATATGTAGCTTAATGTTGAAAACGGCGTGAGAACTTGATCTGTTTGAGTTATCCATCTTGCGGCCTAAATTTTTTTCGGGTAGTCTAGCAAACATGGACGGCTTTCGTTTTCGCTGCTACCCCACCGAGGCTCAGGCGCAGACCTTGCGCCAGTGGATCGGCTGCCAGCGCTTCATCTACAACGCCAAAGTGGGCGAGGATCGCTACTTCCGGCGCTTCGCCAAGTCGGCGCTGCAGCTCACCGGGACGCCGATCCCCATCGATCAGTGCTACGCCCAGTTCAAGACTGAGCAGACGCCGTTTCTGGCCGAGGTGCCGGGGGTGATCCTGCGCAACGGGGCGGTGCGCTGGAAGCAGGCTTATGGTCGCTACTTTGCTGGGCTTGGCGGTCGCCCGACGATCAAGACGCGCCATGGCCGCCAGTCGGTGTGGATCACGCGCGAGTTGTTCGAGCTCGAACCGATCGAGGATGCCCCCCGCGCCTACCGGCTGCGCATCGGGACGCGCAAGTTCCCCGTCGGCGAGCTGGCCTTCACCGCGCACCGTGATTTTGAGCCGCCGGCCTCGCTGCACATCAGCCTCGAGGCCGGGCGCTGGCATGTCAGCTTCTCCAACGAGACCGCCACCGAGATCCTGAGCGAGAAGGCGATCGCCGAGCGCCTGCAGCAGCTGCCGATCGAGCAGCTCGAGGCAGCGACCCTGGGCCTGGATCGCGGTGTCGCCACGCCGGTGATGACCAGCGACGGGCAGCGCATCGTCGCCTCCCCGGTGCAGCAGCAGCGCCTGGCCCAGAAGGAACGCCGCCGCAAGCGCTGGCAGCGCAAGCTCGCCCGGCGCTGCAAGGGCGGAAAGAACCGCGCCAAGGCGCGGGAGCAGGTCGCGCGGACCTATCGCTACGCCTCAGACGTGCGCCGGGATCTGGCCCACAAGGCCGCGCGCATCCTGGTCGATGAGCCGCGCCATCAGGTCTACGCCCTCGAGGCGCTGCAGGTCCAGCAGATGACCAAGCGGGCCAAGGCCAAGCCCGATCCCGAGCGCCCCGGGCACTACCTGCCCAACAACGCCAAGGCCAAATCCGGCCTCAACAAATCGATCCTCGCCTCCGGCTGGGGTCAGTTCAAGACGATCCTTCGCAACAAGGCGGCCCGTGCGGGCAAGCTCGTGGTGGAGGTTCCGGCCGCCTATTCCTCGCAGGAATGCGCCCGCTGTGGGCACATTCACCCGGACAACCGCCCCAGTCAGGCGCGGTTTGTCTGCCAAGCCTGCGGTCACCAGGCCCACGCCGACATCAACGCCGCGCAGGTCATTGCGGCGCGCGGCGCACGCTGGGTGGCAGACGGACACGTGGTCGCGAAGCCCAAGAAACGCTGTGCGCTCCGGCGCACGACGGTAGGCCCGGGAGAGGCCGAACCGGCGGGATTCACCCCGCGAACGCCTGTGGAGAACGCTATCAGACGCTGCCGTGGCAACACGTCAGCGCATCGTTCGATGAAGCAGGAACCCCCCGCCACAAGCCAGCGGCTTTCGCGGTAAGACTTCATACGACATCAGCCATCCGGCCATCAGCGACGTGGGTATAGATCTGGGTGGTGGCGATATTGCTATGGCCGAGCAGGGCCTGGATGTAGACCAGCTGGGCGCCTGACTCGAGCAACCGGGTCGCGTAGGTGTGTCGGAGCTTGTGCGGCGTGACCGGCTTGTTGATCTCGGCGCGCTCGACCAGCTGGCGCAGATAGAGCCGGGCCGCGCGGGCGCTCGGTGGTCGGTCGCCGGGTGCCTTGGCGAAGATATAGCCATCGTCGGTGGGCTGTTCGCTGATCCAGGTGGCGAGCGAGGGACCGAAGCTCAGGGGCAGCGGTACACAACGCTCCTTGTTGCCCTTGCCGATGACACGCACTGAGCGGGCAACGCCATTGACCATCTTCACATCCTGCACCTGCACGGCCAGTGCTTCTGAGATCCTCAGTCCCGAATTCTGGATCAATCCAAACAGGCAGTCATAGCGCCGCCGGGCTTGGAGCACCTGCTCGCGTTTGCGTCCGGTGATGGATTCGGCCATATCCTCGATGTCCTCAGATGCACGCTGCAGACGTGCCTGCTCATCGCGTTCGAGCCAGATCGGCATGCGCTGCGAGCGTTTTGGCTTGTCGGCCAGATAGACAGGGTCGGACTCGCTCAGCCCGTGCTTCTTGGCCCACTTGTAAAACGAGGACAGACAGGAGAGCCGTCGAGCGATGATGTGCGCACTCACGCCCCGCTCGCGCATCTGCCAACTGATCCACTGCTCGACCTGCATGTGGGTGCATTGTCTCCAGTCACGCTCAGCCTCGGTCAGCCATTGGCCCCAAAGTCCTAGGTCGGATCGATAGCCGACACAGGTTCCAACAGCCGCGCCACGGATGTAGCGGAGGTTGTCGAGGAAATCCTTCCGGGCGATCCAGAAATCTGCATGTTCTTTCACGGCATCCACCTGTTGGACGGGTTAGGGTGTTCTAACCTGAGTTGACTCAGAACGACTCAGAACGACTTGACTCAGTCTGACTCAACTTGACCTGGAATGACTTTTAAGTCTTTGTTTTTCAGCCTCTCTGCTTGAAATATGTATTTCAGGAAGGATGGACGCGTCCCGTTGAAGTGCCCATTTCGGGCGCCGCCCTGGAACCGCTTGAACCAGCGGATAGTGGCCGATGGACAGACGGCGGTCTATCCGCAGTACTGAACAGACAGAGGCTACTAAAGGCTGCAGGATAAGCCCAAGGCCCAAGACGCACGGGCTTGGCATCTGGTCCCAGCCAGGCTTACACCAGACGCCTTGGACGTATCGACAGGCAAATCGCTAGAACGACTGGGAGCAACTCAGAACGAGTCAAGTCAGAATGACTCAAAGTAAGTCAGCATGACTCACATTGACTCATGTCGCCCAGAGGCTTGATCGACCTGGCATCGCGGCACGGGAAACCTGAACCGGACGCTGCTGATCAGCGCACCGGATAGATCCAGCCGGCGATCTGGCCACCATCGGAATTGCGGGTCTCGCCCTCGCTCAGATCGAGCATGGTGTAGCGGCCATTGATCTCAAAGAGGCGAACCTGACGAGCGAAGACTTCCGGGTTCTGCCAGGGATGGTTGTCGTAGTTCTCTTCCGCCACCGAGACCAGGCTCCGCTCCAGGTCCACCCCGACGATCACCGCCACATGGCCAAAGCGCCACTCGGGATCATCTCGATCGGCGGCATACACCAGAAGATCCCCCCGCTGTGGTGGTCGCTCGGCCGAGCCGTTCACCGAGCGCCCGAGCGCGAAGGTCTCGCCAGTGCGGGGATCAGTCGCCTCGGTCAGATAGAGGATCTGGTGTGCATCATCGACATCGCCGAAGGTCAGCGACAGGTTTTTCATCCACCAGTACCGCGCATAGCCGACGCACTGATAGGTGATGCCAACGTAGACCAAGGCCGTATCCTCTGGCGCTTCCTCCAACACGGCATAAGCCCCACTCTCCAGATCCAGGAAGCCACGCTTGGGAAGCACGCAGCGCGAGGTGCAATTCGAGCGCGCTTCGGCACCGTCTGCGATCCCGAGGATCTCGCCAAAGGGCGTGATGCAGGGACCCTCACAGGCCTTGCGGCTGTCGGCGAACAACGCTGCGGCTTCGGTCGGCGAGAAGTTCCGCGGTGGTCCGATCAGACCAACGCCATCGGTCAGCGGCAGGGTTGCCCCGCCGTCCTGCTGAGGATTGGACGCGCTCCACCAGAAGCCAGCGAGTAGCGCGAGGAGGCCGAGCAGCACGAAGCTCAGCGATTTGAGGCGGGCGGTCAGGATCATGATGGAATCGAGCAAAAGGCAAAAGAACTCTACGAGAGCTGATCCACATGGACGAGGATGCACAGCTCAATGTTTGGTTTGATCGTGGCTGGGATGTCTACGAGCAGGGGCTGCAGGACGACCATCACTTTCCACCGCTGGACGACATCGAGGCGCAACGTTGGTGGCTCGGTGGGTTCGGTGCGGCCTGGGCTGTTGCACCATTCGAGATGCCCCAAGACAGACTGATTGATGGCGATCTGTTGAATCTCGGCGATGTGGATAAGGCCCTGATCGTAGCGCTGCAGGGAAGGGCGGAACTGCTGCGTCAACTACGCGCACACGGATCGTTGAGCACCAGCAGCCAGCGCCTGCACTGAGCCACGGGCATCCCTGCCCGAGGAAGGCCCGATCAGACCGAGACCGTACCGACTGCGGTTGCCTCTGGCACCTCGATCAGCTTCCCGCTGCGCACATCGTAGATGTACCCGTAGATCGGAATATTGCCAGGGACCAACGGATGTTGCCGGATACGCTGAACGTCATCGACCACACTTTGCGCGTTGTCCTTGATCGTCAGCCAATCGATGTAACGCCCCTCGCTCGACCCCGGACCCTCGCCTGAATCATGCCAGCCCGAGGCGTCGACGCTCGAGGTCTTCAGGCTGCTGGCCAACAGATCGCGCATGATCTCATCGGTGAAGGTCTCCATCCCGCAATCAGTGTGGTGGATCACGAACCACTCACGTGTGCCCAGCAACTTGTACGAGATCACCAGCGAACGGATCGCATCATCGCTTGCGCGTCCACCGGCGTTACGGATCACATGCGCATCGCCCTCCGCGAGTCCGGCATATTTAGCCGGGTCCAATCGCGCATCCATACAGGTCAAGATCGCAAAGTGGCGACCTGGTGGCATCGGCAGATCGCCCTTATTGAAGCTCGCCGCATAGGCTGTATTCGCGGACAGGACTTCTTCTCGTATCTGGCTCATATCAACATCCTCATTCTTGGTGGCGCCTTTGTCCGGCGGTGCGTCGGCGCTATCAGATTCGCCCGCCTAGATTGGATGTTGGGCTGCAACTGCCTACTCACCACTCGACCGCACCGCCGAAGCACTTGATTGATCGCCCGCCCGTGCCTCCCTCCAACATCCTCGCTAACCTCACGCGCCGTGGACCCAAACGGCGAGTTCGATACCTGCCAACAGCCGACATCGCCAGCAGCCCGCGCCGTCGCTAGGCCGCAGACCGACCACCCTCGACGCCCGCGCTGCTGCTGATCTGCCACCGCTCGACGGCCATCCTGCTGCTCCTGCTCCTGATGAGGCTGCCACGCCGACACTGGATCGCTCTCCTGCTGCTCTGCTCCCTGCTGCTGTTCTGCCGCAGGACCCTCGATCGCAACCCATCGCACGCCAGCGAGTACCGCATCTGCTACAGATTTATGGTTGATGGATGCCGTCACAGCGGCCCGCTCGACGCCAGACAATCCGCGCCGCCGCCTGCTGCCCGATGCTGCCGCACCCGGGGTTCAATCGCGTCTTGCTCCTGAGACGTTGTGCCGTCCTGGCAATCGGCGCGCTCCCGGCGCGCACGAGGCCGCAGAAGAGCCCATCGCCCAGACCGTGCCCAGCCTGGACTGACCTCTGCCTGGCGCTGCCTAAACCGCGTCCAGGTTAAGCAGCCTTTACCATAGCCTGTTACGACCTCTCATCGACGCCAGTGCCATGCCAACGCTTTTCATCCAGCGTCTCAGTCAGACGCGCATCACTCACACCTCCGAGTGGATCGACCCTGGCACAGCATCCATGACCGCACTCCCACTCATGGGACGCGTCAGCGCTGGACGGCCGCTCGAGGCCATCGAAGACCCGAACTGGATCGAGGTTCCCGAACAGCTCGCCCAGAACGCACAATTCGCGCTACGCGTGCGAGGTGATTCGATGACCGAGGATCAGATCGAAGATGGTGATCTGATCCTCATTCAGCCACGACCCAATGTCTCAGACGGTGAGGTCGTCGTCGCGTTGATCGATGGCAACGAGGCAACGCTGAAACGCTTCTTTCGCGAGTCCAATCACATCCGTCTGCAGCCGGCAAAAACTGGCATGGCCCCGTTGCGTTACCGGCTCGATCAGGTCGAGGTCATTGGCACGGTGACAGCGATCATGCGTGTGGTGACCAGCGGCCAACACGATTTGGATGACTGATCCAGGCTCCACCGATGCGCGCTAAGCTTGATAAAGAAATGTAAAGACCTCATGCAGTCGTTCCGACTGATCCATTAAACTTGAAAGTCAGCCGGCAAAAAGCATACATTGAGAAGAGGGTTGCGTTTGAACGATGCAACCCGTGTTTGACAACAACAGAGAACGAACGAGGTCTTCGATGGAACACCACAGCGCAGAAGAGATCCAGGCCCAGATCGAACAGGTCAAACAAGAGCAATACGCTCTTGAGCGTGCCTTCGAGGCGCGCCTGAAGGAAGAGAAAAAGGCATTCGTTGAAGAGCTCAAGCAAATCATTGCCGAGCGAGGCTATCAACAGGACGATATCGCCGAACAACTCGGTGGCCGGCAACGCAAACAACGCGGGAAACGCCCAGGCGCGGGAAGCGGCAACTACACCCAGTATGTCGATCCGGACAACCCGGAGAATGTCTATATCCGCGGACGTATGCCGTACTGGCTCATCGAGAAGATGGCGGCCAACGGATACGACCCGGAAAACGCCGAGCAGCGCCAACAGTTCAAGGAAGAGCACTTGCAGAAAATCGCTGCTTGATCAATGACTAGGCTGTCATCGACAAAGCGCGGTTGACAGCCTGATCGCTGCTCATCGTGATCCGCAAGTTGTCCACGCTCCCTGTGGATAACCTTGTGGAGAAGCCTATCTCAACGCCAATCCTAGGCGTGTTTTGATTACAGTTTCGTGGCCGCAGGGTTAGATTGGTCAACGATCGACCAGCGAGCAATCAGGCGCTCCTGAACTGGGGCGGGCTCCCTGCCCCAATCGGCACTTCCTGTGCCTGATCAGCGGGAGCGCCGCCCTGTGTTCCTCCCAGTTTACCGGCACCCCACGCCGGTGATTGAGGACCAACAGGGCGGGCGGTCCGTTCTGTCTCACGCATCGGGAGGTGCAGCATGTCCAAATTATCCAGCGTCACCATCGATCTGTCCGTACCCAACATTGAATCGCTCCGTGAAGAGCCAGAGCATTTGGAATCGTCGCGGGGGCTGAGTCGGTATCTGATCGCGGATGCGGACCAGGGTGAACACTTCGGCGCTACCGAATGGTTCTGTGATGACTGTGGCGCGTTGGTGGAAGACGAGCATGAAGGCTGTCTAGTCTGCGCTTAGTCGCGGGGGCTTCGGCCCCTTTTTTGGCAGCAGTCGCTGATCGCCCATCGCACGAAGACGGCGCCGGATGATCCCGTCATCAGGCGCCGCGCCTGTTCCAGACAGGCGTTGCCATGACTGAAGATTTGGGTGCCGAGTCGTCGCTGGGCTCCCTGCCCGTTTCGGCACCTCCTGTGCCTGGTTAGTTGGCCCACCTCCCCGCGTGTCTCCAAAGACTAACAGGCAGCGTGCCGGTTCAAGGGTGCCTCCCCAACCACCTGGCTGCTAAAGCCAAGTGCCGTTCGTTAACTCCTCCGTCCCATCAAACCCAGCGCGATGCCAGCGTCCTCAGGCAGCCAGGCGGCCGGGTCCCCTCCCTTGAGCCGACCCGCTACACCTGTTCGGGGTGAGACACACACGGGGCGGGTGGGCCGTCCTGGTGCATCGGAGGGTTGGTCATGTCTGGTCAATACGTCGTTTGGCTTTGCTTGTTCGTTCGTGGCGCGGGGGATGAGCGGTGGGTGTTCGTGACTGATCCGGTTATCGATCAACTCATCACGGCGCTGGGGTATTAGGCGCCGCTGCCCAGGGATGGGCTTCGTATCTCGTCTTCAACCGCTACGCCCGTATAGTCGGATCAGCAGCACGCCAGCCGAGATGACACGGCAGACGCCACAGCGCGCGAATAGCTCCCTGCGGCTGATCAGGCCACCATGAGCATACAAGTGCCGATGAAGAGCGGCAGCGCGCGAATAGCGCGCAGCCGCAGAAGAGACCATGATTAAACCGAGCGCTAGCGCTCTGGTTCGATAACGCATCACATGCGGCTGGAGCGCTATCGAGGGCGAGTTGTGCTGGCTGTTTTGCATCAAGAGATGACTACGGGTTGCTAGCTAGTTGCTGGTTGGCTCGCCCTTCTGTTCGCTGCGACGTCAGCGCTTGATCGCGCGCCATCGCTAGGCCGAAGACCGACCGACCTCGACGCCCACGCTGCTGCTGTTCTGCCGACACTTGCTGCACTGTCGCCGCTCGACGCCCGTCCTGCTGCTCCTGCTGCTGCTGTGTCTCTGACGCTGGCTCACTGTCCTGCTCCTGCTGCTCTGCTGTCTCAGTCTCAGACGCCAACACGCGCATGCTTTCCGCTACAGATCTATGGTTGACGAGGGCAACGTTGCGGCACGCTCGACGCCAGCCAACTCGCGATAGCGCCAGTCGCCCGATGCTGTCGCACTCGGGATTCACGCTCGTCCTGTTCCTGAGACACTGTGCCATCCTGGCAATCGGCGTGCTTCCGGCACGCATGAGGCCGTAGAAGAAAGAGCCCATCCCTGGAGGCTCCGCCCCGTCCATCGCTGACGCTCGGCGGCGCTCCGCTGACCTCGGCTCCTGCCTCGCAGGCTCCCTGCCGAAGATCGCCCGGCATCCTTGCCCGGCTCGATCGCGACTCCTTGCCGGATGCCAAAAGCCTGACGGCTTCTGGCATCCGGCATCGCGCGCGACTCTGGCGAACTTGCCCTCCATGGCGAAACGCACGGCCGCAGCCGCACCTCACTCACTCGCTCCGCCTTCGTTCCGCAAGCTCCACTCTCGGCTCCGGTCGCTCGTTCGGCGACGTCTGCCGCCTTAGCACGCCCGTTCCCGACGGGCAGGCTCCCTGCCGAAGAGCCGCCGGCTCCCTGCCAGCGGGCAGCTGCGCTGGACCGTCGCGGCGTGCTCCCGGCACGCGGCGCCGGGCTCGGCTACTGCCTCGCTGTTGTGGGCCGCTGCCCCAGCGGCCACCGCACAATTGGATGGCGGCGCCTGCAACGCCCTGCCCAACGTTTTCTGGCACTGGTGCGCGGCGCGCCTCGGGCACGGGGTCGGCACCTGCGCGCGGGCGACCAGAGTCCGCCCGCCGCCAAGCGGCTGATCGGCTTGGAGTTGTCAGTCACGCATCCCGGGTCCGAGCGGCCCATCGCACCGAACCCGTACCCCAGCGTTCCGCTGTCGGCTCCTCCCGCGTGCGGACGCACCAACATCCTTCCTCGTGATCCTGTGCCCGTCATGGCCTCGTCGCATGCGCGCACAGCAACCTCTGTGGGCTGGCAGCAAGCCAGCATCCGTTCAGCGAAAACTGAAAAGGATTCAAAATTCAAAACTGTGACCTTGTTATCTGTATATTGTCTACACATGGTAGATACTTTATATCTACACCCTATGGAGTCCGAACATGGCAGCAGATCGCGCCTACCGTCGGGTCAACCTCAATGCCCGGCTGCTCGTCAGGCTCGCGCTCGAGAAGGGCTACAGCTACGCGCAGATCGGGGAACTGACCGGCGTCAGCGAGGGGTCTGTCAAGCGCTGGCACGCGACCGGGCGCGCGGATGCAGACAGGATCAAGGAGCTGGAGGCGTTGATCGGTCCCGTCCGACTGTCGCCCGAAGCGCTCACGGATCAGCTGATTCGCATCTACCGCGAGCGCAGACGGCGCTATCGCCTCGGTCGGGCGCAGCTGAAATCGCTCGCGGGGCGCCGAACGCTCAAGGCAGCGTTCATCGAACAGCTGAGCGAGCTCATGCTGGACAGGGGGTACTACCTGTTGGACGGCTGCCTCGAGCAGGAGGAGGACTTCATCGTCATCAGCCTGCGCCAGCTCAACAAGCTGGTCCCGTACCGGCTGGGACCGCAGGACATCGACGGCTACCTACCACCGATCTCCGAGGCCATTGAGGACAACGAAGAGGGTCTGTGAAGGGGTTTTGCCGCACAGGCTGTGCCGGCTGCGCGGCGGGCACAGCAACTGCGCGGACGAGAACTCGGCCACCTGATACGCACTGCAACGACGTCAACTGAGGACATGTGAAGGATGCCCAATTACCTTTATCCCGGAAGCGCCGACTCCTGGGTCGGCAACCACCCAGCCATCAAACAGCTCCCTAAGGCGATCAAGACTGCTCTGACTCCAAAGCTCGCGCGGTGGTCAAGGCAGCAATCCGAGAATGCCCGCCCGATCGGCACCCTGCCAGAAGGCGCCCCAGACTGGGCCGCTGAGTGCCTGGCCAGCGGTCAGACTGTTGATCACTTCATCGCCTCGCCGACGACGCGGGAGATCGTGCAACGCATCGGCGGCTTTCTCGATATGCTGATTGCGGTGCGGGATGACGGAGCCGATCCACAGCTGAGCCTTCTCATCAACAGGCTCCTTCGCCGCATTGGCAGTGGCCAGGCCGGCGTCCCAGAAGTGCTCGAGAAAGAGCGCGAGTGGATGGCGCAGCCAGCCTATCGCGAAGTGCTCCGTGATCTCGGATACCTTACCGATGAGGAGCTACCGGCGACGGAGAACGGTCAGTGGCGCGAACTCCTCGACCTCAATCAGGCGCAACGGGTTGGCAAGGTGCTCGACAACTGTCTCGCCAACGGGTACTACGACGAGGACCTCCAGGACCGCGAACAGAGCAACGTACGCTTGTTCACTCTGCAGGCTTACGACAACGGCAAGCCTCTCGCTGTGGCCGCGTTCCGTCACGGCCAGCTCGAGGACTTCGAAGCAGCTGGCGCGGACCCGGACGTCCGGCAGCGGAGGGCTCGCAAAGCTTACAAAGGCGATTTGATCGACCTGCTCAAGGCGCTGGACTACGCCGTCAGTCCCGACGATGGCGAGCTGGTTGTGCGCACTGGCATTTGCGGGCGCGACGATCTGGACAGGTTCCAGTCCGCGGAGGCTTTCGGGGTGCGCGTCTGGTCCGATAGGGCCGACACGCTGATCGTGTACCCACCAGGGTGTGGCCATGTGATCCCGATCGACATCGCCCAAGGCGCCGACAGCCGCTATGTGCTCCCGCGTGACGAGGCGACCGAGGTCGACGTCGGCGCTTCTGAAGGCTGCTCGCTGCGTCGCCAGATCGACCTCGCACTGCTCGACCAAACGCAGTTTGACCTGCTTTGCCGAGCGCTCAGTGTGCTGGTGCGCCGGGGCAAGCTCGATCTTGAGCTCTGGCGCTTTCATGAGTTCAGCACCGGCGGTGCTTATTGGGCCACGCGCCGGCAGCATGCGATCAAGACCATGATCGGCCATTTGCTCGCCTACAAAGGCTGTGTCTGGTGGGTGCCTGACCAAGGACGCCGGCTGGCTTATGTCATCTACGACCGCGCCCTCGAGAAGGGGTATGACCCGCTGCTGCGCGAGCACATTGCCGGGCTGGTGGCGGCTCGCTACACGCAGCCGATTCGGTTCTGGAACGCGCTCATCAAGCTGCGCGTGCCGTATCCGGACATGCGCCGCAACGCAATCGGCGCGCCCGTGCTCGAGCCAACCATCTACCGGCGCAAGCGCATCGATGCGAGCGAGGGCTGGTCGCTGCGCCGGCGTTGCACTAAACGCGGCTACGAGGTCCGCTCACGGCCCGTCGACGACCATCAGCGGATGGTCAATACGACCGAGCAGTGGGTCTGCTGGCATCCACAGCACGGTCCGGTAACGGGGCTGCTCGTGCGCCACGTCGGCCCGCGCAAGCGTCGCTTCGACCTCCAGGCGCCAGGGCAGGACCCGCAGGCGCTGGCGCTACTCATGCAAACCCTGAGGGAGGCCGGCCTGGACAACGCCTTCTCGTCACTACACAGCGACCACGACCTCTCGGTGCTGGATCGACCCATCGAGAAACAGCTCCTGCGCGACGATGCTCAGCCTGTTCGTCCCACCACCGCGATCCGGGGAACCGGTCTCTCGTTCCGGCGCAACGGGCCGCGGGTGCTGGTCTTCGACGCCGATGAGCGGCTCGTCCTGGCGCTGAGCACCGATAAGGAGCGCCGGCTGCGCCGGGCCCAGATGCTCAGTGAGCCAGACCGTCTGCGCACTGAGTTTCCGGCACTGATGGCCCATCTGGGCGTGGAACTCACCGATGCCTTGCAGCCGATCGCGCGCCAACTCGGCTATCGCGTCACCGACGGCGTGCTCGAGGTTCTCCCGCCACTGCCCGAATTCGATGATCCGCCGGTTAAGCTGACCGGTAATGAGGATCGGGTCGACATCGACTACACCCAGGCACTGAACGGTTTCGACGCTGATGACATCGACCACCCGAAGGTTCGAATCAGCCTGCAGCGCAGCGGCGCCTTGATCCTCCTCGGCGCCATCGAGCCGGACCGCGATGATGACGACGTTCGGCAGGTCCGCGATGCGCTCTGTCAGGCGGCCAATTATCTCGGCGCGCCCCTCACGGCGGAGATCGGCCGTGGCTTCGGCCTGCAGCGCCTGCCGAACGGTCACTACCGGCTCGACGATACCGATCCGCCACCGCCCGGTTGGTCGCTCATCGGCGACGGCGACCAGGTTTGGTGGCAGCTTGCTGACGACCTCGGCCGGCC
Source organism: Lamprobacter modestohalophilus (assembly GCF_016583905.1). Taxonomy (GTDB): domain Bacteria; phylum Pseudomonadota; class Gammaproteobacteria; order Chromatiales; family Chromatiaceae; genus Lamprobacter; species Lamprobacter modestohalophilus. The sequence goes on along the minus strand of NZ_NRRY01000010.1, from coordinate 50,688 downwards.
GGCAGCCTGGTACCGCGACGGTGCCATCGGCTTTGAACCCGCGCACCTTGAGCGCCTGCTCAAGGCGGGCAACGCCATCCGCGCGTTCCTCGCCTGGCAGGACACGAGATCGGCCGATCGCACCATGGCCGCTTGACGCGTCGACAGAGCTCAGAACGGCCGAATCGGCGTCCTTCATCAACCGGATCAGGTGTCAGCCTATGCACATCAACCGCCAACGCCGGACCTTGCTGCGAGCTTTCGGGTTTGGCCTGACAGCACCTTTGTGGCCGACCGGATTGGCGTTCGCCGATCAACCGGCTGCGCCTGGACCACTTGTTGTCCAAGCACCGCCAGAGACGGCTGTCGCGCCGGGCGCCGCCGCGAACAGCCTGCGGATGTTCCGCCTCAATCCGGCTGAGCACCGTGTCACCCTGGGCCCCGACCTCGAGCCGTTCTGTCTCGCGTTCGGGCCACGCGCTCAGCGGACGCTGCAGATGCTCTGGACGTCGTCCCTGTTCGGCTGCACCCAGCCCAGCGAGATCACCGATGAGACCGTGACAGGCGTCACCGCAACCCCCGGATGCTGCGATTGGCTGGCGCTGATCATCGATGCACAGTCGCCCGGCGCGCTCGCCGCTGCCAGTGCAGCGGCCCGGGATCTGGCTGACCGCGACATCTATCTGCGCTTTGCGCTGATCCTTGAAGACCAAGGGCCGCCCGATCCGACGCAGCTAACGACACTCAGCGACACCCTGGACGGCGTGGTGCTTCTGGAGCACGCCCCGGCGCACGCGGCACCCGCGGAGGTCAGCGCGGCGCTCGTGCTGGAGCACTTCCTGCTGCCACCGGGCCTGGTCGGTATCGATATCTCGGATGTCCGCCACATGCTCCGCCAAGGCTTCGGGATGCACCGCGCGCTGAGCGCGCCCTGCACAGCCAGCGCCACCACGGAAACGTTGCAGGGTTTGGTCGCCGGCGAGCCGATCGCGCAGGCACAGGTTGCGATGGCCTGGGCTGCCGCCGGGTTCGACTATCGGCTCGAGGAGTACTCGGCGATGTACGATGCGCTCGAGGCCCTGGCGCCTCGCGCCTATCGCCTCGCGGGGATGGGGATCTCCGAGGAGATGGACACACAGGCACGCAACCTGCTGGTCTTGTGGGGCTGAGCGCCGCTTAGTTCAGCTCGCGACCTATCATGTATCGCGGAAGTGGCATCCTGTTTGTCGAAGGCATCTCTGCTCCGGACTGCCGTCTATTCCTTGTGTGCAGGAAACGTTCGAAAATCTGGAGCATTCCGGGCGGCGGCTGGAGTTCGCGCGATGCTTCGGCTTGGGATACAGCCGTGCGCGAGACGGACGAAGAACTTGGGATCACCGCGAACGAGCAACGTATCGCGTTCAGCCAGTGCTATCCGTTCGGTATCGCCGGGTTTGATTGGAAGACCTTCGTCGTCGTGCAGAACGATTTCGACGATGGTACGCGCGGCAGGGATTATCACCGCGAATTCTGCGGGTCGCAGTGGTTCCCGTTGAACCGACTGCCCGTTAGAACGCATCTCCTGTTGTATCCCATCCTCGTGCGGTTGCAAGTGGCGCGGCTGACCCGTCGACTGCGCTCGCCTGGCCGACGCTAATGGCTTCCAGCGTTTGAAGCCAGCGATACTCGGTGACATCTCCATCCTTCATGTACTGCAGCCGCGCAATCCTCCCTTGGCAATCCCGCTCCCGTCAGCGCGGCTCCCGGGCAGAAGAACGCCCGTCATCCATGCCCGGCTCGCTTGAGCGGGTTTGCCCTCCATGGCGAAGACGCTCGGCCGCAGCCGCACCTCACTCGCTCCCTCCGCACCCGTTTTTGCAACCCCGTTTCATGGGGTTGCAAAAACTCCCGCTCCGGTCGCTCGCTCGGCGCGTCCGCCGCCTTGGCCTCCCGCTCCCGGCGGGCAGCTCCTGCCGAAGAAGCGCCGACATCCGTGTCAGCGCTGGCCTGCCGGCGACCGGCGCGGCGTGCTCCCGGCAAGCGGCACCGGGCTTCGCTCCTGTTTCGCCGTGGTGGGCCGCTGACCCCAGCGGCCATCGCAGAGTTGATGGTGTTGCCGGCACGCGCATCGTGTACCGCTTGCTCGCGCCGGCGTCGCGCCCGGTTCCGTCCCGGCTCCGGCAGCGGCGCCGGGTCCAGCACTTCGCTCATGTCGTTATTGCCTGAGAGGCCGCGTCGCGGGATGAGAGGAGGGCGCCAGACAACCCCGCTCGCGCCGGACGCTCGGCCCAGCGTGCGTGTTGGCCCAACCCGCACGCTGGTCCGGCGCCGGCACTTCGCTGGTTTGGCCGTTGACTGAAAGGCAGTAGAAGCCGCTCCTCACCCACCCGCCGCTCGGCGCGCGAATAGCGCGCCCAGCTCTGGGCGGGATCGTCGCGGCTGGCTCGGCTTAGAAGCCACAGCGCGCGCTGTCCCAGCGCGCTCTGTGGCTGATCAAAGCGTTGGGTTGCTGAAAGGCCGCAGAAGATCGGCCGTGCTTCGCACCGCCGAACGAGGTCATTGAGGCTCAGCTCACCACATAAGGCTTGGTCTTCGCCGCCTCGAACGCCTGAGCGGCATTCACCAGCACCGGCTTGATCCAGCCCAGGCGTTGCTTACGGCGCTTCTCGCCATAGAGAATCGTACGGAAATGCCCTCGGCGCCAGTGTGCCTTGACGCTGCGCTGAGCCTCGCCCGTGCTGTCGTGGTTCTGAGGCTCTGCCGGGGCTGGGAAGCTCGCTGGTCCGATCACGATTCGGTCGTAGGCAGCTGCCAGCTTGCGCTGCAGCCGCGCCTGCTTCTTGTATCCGAGTCCTTTGCGCTTGCGCGCAAGCTCGCTGCGTGCGTTGACCTTGACTTGCTCTGCATCGCCCAGGTGGAGATACAGCAGCGCTTTGGCCAGCAGTTCCACCACCGGACGCAGCATCGCCACATCATCGGCCCTGACCGGTGCCATGCCGAGGTTCGCGTAGGCTGCCGGGTTGTTGTACCAGGCCATGTGCCGCTCGAGCACTGTCTGCAGGCACTCGTCCTCGTACTGGATCAGCAGCAACGTATCGCGCGAGGCATCATCGAGCACCCCAGACTTGCCGATCGGTGAGCCGGTGATCACGATCTCCACCGCGCGCACTGGCTGACTCGGATCGAGACCGAGCGCGCGGTTGCGTGCCGGGTTGTGAAAGACCTCATGTCCGGCAGGCAGCTCGTAGCTGCCGAGATAGGCGCCTTCGCACTCATGCAGCCCGCTGAGCTGATTGCTGACCCGAAGCGCGTTGGGGCGGCTGAATTCGATGTAGACCAGCGTCGAGGGGGGACGAAAATAGCGGCAGGGCAAGCCAACCACGAGATCCGTTTGCGCGAGCATCGTCTGCAGCGGCGTGCTTAGTTGCAGGATCGGATCACCCTGCGCGCGCAGCCGTGTGCGCGCTACGGTAAGCATGAAGCTGCCCATGTTCTCGCCGCCAAGCAGACCGAAATGGGTCTGCCCGACCGCGAACATGCGGGGCACGTTGTTGATGATCCACTCGGTAGAGGCGTGCGCATCACCCAGGTAGGGCTCGAGCCCAGCCAGCACGCCTAAGTGCTCGAACATCTGCCGATCCACCTGCTCGCCGTTGACCGCGGCCTCCATGCGTACCGGATGCGGTAGCGTCCAGATCTTGGGATCGTCGTTCAAATCCATCGACAGACTCCGTGCGGTCGTTAGTCCGCTGCTTCCTCAGTCAGGGTCACCAGCATGGTCTCGAGCGTCGCCCAGCACTCCTCAATCGCGCGCTGCTGGACCGCTTCAAAGACGTTCAGTTTGATCAGCTGATGCAGCTTGACGACATCGAGATGTGTTTCAACCCCGGGCGCTCCGAACTGTTGCTCCATCAGGCGCAGATTGGCGCTGACCATGGCCGGGGTGTTGGCCTCGATCCAGGTTGCGATGTCGTGCTCGACCGAGAGCTCGACCTCGACGCCACGGCCGTCCAGGTAGTCGATTACACTGGCGTTGAACAGATCCATGCGCAGCTGATCAAGGAGGTTGTCCGGGTGCAGCGTCTCATCGGCCAGGTAGTTTGGCGCAAACTCCTCGAGAAATACCTTCGCCCTCACCATGATCTGATCGACGTCAGCCCACACCACGAGGCCGATGACGTTTTGTAGGCGCTCCTGATTGCTTGTGGCCACCGCCGCACTTAGCGCTTTGGTCCACGGTGGTTCGGCGGTTGTGTGCGGAGTCGGCATCGTCGTTCCCTCCCAGGTTCACGTATGCTCTGCGAGGCCAGGTTGATCCGGTCTCGCTTGATGTGGTCGTGCTCCCCAAGCGGGTAGCCAGCACGGCAGTATAAAGACTTGGCGTCTCTGGCTTCGGCGCTATCGCTGGTCCCGTTTTCGAGCACACCGCTGATGCGGGTCTTGGGGGTCGTCGTTCAGTGCCATGGCAGTCAATGGTCGTCTGAGCCGTAGGCCCAGCCTGATGTGAAACCCTGATTGGTCGCCAGCGTCACCAGTGGCTCGACGGTGCGTGCATAGGCGTTGAAGAGCTCGCCATAGTTCAACAGCGTCTCGGTCGAGGGTAGATGCAGATCGGCGATGTAATCCTCGGTGAAGCGGTCGAACTCGCGGGGGCTGAAGATACGCCGGGCGATCTGTAGGCCGTCATACTGTAAGTCCACCAGGTCGCGCAGGTGGTCTCCGCTTGGGATGTGGTTGGACTTGGAGGCGTTCACCGCTGGTGGCGCCGGGATCAGGTTCCAGAGTTGATCATGGACCACGAACGACCAGGGCAGATAGTGATCGAGTGCGAAGTGTTTCGGACTCAGGGGCTCACCGGTGTAGATGCAGGTCAGCGGCTTGTCGCCGGCGGCGTTTAGGATTTCACGCCAGTAGCGGCTTTGCTTGTTCACCGATTCGCGCTTGCTCGGCGGGAACAGCTTGTTGGGCAGGCCTGGTGTGTTTGGGTTGCGCCGCTGCATATACGCCAGCCAATGCCAGCAGGCCCAGCCGTGGATGATCCCCTGATGCTGCTCCAGGTAGCGGACCCAATCCGGATGCCAGTGGATGGCTGTGCATTCCTTCCAATTGTCGCTGTCGTAGTGGTACAGCGGACGGACGGTCTGGAAATGGCTATTCACGATCGCCGGCATGGCGCGCTCGAAGGTCATCCAGGCGCCTTTGTCGATGTCGCGCAGTTGCGGCTCGAGAAATGGGATCTGCAGCCGGTAGGGGACGAAGTCCATGAGCCGCAGGGCAGATTTCAGATCGCTGTTCGCAATCGCCCGACGCAGCGCCGACTGTTCGCGGGTGGATAGACTCTCAGAGGCCGTGAAGTCGAGCCCGAGGGCATCGAGCTTCTGCGTGATGGTGTCCTGGGCGCCGAACGAGAGCTTGAAGAAGGTATGCGCGAACCAGACCGCGCTCAGCATCTCGATGGTGATCTCGGTGTAAGGGTAGGGGCGCTCAGGGTCGAACTGATGACGCTTGAGCAGTTCCAGCAGAGCGAGGAAGAAGACGAACTTGTAGGAGTTGGTGGTGTTGCGGAACAGGCCGGTCAATGCGGCGATGTTCAACCCATCCTGCTCAGGGAATGGTGCGGGATCATGCTCCAGCATTGCGATCAGTCTAGGACGCCGCTGCGGCCATCACATCCGCCAGGGCCACCTCGATGTCGGCCCAAGTCTTCTCCAGGATGCGCTGCTGAATTGCCTCGTAGATATCGAGATCGATCAGCTGGTGCAGCTTGACCTGATCCCGATGCGTCCCGACCCCCGGCTGCCCGAGCGCCTGCTCCATCTGGCTCAGGTTGGCGCTGACCAGCGCCGGCGCGTTGGCCTCGATCCAAGTAGCGATGTCGTGCTCGACCGACAACTCGATCGCGACATCCTGGCCCTCCAGGTAGGCGAGTACGCTGGCACCGAACACATCCATCCGCAAGTGCGCCTCGAGCCTATCCCGGTCCAGATCCTCGTCAGCGAAGTAGCTCGGCGCAAACTGTTCGATAAAGCGCTTGGCCCGCACACTGATCCGCTCGCAGTCTTGCAACACCAGGTGGCCGAAGACGTTGCCAACATGTTGCACATCGTCCGTCGCCACCGCGTCGCACAGTGCTTCGGTCCAGTCGGCTGCTTGGCTGTTCTGCTTGTGTGGCATCGTCGTTGTCTCCGGATCGATTATGCTCTGTGGAGTCGGCCGTTGCCGCTGTCGCGAACCTGGCCGCGCACCCCTAAGCGCGCGTCCAACGCGTCAGTATAAAAGAGTCGGCGTTTGGCTTGCGGTCAATCGCCTAACCCGTTTCCCAGAGGCCTACAGGTGACCGCCACGCCCTTCTGCTCCGATCCCACCATCGCGCACTACGACACCGAGGCCGCGGCGTTCTTCGCCACCACGGTCGATGTTGATATGTCGCCGCTCTATGCGCCGTTCCTGGACAAGTTGGCGCCAGGTGCAACCATCCTCGATGCCGGTTGCGGCTCCGGGCGTGATGCGCTCGCGTTCCGCGAACGAGGTTTTGCGGTTACGGCGATGGAGCCATCGCCGGTGTTGGCTCGCATGGCCGCGGTTCACTGCGGTTTGCCCGTTGTCATCCGACGCTTCCAGGACCTCGACTGGCACGCCCGCTTCGACGGCATCTGGGCCTGCGCGAGTCTGCTGCATGTGCCGCTGGCCGAATTGCCGGGTGTTTTCCACCGTTTAGCGCAGGCGCTGCGCCCAGACGGCGTGCTCTACGTCTCGTTCAAGTACGGCCGCGGCGAGCGCGAGCATGGCGGGCGTCGGTTCACCGATCTTGATGGGGTGGGCCTGGCCGATCTGCTCGGACTTATGCCACGGCTGGAAATCCTCAAGACTTGGGTGACGGCCGATTGTCGGCAGGGACGATCCGATGAGTGGTGGCTGAATAGTTTGATCAAACACCAGAGCGTCGCAATGCGGCCCAGACGCTCTGCAAGCTGAGGTTTCCAAGGAAACGGCTTGATGCTGCCATGCCGCTCACAGCGTCAGTGCCGGCCCACAGAACACCCCGCCCAACGTCGCTTCCTGATGCCAACGGATGTATTTCAACTTGAACCTAGTCTGCACCCGCAGCCGATCTACGCTATCTGCGAGACGCCCAGCACCTGTGTAGACCCAGTAGCGACTGTTCCCGGTGTGCGGCCTGATCTTCAGCGGTCTCGCTCGGCACTATCACGAGATCACCACTCACGCCGCGCTGGCCAACGAGCATGCTTGGCTATCTGAGATCACACACAGTTCGTTCGACAAAGGGTGATCGAGGTCATTTTTCTGTTGTTCAAGCAGGATAAATCGCCCGTTGATGTTTATTCCTGCTAGTCATAATCGCTAAAATTGGGCAAGGCGCTTCACGCGCTCAGGGTAGTGGATTTGGAGAATGGTAGGGGAATGCCAACAACCGTGGACGTATCGTCATCGCTGATCGGTGGGTACCGGTCGAATTTCTTCATAGCACCAACAACGACACCCGTTCTGCGTCAGCAGTCTGTAACGGGGTGTTTGCGTGCGCGTGTGTTTCTTGCAGGGAGTCCAAGCGGACTAGGCAGTATCTGTCTAGCACACCTGACCCAGATTCTGCCTAATCAACTGTAACGCTCAATCATAGGAAACACACAAAATGATGAAAAGAGAAACAATCCGAAGAACTGCGATCGTACTGACGGTTTTCTTTGTTAGTGCTTGCGCTACTCCACCAGATAAGATATCCGCAAGTTATGTTTCTCCTATGCAATATACCGACTATAGCTGCGATCAAATCAAACAAGAACTGCTGCGGGTAAATCGGCGCGTCGTTTAAGTTACAGGTGCTCAGCAAAAACACGCGGATAATGATGCCGTTGCAATGGGTGTCGGCCTTGTACTGTTTTGGCCAGCACTGTTTTTCCTCGCGGGTGGCGACAAAAAAGACGAGTTGGCCAGGTTAAAAGGCGAATATGATGCTTTGGAACAAGCAGCAATACAAAAGGACTGCATGATCGCGAGCGAATTACGCGATGCTAGACAGCAACGCCAATCGGCGGCAAAGAAGAAAGAACAGCAGACACGGGAACAACAGAACAGTGGATTTAAGCCTTAAGGGAACGCGTTAATTTTAGCCTAACACGCAGTGTTTCACCGGATGCTGCAATTAGTTGCGCCGGTGAGCTTGGCGTTAGGCCTAACTCATCGCCAGATGTACATGTAACGAAAAGGGGAAAAAGATGAAAATTGGAGCAATTGCGGTTCTTATCGCTGCAATTACGATAGCAACATCAGCTCAAGCTAACTCATGCAAGCTACATTATATTTTAAAGAGTGGCGCGAGTGGTGCTCAAGGTGGTTACAGTTCATATTCAGCGTGCATGAAAGCTGGCAACGGATCTGCATCATTTGCTGATAAGATTAAATCGTTTTATTGTGAGTGTACGAACTAATGCCTAAAGATAGGCGTGCGAGGCACGTCCCACGGGGCTGATCGCACTTGAGCCCAATCCATAGGCCGAAGGAAAGAGCCATCTGATATCTCACCCTTCCTTATATATTGGAGGTTTGCTATGTGTGGTGACGGCATTTGCATAGTTATTGACTTTCTAGCTCAAATAGCTTTGGCGGTCGTAGTTTTCTTACTCATACGGAAAGTTGGTTTTAATAGCGCTGCTGCAAAGTGGGCGTACATTATTCCAATGGCCTGGATAGCTGATTTTGCTATCTCAATGATGGAATTTGACAAAGGCGGATTGTTCAGTGGGCCTGAAAGTTTGGGTCTACCATTTGATATCATCGGGCTCCTTGCACCATTCAGCGCTGCAATTGTGCTTCTGGTATTCCTGAAAAGTGATTGGCCCTTGCTGCGCGCTAAGGAGGACGAAGCGAGGTTGCGTAGTCCCCGCTAGGCGTAGGCGTGTACCCGCAGTGGCGAAGGCGCAAAGACCCGAAGCCGCGCAGGGGTATGCAAATTGCATCCCACATGCCGTCAAGCCATTCGCCGTAGGGCTTGTGCGCAGCTCTAACGCGCCCTTTTGCGCTGTTCGAGACGTAGCAGTGTTAATTTGGAGGATCTACCGTGTTTTTTCGGCTCTCTATTAAAATTGGTTTGCTAGTTTTGGCCTGTGTCTCAGCCGGTGTAATATGGCAGCAAGCACAATTATCCGTTTTGGCGATTAGCCGTATCAATCCGGTTCCTGAAGTTGAGGTCTTAGTCTCTGAAGAGCGATATGCAGAGGCAGCCGATTACCTCGAGTTTTTCCTCAACTATGATTATGTTCGCAATGATCCTGCAGCTCAGGCACTATATTCGGAAATTGAAGAGATACGTAACAGTATTTCCTATCAGGCGAGCAAGCTTGGTGAAGGGTTAATAGCAGGCACCAGTGATGAAGGTATCGGAAAAGCAGCTGGCGTAATTACTGACTTTTTTGTCATTGGTGACATTAGAGATCTTACAGCACAAGGCGTCAATTGGGTCAAAGGTGAGGATGTCGATGAGGTCGTTGCCGCGCTCGCTGCCATCGGTGTCGTTGCTACAGCTGCACAGGTTGCCAGTGCAGCGGCGACTGTCGGGAGTGCTGGAGCAGCCGCTCCGGCTGCTGCAGGAAGCACAGCTGTTAAGGGTGGTGTGACTATTCTTAAATCTGCTAAGAAACTCGGGAAACTTCCTCCTTGGCTTGGCAAGACCCTTGTCAATAGCGCAAAGACTGTTAAAAAGACAAAAAGCTTGGATTCTGTTGCAGACCTTTTTAGTGATGTTTATCGGCTCGCTCGAACACCCGGCGGCTTAAATCTTCTGAGTAAAACCACTGATGCTGCTTCATTACGGCGCATGGCAAAGGCTGCCGAAGCTTTTGGTGACTCTACGGCCACCTTATATCGTATCGGTGGCAAGACTTTTGTAACGGCTGCCAGTCGGGCAGGTCAACTTGGAACCGATAGCATCAAACTAGCTTCAACTTATGGCGCAAAAGGGCTGCGCACGCTAGACAAGATTGGGCCGACAAGATTTATTAAGTATTCTGCCCGTGCATCAAAGATTGCGTATAAGGGTGATTTTTTCGACTTAATGGCTCGCTTCTTAGCCATGGTGCCCAAGTGGATACTCTATCTTCTGTGCAGTCTTGGCGTCATTGTTTGGGTTCCTTGGCGATGGTTTAAGAAATGGAGCCTTCCGTTTATTCAGAGTAAACAAACTGTAGCCGGTTAAAATCAGGGAAAAACTGCGACAAGCATGTTAATTTTTCCTAACACGGTGCTCTAGCAGAGCCAGTTTTTCTACCGCTTGACCGGCTCTGCTGAGAACGGAGTTAGGCTTCGGACGTGACCGCAGAAAGCACTCGCATGACCACAGAACCCGCATACTTCCAGATTGCGTTCTACATCATTAGCCCATTTCTTACGTTCCTTGCAGTGGCGATCGCGTATTTGGCGATCTACAGACAATCGAAGCCAAATATTGTTATCCACTATGAACCTAGCGACGATGCTGGCTCAATAATCGATTTGGTAATTCATAATTACGGTGGCGGGACGGCGAAAGATGTCCAGTTCTCCAAAGCCATACCAATCGGATGCTTTGGAATTGACCAAGCACGCCCTGTTGAGAATTCTAACTTCTTGAAGGTGAAGATACCAATTTTGGCACCGGGAAAGACTTTAAGGTACATGGGCGGTCAGTATAGCGGCCTGCTCGTTCATATCGGGGACGGGTATCCCGTTACGGCCACCTACAATTACCGAACGCCTCTGCGGATTAAGAAGAAAGGTAAGGACACATCTATCCTCGATATTCACTACATGGCGGGGATGCACTCGAGTAATAGTGCGGCCTACGACCTAGCGGATGCAATGAAAGGGCGAAATAATACGGTTTTCATTAAAACCAATAAGGCACTTGAAGTGATTAGTAAACAATTAACGCGGATTGCCGCTGTCTTGGAATCTTCCAGAGAATCGTCGTCTGAAAACACCTAACGAGCGCATTCAGCCGATCCAAAAAAACGCGCGTCTAGCTCGCAACAAAATTCAAGTCCGGTGAAAGCGCGCTTTTGGGTCGGATAATTTGCGCCGCTACTGGCAGAACAATCACTCGCACCTAAAACCCGCCCATCCCACAACAACCCCAACCAAACCACCCAAAATCATCTCTCTTTGTCGGTGCCGGGCAGCTACTCAGTCCCCCGGTCAGCACCCCCACCAACTCCCCGATATCAGCCCGAAAAGCCACTCGCGCGCTGCTGACACCGCCAATCTCGTGAGCGCATCGGCCGGTTTAAGGCCATCGCCCGGCTGGCGGCATGATCCAACCAGCGTTTGCCACTCACAGGCGGCATCATCGCCTCACTAAACCCGCCACCACCGGATCACCAACATGAAACACCGATTCACCCAACGCCTGGCAACGCTGCTACAGAACGACACGAACATCGGCATCATCCTCTGCCTGCTCGCCCCGCCGTTGATGCTGATCGATGTCTACGGCGGCGGTTTTGTGCTGTTCCTCGGTGTGGTCCTGATCATCATGGTGCGGTTGGACGGCGGTCTGCGGCCTGCTGATCAGCGACCGGTCAACGCACTGCGGACGTCTAAAGATCGCTAGTCGCTTGCTGATAGGTGCTTCAGGTGGCAGCAATAGCCGGGCCGCCGGCCAAGGTCGTGCCAACGGCGCTCGTCGAGCTGCCGTTGCCACATTGCTGGAGCTGAAACGCCCCGCGCGTGGCATCATAGGGCGCTGTTAAGTCGAGGTATCGCATGACCTTCTTGGACGGCAGTTTGCTTTGGCTAGCCGGTGGCTTGATCAACTATGCGATCAAGCTGATCAAGTATTGGCGTGATTGGTGCGAGGAGCACAATCGTGTCTTTTTTGTGGCCGTGTTGATCAGCGCATTGATCTTCGGGCCAGTGGGCCTGCTCATCACGCTGATTCGCTCACGCGGTAATCCGTTCAAACAGATCTAACACAAGGCGTTGTGATACTACGCCCGCGCTCGACGGCGCAGCTGCATTGCTTGCTCCCCGCCTGTCACTCCCGTGCTTGCCGCTCCCAGCGGCAGCAAGGCGCGCGCCGTCGCTCAGCCGCAACCTGACCGACAGCCATCGCACCCGCCACACTCGCGCCGCGCCCTCCACGGCGCTATGCTCTCCGGTATCTGGACCCTGCAAGGACGCGCTATGGACATACCGCATCGTCGACATTCCCTCGCCACCTGGCGTTATCTCGGTCGCGTCGCCTTCCGCGTCAGCCCCGGCCAGCGCTGCCTGCCACCACCCGACGATCCCGCCGCGCGAGAGGCCTGGTGCGACGGTTTCCGGCTCGCATGGTGTGATTGGTACGCCCGGCTTCCACCCACCGAGCTCGATGACGCGCTGCTCGAGTTCGCCCTGTCCCGTGCTCTGCAGGGCAACGACCTCAGCGGCGATACGGGAGAAAAGACACCCGCTGTCGAGCGTCCAGTATGGCACTCGCATTAAGCCTCTGGCGGGACGCCAACCTGCTGCCGCGCCCGGGGTTCACGCTCGTCTTGTTCCTGAGACGCTGGGCCATCCTAGCCATCGGCGCGCTCCCGGCGCGCACGAGGCCGCAGCAGAAAGCACTCCGTTCAGCCCCCAGCCGCTACTCAGGCGAGATTCAGTCGTCGCATCCACGCAGATTCCGCATCACCTTACCCACGAACAAATCGATACCCGCATCGTCGGCAAAGACGAACGGACCTTGCAGTTCGCCGTGCTGAACCAGCAGATCGCTACGCCCTGATAGACGTTCAAGGAAGGCTTGAAGGTCTGCGGCATTGCGGGCGTGGTTGCTCTCCGACGTCGCCGGCGTGACGAACTCTTGGACGAGCATGATCGCGCGGGTGAGCTGGCGCCGCTGCGCCTCTGCGAGGGCTCCGGCGCAGGCAGTGAGGAGTTGGTAGCGCAAGTCGCGGGCCTTGGGCTGGCCGGCAAGGCGAGGTTTCAGCAGCAAGGCGGCCAAGCCCTCGACCCTGGCGATCCCCTTTGACCTTGGGTTGTCGATCCGCCGCTCGAGGGCCGCTGCGAACGTCTCGCCGATGGTCTCGCCGTAGGGCTCATCCGCCTTCGCCTCGATGGCGAGCAGGTATGTGCCGAACGCATCGGTTGCGATGACTAACAGGTCAGTATTTCGGGGCTCGCCCGCGAACGCATCGAAGCGCAGCCTCGCCTCCGGCTCTGCGTCCCAGTCCAGCACGCTGCCAAAGCTTGGGTGCCGGTGCAGCACTTCATGCACCTCCTGCGGCATCGCATACCCGTCAGGTTCCAGCCAGGCCCGCGCGGTCTCTTTGGCGCTGCGTCCATCGACCCAGTGGTGATGGGACTTTGGTGGCGCGTACCGCTCCCAGTCTTGGAGGGTTTCGATGGCTCTTCCGGCTTTTGCGATGGGCATCTCGCGGCGTCTCTCCTGTCTGCGGCTGTCGACGTCCTGAGCATAGTCTTGTAGTGACATTCCGTCTCGACCTGCACTCCCGATCCCTGATCCGCTGTGCAGATTCGCTTTTAGGGAAGGGTAATGAGGCCTCGCGCGGCTGCGGTCACGGGGCAGCGGTCCATATGTTTCCCGACAGACAGCGTCTTTGCTGGCGTTTGACCAAGTGGCGGCTGGTGACACGACTGTTGGGTCTACCCCTTGTGATCAAGAATCGAAGGTCGGGGCAGTGGGAGCGGCGTGACGGCGAAGACTCGGAGGTTCGGGGCGGGGGACGCTTGCAGAGTGGTCTGTCGACTAGCTGGAGCAAAAGGGGACTCTGAGATCGGCATGGCCACATGCGGGTTATCCACGGCGTCTGTGGATAACCGCCCTCCCCTGCTCGAAAAACGGCTGTTCCGGTAACGCCGTTGTTAGATTGCACCGTTTCTGAGCAGCACCGATGCGCGGTGACCTGGGACTCCCCACCAAAGCGGTCTCCTGGCAGGAGACCGACACAAGCAAGCAGACTCGACGTTCCTAGTGATAGGTCTGTTGCTGAGCGCCAAGCAATACCTGAGAGGGTACGCAGCGCTGGGGTGGTACCCGCCAAGAGGGACGCCACGACCCCTGCAGGGATCTGGTCAACGCCCTGCAAGCCCTCCTGCTCGAGAGCCGCACGCTGCGGGTCCGGCAACGCCGCCCACCGGCTCCGGGTCGGGTCGGGGCGAGTTGACGTAAGCCCCCTTAGGCGCACTTGCCCTGAGGTCAGTGGTTCGTTGTTTGGTTCCGAGGGATGCTGAGGTCCTCGCGGTTGACCGCAAGCGCGAATGTGTCAATCTTGTCGGCGAGCTCGAGGCCTCCCTCATCATTGTCGCTCGCGATGATCAGGCGCGCCGAAGCGCTCTGCCCGACCTTCTCGATCGCGCGCCCGATGAGACTATGCTGGTTCGCGTTCAGGCTTCCAGCTGTGCTGGCATAGCGGGCGTTCTGATCAGGATGTCAGGCGGCAGAGGAGAGCGCATCGATGCCGCTCTCGGCGATCACCAGCGCCGTGTCGGTCTTGTGGACAGTCGCGAACCACAACCCTTTGTCACGCCCTTCGAGAAGTCGGTGAAGTTGCGGTTCTTCAGCTCATAGCGGCAGGGACTTTCTTGGTCCGCATGCGGAAAGACCGCGTTCGCGCGGGCGTCGATCTTCAGTTTTCCTGCAAAGCGTGGACGCTGTAGCAGCGTTCGGGGACCCCCTCCCCTCCTGCAAGTACCGGTGATCGCTCAAGGTCCGCATTCGAGCGGGGTCGATCACCGATAGGGAACAGCATGATTCAGCGCCTGTCGCTGGGTTGGCGTGCCCAAGCCAGGACCAAGAAGCCGGTCGTCGTGCTAAGGCACCCAACTGAAGCCTCTTCTAGATCAGGGTGCGTTGGCGTGATGGCTTCTCCGTGCCGACGCGTGGGTGCACCAACCGAACCCTGCCGCGCCCTCCATGGTCTGTCCGACCTTGATCGCATTCTCTCCGGCAACGTCGCCGATCTTTACGTGGTGCGGCAATATCTGGATGCTCAGTGCGGGATAATCCGCCCTACCCTATCCATCGCCTGGGTCCAGGTTGCTAGGCCGCATCCGGTCCTGGGGTTATACGCAAGCTGCACTTACATTGCGTATAACGGAACAAGCCGCACTGCGATCTGCTGTGGACCTCAGTCGGAGCCTCTAACTAATCTGGGCGGTTCTGCGTTAGTCTCGAGACACTCAGGACGAGACCAAATCGAGATGCCTGAGATCAAGCTATCCCCCGCAGAAATGGAACTCGCGGAGGCCTTGGCTGAAGCCCTTCGTCAGCATACTCACGAGGTCGCCCGCGCGGTCCTCGACGACGGTGAGTGCGATTTGGCGCGGCTTGCCCCTGATTTGCTCGGCACCGTGGCGGTCGCTGCCAACCCCCTAGCCAGCAGTCGTCGGCGTTGTCCTCAGGTATGCAAAACGCCTTCGATCGGAACAACTAGAACAGGTTGGTGATCGCGTGAAGCAGCACCGACAAGCGCTTGTCGACGTCTTTCGGGGATTTGAGGTCGAGAACGCCAAGCTGACCTCACGCGGGTTCGTTGATGATGCGAACCAGTAATAGCGAGAACGATCAGGTCCACACATCGCCACAACCATGGCGCTCAAGGAGCTTGAGGTCGCGCTTCGCGCGGAAAGTGCCGAGCCGACTGCGCCAAGTGTGTTCCCAGGAGCTGCGGGGATGAACCGGGGTCCGCTTGCGTAACCCTGTCGTGATGTCAGGATCGCCGTGCCCAATCTTGGCACCTTTGAAGGACTTGCAACGACCTATGTGTCGTTGATCTGCCGAGCAGATGCCCATTATTGGCACTTTTGGCGCTAAGACATTGCAAAAGCCAGAGATTACTCTGTGATCTGAACCGACCGCACCAGGATAATCAACAAGATAGCGCTGTCATGTGCCAAAATTGGGCGACTGCCGTCTAAACGAGTACCTGTCGGGCAAGTAGGGGCTGGCTCTCATCTTTCTAAAAAGCGTTAAAATAGATATGAAACGACAGCTTGTGTGCTTTTGTGGCAACTGCCACAGTTTGGCACCTTTCAGCCCCGCAATCGAATGGCTCACGCTGTAAGCTGCTTTGTCGCAGACGAGCTGGAGTCACCCGACCGACGCTGGCAACGAACTCAGCGTATTTACAGCACAGCGACAGGGTACTCGACGAAGCAATTGCGGATAGTTGGCACACTGGCGCTCATGAGTTTGATGATCGACGCTGAGAGTTTAGGCGCCGCATGGAGAGTGCTCAGTACACCTTAACGCTCTTGGCTGAATTCAAGTCACCGGCAGCCACTGGCGGTAAGGCGAGCGCCGAAGGTGGTCCGGTTTTCGACGCTAGGCCCCCGGAAGAGACCGAACCGCCTGGACTCAGCCCGCGAAAGCCTATGGAGGCCACCGTCAGACCCTGTCCTGGCAGCATGCCAGCGCACTGGTCGCTGGAGCAGGAACCCCCGCGACAAGCCAACGGCTAGGGGAGTGGGCGAGGTCGTCTAAGCCTCGAAGTACTCATCGATCGCTTTGCGCATGGCTCCGTGAATCTCTTCTTTCGTTGCACCTGACGAGCGTGGCACTTCGAACGTCATACCCTTGGTGGTGCGCTTGATCTTGACCGCTGTTTTTCCCGTTGACTTAGCGCATACAGTTTCTAGCACCTGGGTTCGGTCCCCTCCTCTTCTCTTTTCCTTAAGAGCTGCCAAGAGCAAGGCCGAAGTTTGTGCACCGTCAGTCGGAACATTCTTGCTCTTACTCTGCCTGGCCTGAACAATCGAGCGCGCGCACGCTAGCACTCGTTCGGCCGCCGCTTGCTTCGTACTCTCTTTGCTTGAGAAGTAGGGGGCTAGCTGACGCCAATGGTGTGTTCGGATATCCAGGATTGTCGGATACGATTGAACGATGACCTCTGGCATCTCTGTCAAAGCGAGCAGCCGGGAAAGATTCGATCGGTCCATCTGTATTGCCTCGGCCATCCGTGAGGTATTTTTTTCATACAGCGTCTCAAACGCCCAGCGGTATTCGCGGGCGCGCTCAAAATCCGAGATGTCCTTTTGACCCCGATTCTCCGCATCTGACAGTTCAAACGCTGCTGCGCTATCGAGATCATCTCGCACCAGGACCAGGAAGTAGTACGGCTCTCCCTGAGCATTGACCTCCCCTTGTTTGTTAAACCATGAGACCGTCCAGTGGCGCCGCGCCCCAGAGATAATCTCAAAATCGTAGGTGCGCCCGTCCCGGCCTTGTCGCTCATCACCTTGGAGGCTACGCACAATGGCCGGTCGCTGCTGCTTGCCCAATGAGCGGAAGCCGCTGATGAGATCAGCGCACCGTTGCTCGGTCAGCAAGTCGTACGCGCGATTATGGTGGACCCACGGTCGGCATCGCGCCGGATCAACCCAAGCAAGGCGTTGAAGGGTGTTTTTTAGAATTTTTCCATCTCGCTCACCAGGCGCACGCGGATTTCGAATACCAGCGAGATTCGCAGATAAGGGTCCAGCCGTGGCTGCCGTCTCATTTTCCGCAGCAACTTCTTGCTGATCGACTTGATTGAGACGAGCTGTCACGCCGGAAAATAAACTCTTATTTTTCGCCATAGTGTTCCCCCGACTAAGTGCGCTACATCAACCCCTCCTTGCGGAGGCTTTCGTGGTGGCTAGACCAAGTGCGGCGCACCAAGATTTCAAGCTCACGGTTTAATCCGTCCAGATAGGTGATACAGCGGCGATGCACGTCCCGCGATGTCAGCGGCCCCGGCTGCTCGTAGACTGTTTCGAAGCGCGCCGATGCATTGTCAATCTCGGCTGAATCTTTGATGGGAGTCGCTAGCAGGTAGTGGCCAAAGACGTGTCGCATCATCTCGACGATCGATGCTTGAGTCGACTTGCGTTCATCGTACTTTGACAGCGCGACTTTAAGAAACTTATACGAGGGATTGACGCCGTAACGGCGAAGGCTGGCGAGAGTATCAATCACCATGGCGAAGAAATGACTGGTCGACGCAAAGTCGATGTTCGCCGGAGGGACCGGGATGACTAGCGCATTGGCCGCCACGAGGGCGCTGATCGAGACGAGTCCAAGGGCTGGTGGCGGATCAAGCACGATGAGGTCATAGGCATCAGCGACGCCGTCCAGACCAGCTCGCAGACTGCCGAGCAACTCGACATTTCCTGAAACCTGTGCAGCGAGTTCATACTCGGCACCGTAGAAATGCAATGCGCTAGGAATCAAATCGATTCCTGGCCAGTGGGTCTCTCTGATGGCGTAATCGAGCGTGTGTTGTTCGCCGAGAAGATACGCGGCTAGCGTGTCCCCTTCTTTGATCTGTAAGTCCGGGTTGAAGCCAAATACGGTCGTTGTGCTCGCTTGGCTGTCCAAATCAACGACCAAGACGCGATAACCATGGATAGCAAAATACTGCGCCGTGTGGCAGGCGAACGAGGACTTTCCGACCCCGCCTTTAAAGTTGGAAAAGCTGATAATGACCGGGTCATCGCTTGTCGCTCGCCATGGACGTGTACCAAAGGCATCACGCATCCTGTTGATGTCTTCCAACGCGTAGCCGCGCCGGCGTCCGCTCTCTGAACGCTCTGCTTGTGGCAATTTGCCCTCTTTCTCCGCTAGCCGGATAGTTGCTTGGCTGCGTCCAACCAGACTAGCCGCTTCGGAGATCGACCAAGTCTTACGCAGAGTTTTGATCCCTTCGGGCGCGAAAACGTCATCACGTAGAGCTGAGAGTACGTCTTCTGAACGCTGGCGAAGAAACTCGAGGGGATCAGCGTCGTTGGCGTCAGTTGTATCCTGGTCTGTCACGGACCGTTACCCAAGGCGTTTTCGATAATTTGCGAGTATAGGTGAGTTTTTCGCTTACTGGTAGTCAGTAGTTGTTTTTTTAAAAAAACTACTATTACTACTAGAGGCGACATAGCGCCTTTAAAAACAGTAAGTTAGTGGCGTTAGGCGCCAAGTTTTGGCATTAGGTGCGAAGTTTGGGCGGGAGAAGTTCCAAGAATGGGCGCCCAAACTTGGCGCTTCCTGACTTGTAAACCGCCCAAAATGAGCACTTTCCGCCATTCTTTGGCACTTTTCAGAGTCATATTTCTGTAGAGCGGCAGAGAACGTCATATAGTATTCTGATAAATAAAGAAATTTCCCCTGCTGATTGTCACGAACTCCCCTTGCGCAAACTTGGCACTTTTCAGAATCCAACAGTGCAATGCACGCTAACTGGTCTTCCTAGTCGCCGTTTTCGTCGCAATTGTGCGCCTTCCCTCGACTGAGCGCGTTGTTCCTACTGGTGGACAGGCGTTTTGTTAACAACGGGTTTTGTACGGGGGGCGGTGAAAAGAGCATCCCACTGAGCGCATAAAGGAAGGGATTCGTCACCTGTAGCTAGACAAACGATGCTACTCCTGTCAGCGCGATAACCCTTACTCAACCTGGTCTGCTGTGTCCTACACGTTAGTACGAAAAGTGCCAAGTTTGGGCGCAAGGTTTTGGCTAGCTAATCCACCCGTGGGCATGGCAGCAGTCAGCGGGCTAATGTAGCGGGAGGAACACCGGCCCTCTCTAAAATTGCTCTGAACCCAGTTGGCAACACCGACCCTGATAGCAAGCATCTTGAGCCAAGCCCCTTGTTCGCCGAGGAAAGGCGCATGGTGGAGCAACCAAGCCTTGCTTGAAGGAACTCGTCATGGCGATGAACCACAATCAGTTTAAACTGTGGTGATCGTTGCCGAGGTTCACTGAGCAGTTTGGCACCGAGGCGCTCTGTGAGGCTGAGCTCGAACGGCTGCGCTGGCCCGAGGGATTTCGTTGCCCCAAGTGCGACCATCCGCAGGCCTACATCCTCCATGTCGGCGCCCACAAGACCTTTCAGTGCCGGGCCTGTCGGACACAGAACTCGCTGACTGCCGGCACCCTGTTTCAGAGCACCCACTTGGCGCTGACGGTCTGGTTTCTGGCGATCTACCTGATCAGCCAGGCCAAGACCGGGCTGTCCGCGCTGGCCCTGAAGCGACTGCTGGGCGTGAGCTATCCGACGGCTTGGCTGATCCAGCACAAGCTGATGCAGTCCATGACTGAGCGCGACAGCGCTTATACGCTCAGTGGTGACGTCCAAGTCGATGATGTGTATCTCGGCGGCGAACTGGCCGGCGGCAAGTCCGGACGGGGCTCGGAGAACAAGGTCCCCTTCGTCGCGGCGGTCTCCCTGAGCCCCAAAGGACACCCGCTCTACACCAAAATGGCGGCCGTTCCTGGCTTCACCCGCAAGGCGATTGCCGCGTGGGCGAGCCGCGATCTGGCTCCAGGCTGCGAGGTGACCTTCGATGGCTTGGCCTGCTTTGCCGGAGTCACCGATGCCGAGTGTACGCACCATGTCATCGTCGTTGGCACGCGCAAACCGAAGGACTTGCCGGCGTTCAGCTGGGTCAACACCCTCTTGGGCAATCTCAAGAGCAGCTTCGGCGGTGCCTACCATGCCTTTGACTTCGAGAAGTATCGTGCTCGCTATCTCGGCACCTTTGCCTATCGCTTCAACCGACGCTTCCATCTGGAGACCATTCACAGCCGCCTGCTGCTGGCAGCCACGACGACCGGGCCGCGTCCTGCGCGCGGGCTTCGTCTAGCTGAAGAAGCTTGCAGACTAGGACACCGATCGACAACCCGGCCCCATCCAAGTAGGCGAGCAAGGTGGCTGCTGTGCCGAGAAACCAGTATTGTCTCGAACACAAAGCTTGCGATGCGGCGGCTATCAAGCAGGCCACGGCCAAAGCTCCTGAAACAGGGGCTCTTGCCCAACGCGTGGGCAGGGATTCAAAACAACCCTAAAACGATAGTTTTTTCAGACTATTAAGCCACCCTGTGGCAGTTGCCACAATCAGCCGGAACTCTTGGCTTCTGCGTCAGTCCGGGCGGAGACTTTATCTTGCAGGAAACGCTGGAAGTCTTGATCGGTGGGAGCGATTCCTTGCTCTGCAAGGTAATGTTGGAACAGGCCCATGGCAATCCCAGTCAGTCCGTGCTTCTGGAACCGGGCGAGTATGCTGTGATTGCTTTCGTTTTCAGCCAAGGTTGATTCGAAGCCCGCCTTGAGAGTGGTTAATTCAGTCTTCGACAGTTGTTTGATGTATTGGTCGTACCAGCGGCGGCGAAAAATCCTGCGCAGGTCTTCGAGCCGCTCTGATTGCCGCGCCTCACGCTCTTGTTGCTTCTGCGCTGAATGCTCTTCCAGTACCTCAGTTGGCTGTTCCGCCGGGGGTTGCCACCCTTCAGTAATCGCCTTGTAAGCGACGCCCGCTGGATTGGCGATACTTTCCCGTCGCTGTTCCTTGGCTTCCATCCAAGCGTCCGCTGCATTGAGACCGATAACAATGGCCTCCTCAGAGTGGTTTTGGATAAGTTGTTCCGCACGCTTACCCGTGATTCTGTAGCCGGAAAGTCGCAAAAGTAACCGGCGTTGTTCCTCGGGCAGCGCCGTTCCTGGGATTTGCTTTAGCGATTCGGTAAACAACGCCATTTGGGGATTTTCAGAAATCAGGAACTTGAGTTCGGCAACGGCGCGGTTTCGACGCTTGGTTTTTAGCTGTAACTGGATGTCCGAGCACTCGTTGACCTGCTTCATGGCCGGTTTGATCAGTCGCGCGCTCAGATATTTATATTCGTCATAATAGGGCTTGTCCTGGACACCCATGAGCATACGGAAGGTCTCGATCGGAACCCAAGGCGTTTCACCTTGCACAAGGAATCGCCGGGTATTCTCGTAAAGCGCTAGTGCATGCTCTGAGCGGAACACGCGCTGCATCCGAAGCGCAATCTCAGCGAACTCGGATGGGTTGTAGACCCGTTCCTGAAAGGCCCGCGTGAACTCATAGGTGACTTTGCGCTCGCGGCGGCTGACCTTTACGTAGGGCAGGAGAGTCGCGCTTTCCCACTCTTCGAGCTCGCCTTTATCATCCAGTAGATTCCAAACGACGCGGGCATCCATCATCTTATCGAGATTCTCGATCAATCGATGTACCCGTTGGGAAGCGCGCTCAAGTCCCATACCCCAAGACAATTCCTCGAGGTCGATCTCGTGGCGAGTGGTCCTCGGCATTTCCGGCATGGCCGAAAACAACAGGACGTTGAACGCTCGGCGCTGATATAGGGTCAGGTCAGCTCCAATGTGCACTGCCCCCGCATACTTCTTCAGTATCGGCTCGCCGTCGGCGGTTTGCTCTGCGAGCGCGGTTGGTACGTTGTCTCGGGGTTCAGGTCCTTTCGTCATGCCGCATCAAAAGTGCTCAAAAGTGACTTTCCTTTCTAAGATGCTAGCACTTTATTAATCTTTGTAGTCGCTCGCAAGCCCTGCTCGCAGATCGGCACCGCCGTGGTCGATGGCGAGGTCACCGTCAGGCGGCTCTACAAGCAAGGTCAGGCCTTCGTCACCTCACTACCGGCACTGCTGCTGATGTCGGGTGAGTTTTATCTCGGCCATGCGATCAGGCGCCCTGATCGGGCTACGGCACCTCGATGCCGAGGCACTGGAGCGGTTGATCACGGACTGAGTCTTCGGGATGCAGCGCCGCATCGCTCGCTGAGCGATGCCTAGGCTCCGCGCGTTGAATGAAGTGCCCGACTCGGCATCCTGAGCCTTGGCCTCAGGACCGAGCGACCTTCAGCTGCTCATGCAGCCAGTGCTCCACGGCCGCTTGCGCCTCCGGACTCGGCCTACGGTTGCTGACGCCCTTCAATTGATCCAGGGCGACACCGCCATAGCGCAGACTCAGCCCCAAGGTCAGCCGTTCCGGCTCCAACACCTTGTAGACCGCATACTGACCGTCGTAGACCCGGTCGGTGTAGGAGGCCACGCAATGGCGCATCAACTGGGTCTCCAACTGCAGCGCATCCGGCGTCGTGATCGCCTGAATGGAGGCGGTATCGGCGAATGGGGCTGGTGGAAACGCGAGGATGTGGCCGCTGGCATCGAAGCGTCGGCGGCGGTTACCGTCCTGCTCGATCTGCTCGACGATCAAGCGTTCATGCAGCCGCCGCACTTGTGAAGGCCGGTCGCAGCGGCGCAGCTCAAGCAGCGCTGCCTCGCCACCCATGCGCAGGCTGTCGTTGATCCATTCGCGCAGGGTTCGGTTCGAGGCCTCGCACAGCAACCGCTGCAGCGGCCGACCGGCAACCCAGGGATAGTCCTCGAGGATCTTCACCACCCGGCAGCTCAACTGGCGCTCATGCACGAGCGCATTGCAGGTTGCCTCCTCGCGCAGCACCCGCAGCAGCCGGTCGACCTCATAGGCGTCGAACTCACCGATGCGCAGCTTGGCGATCAGCCTGAGCACACGGCGATAGGGCGGCAGCCCCAAGGCGCTGAGGATCTCAGTCTGCTTGCGGCCCGCGATCTCGACCAGCTGATGCTCGGACCAGCCCTGTGTCTCCGCCCAGTGATGCAGCAGGAAGCAGAGCCTGACGTTCGACAGGATCAGATCCCGCACGGCCTGCGAGCGCTGCGCGAGCGCCGCCAAGGCATAGCGCCGAGCCGGCAGTCTCTCCAAGGCCTGGGCTAGATCCTCAGGCAGGGTCGCAAACCAGTGCCGAAATGCAGCGTCCTCATGGCCACGTTGAAACGGCAGCCATAGATCGCGGATACAGGCGGTTTCAAACAGCCCCTCGGCATAGCGCAGGGTGGCGAAGCCCGAGGCCCAGTCGCTGACGGTGTGCAGGCAGTCGATGCCGAGCAGTGGCGAGTAGTCGACGAGCAGGATATTCGTGCCGGCATCCCATGCATAGTGAAGTCGCGTGCCGCGCCAAGCAGCGCCGCTGCGCTCGTGCCGGCGTTCGGCAAGCCACGCCTGCAACGCAGCTCTCAGCGCAAGCACGGGTGTTGCTGGTTCTCGCATGCGTGTCAAAGGACGATCGGCGTCACGGCTCTCCCGCGTGTTGCCGGGCAGTGTCGGGATCGCGCTGCTCAGGGAGCCTCCCCGAGCTCGGCAGCGGGCAGCGCCCGCCACCCAGCCACCCGCGCATACAACGCATCCCGATCGGCATGCGCATAGGTGCCCAGATCCTTCAGCGAGCGATGCCGCGAGAGCGCCTGCGCCTCCTTCAGCCCGAGGCCCTCATCGATGCGATGCGTGATGCCGGTATGGCGCAGCCAATGCGGCGAGGCCGCGCGCAGATGAGCAGCCCCGTCAGGATCGTCGGCCTCGATGGTGTCGGCCGTCGCCGTGAAGACCTGCTTGACTACCCGCCACAGGGTGCTTCGATTGACCGGCGCCCAGCCCTCGCGCTTCGGATACAGACTCACCACCATCGGCGTAGTCTCCCCCGGCTCTGGCAGCGGACTCAAGCCCAGATGGTTGCGATAGCGACTCAGCTCCTCGATCAACGCCGGTGGGATCGGCACCTGATCCGGCGCATCGGCCTCGGTGCGATGCTTGCCGCGCACCTGCCACCACCATTGCACCCCCGAGGGCCTGCGGATAGCCACAAGATCCCCCATGCGCGCGCTGCAGAACTCCGAGGCCCGGGCGAGCAGCGCATAGAGCGCCATCACCACCCAGCGCGTGCGGTGATAGCGGGCACGCTGGGGCGCCGTCGCCTGCGGCATCGCCTGCACCTGTGCCAGGACCGCCTGCCACAGCCGCGCATCCAGATAGCGTTCCTGCACCGCCGCGGTCCGGGGTGTGCGCAGCCGCACCGCCGAGACCTCGAACGGGTTGTAGCGCAGATAGCCCTGCTTGATCAGCCAGGCATAGCAGCGCTCGACCGTGGTCAGCGCCTCATGGCGCGAGCGCGCACTGAGCTTGCGTGTCCAGGGCCGCCACCGCGGATCAAAGCGTGGGTACCGCTCGCCATACCACTGCGGCCACCGCTCGGGATACTGCAGCAGATCATCGAACAGGCTGATGTCCTCGCCGGTCGCCTCTGACAGCGCCTTGCCCCGCGCGAGCCCAAGCCAAAGCAGGAAGCGCTCGATCTCATGGCGATAGGCCTCGAGCGTGAGCGGATTGTCCTTCTGCCGCGCAAGCCAGCGGCTGACCGCCTGCAGATCGGTGTGACAGTCGGCCAGCTGGCCGCGCTCCGGCACGATCAGCCAGCCGTCGCCACCGGCGGGGATCGGGGGTAGGGCGCCGGGATGTGGCGAGGTCTCTGGGGACTCGCTAAGGCACCAGGGCAGCCAGGCAGTCTCGGTGGGGACGGGGAGGTCCGGCGCGGACATTGGCGGCGTGCGCCGAGAGCGCATCAGTGGAGCATCTCGAGCAACACGGCATGCCAACATGCTGGATCGATCTCGCCGAGCTTGCCCAACAGACGACGCCGATCGACGCAACGGATTTGATCGAGCAGGATGCGCGCCTGCTGACCGCCAAACACCAGTTCAGGACGACAACCCAGTGGCTGCCCTCGACTGGTGAGCGGTGCGATGATCACGCGCGGCAATGCGGCGTTCAGATCATCGGGCGAGACGACCAGCCCAGGTCGGGTCTTGTTGATCTCAGTGCCGATGGTTGGATCGAGGTTGATCCAGTAGACCTCACCGCGACGAATGATCCGGCGCTGGTCTACCATTCCCACTCGCTGGCATCGTCATCCGGTGGCAGCTCCCCCCAGGCGTCGACGTCCTGAACCGGGTTTGCGCCGTTGAACCAGCCTTCCCGCGGTGTTTTCACGGGCTCGATGATGATTCGGTTCCCTTCCAAGCGCAAATCAACGGCGTCGTCGAGTCCGGCTTGAGCCAGCAGGGCTGCCGGGATGATGACGCCTCTCGAGTTGCCGATCTTGCGTAACGTAGTCTGCACCGCCGGCCCCCTGATATGGTAACTTTGTTATTACACTCGATTTTGCTATCCATGGCAACCAGTCTGAGCCTCCGGCCGGAATCGGGGGCAGGACGCCGGGATGCGGCGAGGTCTCCGCTGACTCGCTGAGGCACCAGGGCAGCCAGGCGCTCAGCGCGGGCGCTGGCATGGGAAGACCAGGTTCCGTGGGCGATTTCTCTGTCGACATCGCAGGCTACTCACCGAACGCAAAGGGATTGAGAAACTGTCGGCGCCAGAGCAAGGCGCGCTCACCAACTGGCAGCTGCGCAGCGTCACACACCGACTCCCAATGCGCTTCGATTGTCTCGACCTGCCGCGCAACGACAGCCTCAGCCTCGGCCCGGGTCAAGCCGAACGTGGTGGCGGCCTGCAGACAGAGCGCGATCTGGCTCAGGCGTTGCCCGCCGACGATCGCCATCGCCTGAGAGGCCTCCCGTCCGGTTCGGGCCTGTGGACAGATGTCGAACGCAGGCGTCAGCGACAGCCTCGTGCCATCCCAAAAGGCGGCATGATTGCGCGCATGATCATCGGTATTGCCGCAGAGGATGTTGAACACCAGACGCGCGAACACCTCCTGGAGGGTCGCCGCCGGATCGGTGAAGCGCTGGCGAATCTGTTCAGCCAGATCCGCATAGCTGGCATAGCGCGCCATCATCGCCTCGAGGCCCAACAGCGTCAGCGCCGAGACCACCGCGCGCCGCTGCCAGCCGGCAGGCGTCCAGCGCCGGTCGAAGCGCTCCACCAGCAGGACATCGTTGCCGAATGCCTGGGTCAGTCGGACCGGCGCGACGTCCAAGCCGGCCAGCGCCGCCAGGCGCATCGCGACAAACTCGGCCTTGACCACCGAAAAGCGATCAGTGCTGGAGGAAAACTTCGCGACCCATTTCGTCTGGCCGTCGGTGAGCCCCGCTTTCGGGCGTGCGCCGCCGAGCGAGGTGCCGTGCTGCAAGGCCGCCTGCAGGGCCGGAGTCAATGCTAAGCCTTGGTCGATGCGCGAGCTCGCCTCGGCCAACGCCTCCAGCGAGGCGCTTGCCGGATCACGGGGCACGTAGTCCGTCGCCGACGCCTGCACATCGAGCGCGCCGACCCGATCGGAATCGGAACCCAACAGATAGGTCAACTCATCGAGTCGCTCCGTGTCGGCATCGCGCGCTGCGGCACCCAGTTGTCGATAGAGGATCATCCGCCGGCCCCAGGCGTCAGGGGCGGCATCGCGCAGACAGCCGGCCATGCGTAAGCCGGGCAGGGGCGTGATCGGCCCGGACTGCAGCGGCAGTTCTGGCAGGTACAGAGGAATCGCCTCCGCACGCGCGAGATAGCTGCGGCCATAGACGAACAGCAGCCGATCGCCTTGCGCTACCAGCTTGCCGGCCACCACCGGCTCGATCGCCTCCGGCAGCCAGACCCAGACGAAGGCACTGCCCTCAGAAGTCGTCATCGACGCTCACCGGTGCGCGCACCCGCTTGGGCAGCAGCGCAAGCCGGTCATCAGCACGGGCGATGGCCTGCCCCAAGGTCCTGATCGGCGGGCTCGGCTCGGTATCGGGAAACAACGGCACGCCGACCAGGTGCGCACAGTCGAACACGATCCCGATCGCCACGCTCGGATCGCCGCGCTCGACCTTCTGCAGGGTGCTGCGCGAGATCAGCGCCCGAGCAGCCAACTCGTGCTCGCTCCAGCGCTGCTCCTTGCGCGCGATGCGAATCAACCGCCCAAGCAGCGCGCAGGCAGCGAGCGTTGGTTGTAGGGAGACCCGTTGGCGCTTCATTAGCCGATAAAACAGTCAGTAATCAACATTAAGACCATTTTAACAGTCACTGACTCGGCTAGCCAGCGGCTGACCGCCTGCAGATCGGTGCGACAATCGGCCAGTTGGCCGCGCTCCGGCACGATCAGCCAACCCGCGCCAACGGCGGGGACCAGGGGCAGGGTGCCGGGATGCGGCGATATGCTGAGGCGCCATTGATCTGATCTGTTGTTTCCGTCGGTATAGTGAGTCTCTCCAAATGACGGAAACATAAAATGCACGCGCTTACCCATCAGCAGCGAGTCCACCGGCGCGGTAACGGCAAGCTCCTTGGGCGGCGCAGCCCCGAGACCGAAGCGCGCCTTCGCCAGGTCCGTCACACAATGCCGGTCTGGCTACCTCTGGGAAGGCTGTTTCTGTCACACAATGTCGGTATGACCACCTCCGAGGAGGCTGTTTCTGTCACACAATGCCGGTCTAGCCACCTCCGAGAAGGCTGTTTCCGTCACCAAACTCTTGGCGCAGAAAGCCTGCAAGCTGGTGTCTTCCAAGCCAAGGCTGTTTCCGTCACACCATGGGCTGTTTCCGTCACAGTAAAAGGCTGTTCCTGTCACACTATATCTTGAAAACTACTATACAAACAATCACTTGCGTAGATTAAAAGTATAAAAAACTAAAACCAAAAGGGCCTTGCGGGCCTCGATTAACAACTTGTTTGCTAACAGCAGCACAAGAATGGCTCAGCAAACTTCGACCAAGCGCTCCCTTAACAGCGTCAGCCGTCCACAGCCAGTATTCTTGATCGCCATGTCTAGAGGCCACGCTGGGCATCGAGGTAGCGGCGCACATCGGCGAGATCGATCAGACTTCCGCCCAGCATCCGCTCCAGCGCTGAGTGCCCATGGAACAAAGGCGCGGCATTCGGTTTCTTGACCCACTCATCGGCCGCGCGCGGCGAGGGCAACAGCTCGCCTAAGGCCCGGGCGATGCCCAGCAGATAGCTGATGCGCTCCAGGGTGTCTCGCCCCAGCCGCCGCGCGGTCTTCTCCGACTTCCATTTGAAGAAGGTCGACGCTGGCGGACTGCCAAGCAACACCCGCTCTTGCGCACTACTCAGTGCCCAACGCGCGGTCAGGTTGAAGAAGGCCTGCAAGGCGGTGCTAGAGAGGATCTCCGCGTCGACGCTGGTGTCCGGGTGGGGGGCGGTCATACACGACTCCATGACTGGAGAAATACAGATCGAGGCGGGAGGCGGACAGATGGCCGCGATCGGTGCAGATGATGACTATTATTGTTGGAAGTGGAAAAAAGTCGCGGCAATTGATGCTTTCTCTGGAAAAGCGTCGACTTTAAGCCACACTGACATGCTGGTTTTCTGAGGCTCCCCACGGCTAGCCAGGGGCTTGCGCGGCGTTTTCGGTCAATCATCCTTGCAATCTCGGATGATCACTCCGGATTTGCAAGGATCGACGAGCGCAGACGCGGAGAGCCACGATCGCCAGGCAGCCTTCGGGAGGCCCTGCGGCGGTCGCGGCTCACCGCGGCTCAGCAGCGACATCTTTCGCCAGGGCGTTGCACCACTGCACAGCCTCCGCTTCGCGTTCAGCATCGGCGGCCATCGCCTGATACCCCTCGTCGAGGCTGGAATCCAGCACATGCGGGCGGACCAAATCTTCGATGAACTGGCTGATGCGCCGCTTGCCGATCTGCCGATTCAGCCCCTCATAGACCGGTTCGTCGAGTGTAATCGTCATGCGCTTGTACATGAGCCTCTCCTAAAGACGTTGTGCAGATAGTGCAGTCTAGGCGTTGACGTAGCACGGGCAAGACGATGGCCAATGTGGCGTGGCTCGAATCCAAATGCGCACTCGCCGGTCTCGTGCGCGCTGCAGGCCTGGCCTGAGTACGTCGAGGGCCGCGGTGCCATCGGCCAGTTGGCTGCGCTTAGCCGCGATCAACCAGCCCGCGCACCGACAAGGCTCGGTGGTCTGGCCTTAGAGCGCGTCTCCGACCAGCTGAGAACCTCAGCTTAATCGCCAAACAGATAAATGATCCAAACCGAGATAAAGGCGGATAATTCCGGGAAGTCGCCGACGTGCCGACTTCAGACAGATCATTGCAAAACCAGCATCGTGATGTTGGTTTTGCAAGGTTAAACCCGTTGGCAGGCAGCCGGATCGAGCCTTAGTGACCGGCGCCAAGGTCGGCCAACCAGGGTGCAGCCGGCGCGACCGCGACGGCTCCGCGTTGCTCGCGATGGCGCAGATGGCGAACCAGCAAGGTGGCGCGGGCCTGCGGAAATCGCGCTGCGGTGGCCGCCAGATAACGAGGAACGGCGGCGTCCGACCATTTGCACTCGACCAGTTGGATCGGTTGATCGGCATCGCAGAGGACAAAATCGATCTCCCGGCCTTCCTTGTCACGAATGTAACTGAGCGTCGCCTCTTGGCCCTCGGCATCACGCCGCCGTTGCACCTCGGCCTGCAACATGGTTGCGCAGGCATTCTCAAAGCGGATGCCGTCATCCCCCTTGACCAGCCCCGTGTCGTAGAAATACACCTTCGGCTCTTTCAGTAAGGCGCGTGCGATGTTGCGGTGAAAAGGACGAACGATGAAGACGACATGCAGCGTCTCGAGGATGCCCAGGTAGCGACTGAGGGTCGTGGGTGAGAGCTGAAGATCGCGTGCCATGGAGGCCAACGAGACCGGCGAGCCGACGCGCTCGCGCAGCATCTGCACGAACAGTCGCATCGCCTGCACCTCAGCGATGCGGGAGAACTCCAGGATGTCGTCACGGATCAGTCCGTCCAGATACAACTGCCGCCAGCGCCGTGCATCGGCATCGGCTTCGGCCAACAGCGGCTCTGGGAACCCGCCCCGGTTCAGCAGCCTATTCAGCGCCTCTTCAGGCACCGTGTCCGTTTTCGCGACGAGCTCATGCACGGTCACCGGAAGCAGGTGCCAGGAAAAGTAGCGACCGGCCAGCGACTCCCCCGCTTGGCGGAAGGCGTCTAGCCGCGCGCTGCCCGTGACCAGGATCGATTGGCCTTGCGTGCGCCCGTCGTATACGCCTTTTAACCAGGGGCGCCAGTCCTTCATCTTGTGAAGCTCATCGAACACCAGCAAGGACGCCGTGGGAATCCAGCTTTGTGCCAGCATCACTCGACGGTCGGCGAGGACGTCCCAGTTAAACAGCTGAGCATCGGCAAACTGGTCAGCAATCATCTCGGCCAGCGTGGTCTTGCCGGCCTGCCGGGGACCGGTGAGGAACACCATCTTGCGGACAAGATCGCGCTGCACCAGCGGTTTGATCAGTCGCTCCATGCCGACTATTTTTCTGTTTGCTGGAAAAAAGTCAAGACTTTATGAATTTCCGCTGGAAAATGGTCGGCTTCACGGCGCGTCGGCTTCGGTTGATTCCGCGAGAGCGGTGATCTGGCGGACTTCGATGCCTGGCTCGCGGCGAGTCCGGATCTGGAGGCAGAGGCGGCGGACGCGTTGCGCAACTGAGCGTCGAGCGCTTGATTGCCGTCTGAGGCCGCCGTGGATGCGTCGCTCATGATGCCCTTCTGTGAAGGACAAAACAGCAGTAAACCGTCCTTCTCTGAAGGACAATTGGCCTCGAGCGTTTGACCAATGAGCCTTGCATTTAGGGAGCGAGCCTCCCGATTTGCAAGGATCGACGGGAGCAATGGTCACCGCGTCGATCTCAGCGACGTAGGGCGATCTGCAGCGCGGATATCTCTGACACCCGCTCTCATGCAAACTCCAACAAGAGGATCAAGCCTGATGGCCAATCACGCACTGCGTGTACCCGAATCGCTGTACGCCGATGCCCGCCAGGTCGCTGAAGAAGAAACGTGTCCATGAACCAATTCTTCGTGACGGCCATCGCTGAGAAGGTCTCGGCGCTCAAGACCGCGGCGTACTTCCGCGAGCGGCGCGAGCGCGGTGATCTGGCGGACTTCGATACGTGGCTCGCGGCGAGTCCGGACCTGGAGCCAGAAGCGGCGGACGCATTGCGTAACAACTGAGAGGAGAGCGGCATCAACAGCCGGGATGCGGCGTCCTCGCTGTCCCGGCGACGAGCTTCGCAAGCAGGTTATACGGAAAGTGTTTTAGGATTGCGTGTAATCGAGGCAATGCAACCCCGCCACCTGTCCCTCACCGCGCGGACGCTCTACGCCTAGTTGCTCGACTTGGCCATGATCGAGGCCGCCGAGGATGGGCTCGCACGCTGTCCTGGATCGGTCGTGCGCAAACACATCCGCAACGGCGTCTACGTCTACTTCCAATACCGTTCGCTCGAAGGACGAACCCGGCAGCTGTACCTCGGCCCCGACAACGAGGCCACCGAAGCGCGTACCCAACGACTGCGTGAGCTCGCCGCAGCCCGGGCCGAACAGCGCGACTCGACGCAAGCGATCGCGGCCGCCTTTCTCGCCGCTGGCGGATTTCGCACCGAGCATGCCCCGATGCGTGTTCTGCGCGCCTTCTCGGATGCGGGCGTGTTGCGGCCGGGATCGGCGCGACCGGTGCTGATCGGAACCCACGCGTTCCATGCACTGGGCAATCTGCTCGGCGTGCGCTGGGACAGCCCGATGCAAACCCAGGACATGGATTTGGCCGCCGATGCCGATGTCGATGTCGATCTCGCGATCCCCCCCGACATGCCCGGGATCAGCTCCACACTGGAGCAGCTCGAGATGGGGTTTCTTCCGGTGCCGGCACTCGATCTGCGCGCACCCTCGACGTCGTTCAAGGTGCGCGGCCAAAGCCTGAGAGTCAATCTACTGACGCCACTGGTGGGTCCCGCCCGCGCCCAGAGTGACTTCGTCCTCGCGCTCGGTGGGACTGCCCAACCGCTGCGTTTTCTCGATTATCTCATCGAAGCCCCCGTGCCGGCGCTGCTGCTCAGCCATCGCGATCTCGTCCTGACCAACGTTCCCGACCCGGCACGCTTTGCCTGGCACAAACTGCTGGTGTCCGAAGAACGTCCGCTCGCACAAGCCGCAAAGCGCGCCAAGGACCGCATGCAGGTTGCGCAGCTGCTCGCGGTCTTGCGCGAAGAGGCTCCCGCACAGCTTGCCGCGGCGCGCGCTGAGCTCGAGGCCCGTGGACGCGGTTGGGCACAACGCCTCGAGCGGGCGCTCGCTCAGGCTCAGTCGGTCTGATCCTGGCGATTTGCGCTCTGAGCAGCGCCCGCCTTCCCCAGGCCCGCTCGCGCTGCAAGCGGGTTTTTATCTTTACACCCCTCGACGCCCGAGGAACCATCGTTCCCATCACACGAGCCCCCAGCCTTGCTCATCCAGGATGTCAACGATGCCGTTGCCGGTCTCCGAGCGCCATGACCACAGCGAGCCGAGGTTTTCCTCACACAAGGCCTCTGCGCAGCGACTGAATACCGCGAGATTCGTGGCCCCAGGCAACGCACGCGACGGATACAGGATGCCATCGGGGGCTTGCGGCGCCTCGAAGATCCAGCGCGACCAGGTTTGTGGCAGCGCGTAATCGACCACGGCCAGCAATTGCGCATCGAGGTTGAGCGCGGCCAAGCCGGAGCCGGTCAGCTGTGCCAGCAGGAGATCGCGCGCGCTGTGGATGCGGTAGAGCGCGCGCTCATCAAGCTCGCCTATGCTAACGAACTTGTCGACCGCAGGCGGGTAGCGGTCCATCAGGTTGTGACCAAAGGTCTCAGCGAACGCGGTTGCCGGCGCATCAGCGACGTACAGCACACCATAGTCGCCTCGCAGGTCGTTCCAGCGCGCCAGGTGAGTGGTCGAGAAGTGCAATGCTGTGGCGTGACGGCGATGCGTGATCCGAGACCAAACCTGGCCAGCCGGCACCGTGAGCAGACGCAGCTTGGCATGGCCACCGACGGGTGGATCAGGAAGCGCCATGGCGACAGCGGTTGGGGTCTGGACCGGGCTCGGTCTAAGCCGCCAACTGCTGATCGAATTGCTGCGCCTTGCGCTTGAGCAAAGCGCGCACCGCCGGCTCATCCGCGCGCAAAGCCGCGATCGGCGTGGTGCCCAAGTCGCGATCCGGCGTGAGGAAGAACCGCAGCTTGGCCGGCGCACTGTCGGTCTCCAGCACGGCGAGCAGCGCGTCGAACCCCGGCACGACCCGACCGGCCGCGACCTCGAACTGAAACACCGGAAACACCTGGCGGGCACCACGCGGCAGCGCGAGCAGTCCGCCACGACGCACGCGCTTGCGCACCGCATCGGCGCTGATATCGAGCAGCTGCCCGACCTCAGCGGCGCTCAGGGTACCGCCGTGCTGAGCGAGCAGACGACGCAGCGCGAGCTGCCCCTGCAGGCGCAGACGCAGGGTCTTCGGCGTCAATGGATCATCGCTAAGCGCCTGAATGAGCAATTCGGCGACCAGCGCCTTGTCATCCAACGCCAGGAGTTGGGCCTCGCGCCCAGGATGGCCGAGCCCATCGCGCATCCCGATGAGCTCGCGCACGAACGCGGTGGTCGCGCGATCGAAGACACCCGCGGCATCCGGTTGATCGGCCAGCTGTGCCCGGGCCTGCTCGAGGACTTCAGCCAGAGCGCTCCCGTCAGGGCGCGACGAGGCGACAGCGTGCCTATCGATGGTCTCGTTGGTCCACATGGTTGAAGCTTAGTGGACAAACGCGACCCACGCCAGTGGCGGTTTTTTTTTGTCTCTGCGCAACGCGGCGCCCGTGGAACCAGGGCGTCATCGCTGACAAGTGTTCCACGGTGCGTTCCACGCTGCTGCGGTGAGCGCTTAAGCGCTTGTCTCGCCAACGCTTTCTCTCTCCCCAGCCGGGGTTGCACCGGGCATGTTCCACGCCCTACCGGGTCTGCTCACGGTCAAAACCGCCCCAAACACCAAAGATTGCAACAGAGGGGGGGTTCTGTTGCAATCTTGGGTTTTGAGATACCGTTAAAGTACATACCTGATACCGATGTACGGTATGATTTGCGGCCTCGGTCACGCCAGTACAGGCGTTTTAGCGCAGGGCACCGACACGCGCCCCCACGCGATCAGACCACCGCTCGCGTTGAGAAGTGGCCATCAAAAAGCGTTCCGCGCTGTGTTTGTGACCCACAATGGAGACCGCAGGCGACACTCGAGACCCAAACACGCTCAGGGGTAACCACGATGCAGGTAGCCGTCCGCGATCTGAAAGCCCATCTCTCGCGCTTCTTGACCCGCGCCCAGGCCGGGGAGGCCATCGAGGTGACCTCACACAACCGGCTGATCGCCCGGATTGTTGGCGTACCAGCTGAGGCCGCCGTCGCGCTGCGCGCGCCGATCGCGCAAGGTGCCTTGACCTGGACCGCGCGCAAGCCCCGATTACAGCCCCCGCTCGCCCTGGCCGAGCAGGGCACTGCGGTGAGCCAGATGGTGCTGGAGGATCGCGGTTGACGCTGTTTTGCGACACCTCGGCGTTGATCAAGCGCTATGTGCGTGAGCCGTACACCGAGGAGATGCTCGCTGCCGCCGATGCGGCCCCGGCGCTCGCGGTCTGTCGGATCGCCTGGGCTGAGGCCATGGCGGCGCTGGCCAGATGCCTGCGTGAATCACCGGCGGATGGCGCAGCCATTGACCGCATCCGCGAGCGCCTGTGCACCGACGGGTCTGATGACCTCATCGTCGAAGTCACCCAAGCGCTGGTCGAGGTGGCCGGTGACGATGCTGATACCTTTGCCCTGCATGGGGATGACAGCGTTCAGCTTGCCGCCGCCCAAACGCTGTCGGTGTCACTGCAAGCGCCCGTGCGGTTCGCCTGCTTTGATCGTCGATTGGAGAACGCCGCCCGGGTGCTGGGTATGAAGCCGGCCTTTGAGGCCAATGCTGACGTTTGATCGTCCGCACCGGTGCCATGACCCGCCAAGCCCCGATCACCCTGGATGACGTGCGCCAGGCCATCTACGACTGCCTCACCGCCTGTGAAGCCCCGAGCGCCGATCGGCTGCTCGCTCATCTCAAGCGCGGCTCCAAGACTACGGTCCTCAAGTACCGTGACCAGGTGATCGAGGAGATCCGCGGACAACTGCAGGGCCACGCCTTACCGGCGGGGATGCCGGAGGCGTTACAGGCGCCGATTGCGGCCTTCTGGCAAGCGGCGCAGGAGGTGGCCTTTGCCCGCCTGGCCGAGGAACGCGCGGCGCTGCAGCAGCAGATGGACTCAGCCGTTCAGGACCGGGAGGCGGCATTGGCGCAGGCTGCGGCTTCGGATCAGGAGCGCGAGCGCATCCGAGCACTGGCCGAGGAGCGTCAGGCGCTGATCGAGAGGCTGCGCGCCGAGCGCGACCAGGCCCGCGAGGAGGGCAGGGCGACACAGCGCGCCCATGAGCAGGCAGTGCAGACGCTTCAGGCCAAGCATGAGGCGGAGCGCGACGGGCTGAGCCAGCAGGTCGAGCAGAGCCGGGTGCTGATCGAGGAGCTGCGCATCGAGCAGGCGCGCGAGCGCGAGGTCATGGCCGGTCAGGAACAGCATTATGTGCGGGTGATCGAGGAGGTGCGCGCCGAGCGCGATGGGCTCAACAAGAAGCTGGAGGCACAGACGCGCCAGAGCGAGCAGCGGGTGCAAGAGTTGAGTAAAGCACTGGCCTCACAGCAGCGCCAAGCGATGCAGGCCGAGGTCGAGCTCGGTGTGGCGAACGCGGAGGTGGAGCGTCTGCGTGAGGAGGTTGCAGACGGCGCACGGGCCTTGGCTGAAGTGCGGGTCAGGGAGCAGGTGGCTGTGGCGCAGCGGGATCAGGCGCGGGAGGCCGAGCGGGTGGCTCGGGAGGCGGAGGAGGAGTTACGGCGCGAGGTGGATGCGCTGCGGGTTCAAGTTGAGCCTGTTAAGGAGGCTTAATCGTCTTTAATTCGGGTCTAGGTTCGGATATAAAATCTCCATCATGCCGGAGAAAAGATCCCGGTCTTAATCCCCTTCATAGCGGAGCAGCGTTCAGGCCGGGCGGTGGAAAGGGGAAGTCGGCGTCTTGCATTCGCGGTTGGGATGGCCATATTGTTTTTCGTCAATCCAGCCAGTCCTCAACATGCTTCGTTTGTTCGGTCTCTCATGCCGAGCCAGCCTTGAAAGTGTCGTTTCGTGCTGGGAGTTTTACGAGTTCGGACGATACTTCCGGGAGAAGTCATGGTGAGTCAGGTTGATCAAAATCCGAAAGGGGGCGTCAAACGCCGTGACTTCCTGGCGATGGTGGGCGCGGCGGCAGGGCTTGCCGGGGCTGGATTTCCGTTTCTGCCGAAACTCTCGGTAGCGGCGACGCCGGCATTGGAGGCGGCGCCCGCCGGCGCGGTGATCGCGCGGGTGGGGATTTATCCGGCGATTGGCATCTGCCGGGTCGGCGGCAGCCAAAAATGGTTTCTGGCCCCTGAACTGCCGGGCGTTCCTCCTCGTCCCGAAGGTGGGTTCAAGGACGGGACCAGCAAGCTGAAAAAGCAGGTCCAGCGCTTTCGGGTCTATGCGTTCGACAGCGAGGGGCGAGTGATCAGCGAAGTGACCGACGCTGAGGCCAAGATCGAATGGCGGGTACACCTCGCTAACAGCAAGGCTGCTTGGTACGGATTCAACAATCCTTTGGACAATGCCGACGCCCCGGGTTTGCCGGGTCAGCAGCGAAATCAGTACTTCCATACTCGCGAGCAGCGCGAGCGCATGCTGGTGATTGATCCCGGCGCGGTGTCCATCAGCGGCGTCAAGGTCAATTGGGACGGCGACAGTGCGGACCACGCCATGACCGGCCGTTTCTGGGACAGTGTGGACGTCAGTTTAGGGCAGGTGCGAACGGACGAGGCGGGGCGGCTCCTAGTGGTGCCGGCGGACGGTATTGCTGACAGTCCGAGAGGCGCCCCGATCACCAGCTTCGCCGACAATGACGGCTGGTATGACGATTGGTGTGATGGCCCGGTGGACGCGACTGTCACGCTACCCGATGGCCGGGTTCTGCAGGCGGACGGCGCCTGGTTGGCCAGTGTCGGACCTAATTTCGCACCGGAAATCCCGCCGATCAGCACGCTCTATGATGTCATCAACAGTATGAACTGGGAGGAAGGTTGGACCGACCTGCCCGAGGGACCGCTCTCTTTCCGTCGGGATATCTATCCGACCTTCCGCCGCACCGCGCTGATGGAGTGGGTTTCGGCCGCCGCCAATCTCCGCAAGGGCTGGCTTGATATCGGTGATTTCTCTGATCCCGGCTATCTGAAGCGTTTGGCTGATTCGAGCGCGGACAACAAGGCGTTCCGTCTGGAGGTACTCTCCAACTTCCGCGACCCGAATGCAATGTCGCAGACCGCGTTCATCGAGCAGCATCTTAAGATCCCGATGATGCCGGGTGACGGCGTCAATCACAACAGCAGCCCGTTAACCTGGTTCCAGTTTCCTAAGCTGCAATACAAGATGTTGGAATTATGGGCGGAAGGACAGTTCGTCGATGATTTCTCCGACGCAACCCTGGACCAGGTGACGACGATTGATCAATTGCCGGTGGCGGTCCAGCCCTTCGCACTGACTGAGGCAGCACTTGAGCCCTGTTCTGGCGGGGCGTTTCATCCCGGCGTTGAGCTTTCCTATTATCTGCGTCTGGCGCCGCTCTATCAGCGCCATGCCAATGCCGATGCGGAGCCTTTTCGGATTGCCCGCGGCAATCGTGCTTCCCTCGTGCAGAATGTCGGCATGATCATCGATTTCGACGCGGTAACGACCGCCAAAAATGGCGAGACGCCGCCGATCGGCCCGCAAATGCCCGGTGATCTGACCCGCTGGATGGGTCTACCCTGGCAGCCCGACGCATTTAGCTGTCAGCGTGTCGTCATGCAGGATGATTTCCCGACGCCGGTCTGGTGGCCGGCGCTGCTGCCGGTGGATGTGCTGCCCGAGGTCTATTATGAGCAGATGATGCGCGAAGACCTCTCTGCCGAAGAGCGAGTCAAATTCTTTGAGAACCGGGTCTGGTGGGCGCGTGGCGTCCCGGGCATCGGCTATCACGCCAATGCCAGTTACTGGGACGGCATTCGCAACATGATCAACCTGTGGCAGGAGATGGGCTTTGTCATGGCCCGTCCCGGCCCGGCGGACGGCCAGCGGCCTGCCGGTATTCCAAAGACGGTCTATGTCGAGGTTGGGCGTGGCAGCGTTGAAAACCGATTTGATTGGCAGCCTGATCACGGGCAGTTGCCGTAAGGGGTAGGCAGGGTAGGCCCGCTCATGGCGGCACCGATGATTGTCGCCGGGGCAGGCATTGCCGGAATGGCTGCCTGCCTTGCGTTGGCCAAGGAAGACCAGCCCGTGCTCTGGATCGCCCCCGGCCTGTCCGACGAAGCCATCTCCTCGGACAAGGGTCGGGCTTTGAAGGACAAGCCGGGCGAAAGTCTGGCGGCGGCGGCGGAGCCGTTACTGCAATCTCTGGGCCTTGGCGGTTGTCTGGACGATCCGGCCCATCGGCGGGTTGAGGTCACCTACAGCAGCTGGGGTGGGGATGCCTTGCTTGAACGAAACCGCCTCGGCATGACAGGTCGCCTCGGCTATGTGGTGCATCGCGGAATGCTGGAGTGCAACCTGGCGAGGGCTGTGGCGCACTGTCGAATGGTGGAGTGTCTCGGCGGCAGCGTGGTGGCGGCGAGTCGAGAGGCTGACCTCTGGCGCATCAGGGTCGCCCTGGATCAAGGGGGCGAAGAGGAGGTCAGTGGCGGGTTCATCATTGACGCCACTGGCCGCCAAGCCGCCGTCAGCCGCCGTTTTGCCGCCATGAAGCGACAAGATACACTGATCGCCGCCTACGATTTCCTGGTGCAGCAAGATGAGGATGTCGAGCCGACGCAAGCCACCTTGATCGAAGCGGTTGCCGAGGGTTGGTGGTATGGCTCGCTGCTTGCCGACGGCCGGCTTGCGCTCAACTTTTATTCGGACCCTGACTTACTGCCGAAGGGGCTGCGCCATCGCATTGAGCCGTGGCAAGCGTTGGCACGGCGGAGCCGCTATGTCGGGCGATGGATCGAGAGTGCGGGCTTTGCCCTGAGCGCTCCGCCGAGTCTTACCAGCGCCGGCACGACCTGGTTAGAACCTACGGTTGGCGTTGGCTGGGCGGCGGTAGGAGATGCGGCAGCGGCATTTGACCCCCTGTCCGCCCATGGGATGACGACCGCCCTATGGACCGGTATCGAAGCGGCGCGGGCAGCAGCCCAAGCGGTGGACGGATCGGATGCGGCGCTGGCAACCTATGGCGATCGGGTGCAATCCGGCATCACGCGGTTTTTGGTCAGCAGAGGGCAGGTTTATGGAAGGGAGCGGCGCTTTGCTGACCAGCCCTTCTGGCGCCGTCGTTTGCTCGCTTGAGGGCGGACTCCGGTGCGTCTAATGATCGTGAGACAGAACTATCAACTTCAAAGGAGATGACCCATGAGACCCTCCAAAAGCTTTGCGAAATTTTGCTTGACGGCTTTGGCCTTTAGCTCGTTCCTGGCCGTCAACGCCCAAGCGCGCGACGACATCACCGCCTATCCGTCGACGGCGGTTGAAGGATTGCCTTATTCCGGCGCTGTCAAGGCTGGGGATACGGTGTATGTCGGCGGTGTGCTCGGCACCGCGCCTGGCACCAAGGAGCTTGTGCCCGGCGGCATCGGCCCGGAGACCCGGCAGTCGCTCAATCATGTGAAGGATATGCTGGAACTGGCCGGAGCCTCGCTGGATGACACCGTAAAATGCGTCGTACTGCTTGCCGATATCGATGATTTTCCGGCGATGAACGACGTCTATCGTGAGTTTTTCCCGAAAAACCCGCCGACCCGGTCGACCATTATCGTTCCGGCCATCCCGCTTGGGGCTGCCGTTGAGGTGGAATGCAACGCGTATCTCGGCGACTGAGGGGGCGGTCTGAGCCCAGGCTGAAGATTCCCGCGACTGGATTGAATTTGTTCTCGCTCTTGCCTCGCCCCGACGGAAGGGTCGTTCCAGCAAGCGTGGGGGGTCTTTAGCGACCTCGCCATCTCCTCAGCGCTGACTGCGCCAAAGCGAACCCGTAGCTGTAGCGACCTGCAAACATCCGCTGATCCGAACAAAGACCCTCGCGCAGAACAGCCCATCGCGCTCCGGCTTGAAGGTCCGCATGTTGATGGTCTCCGGTTTTCTGACCTCACTGTGGGACTATAGTGGACCCCGATATTGGCAGTTAATCTGGGCTGAAATCTGGGATGTTTGCAGGCCGAGCACCGGATGTTTGCAGGTTGCTACAGGTAGTCGTCTGGAGCAACCACCGCGAGGGCCAATAAGGTTGTTTAGCGTTCGGTGAGTTTACAGGAATACACACCGCAAATAGTTCGCATTACTTCAAGGGTTGCGCTTCTTCTGATTTATGACCCTAGGTGCCAGGCCGGCGTGATCGTGACGCCAATGCCACTGTGACCAGGAATAAACGCGTGCAATGTTGATGCTCGAAGCCCTTCATGGGTCATCCCTTAGACGTCCCAGAGTGCATCCATCGCAAGCAGGTAACGCCCCTTTGTGTCTGGCGCCGGTGAGCGATGAATCGCCCCTCGCTTTGCGTTACCGGGCCAGGCCGAGCCCTTCAGTAGGACGATGTCGAACGCTTCGGCGCATCCGCTGGCCGGGCACGACTGAGTCGCCTCCTCGCGCAAGTTCAGCCCATCCAGCCTTCTATCCTCGATCCATTCCGTGCCTGGGCCGCGGTAGGTGCAGAGTAAGCGAACACCGGTACGATCCCGGTGCCAGCGTGGGCACATGGCCTGATCGAGTCGCTCCATACGCACGCCAAGCGCTGGACAGCCAAGCAGGTCTGCATAGAGCTCGGCGAGGAAGGCAAGATCGTTTGCTAATGCGGCGCGATCATTGTCATCGCCCTCACAAATGGGCAGCGGCCAAGTCGACGAAGGCATCTGCGCCGTCGGCGCCGAGGTCACGAGACGGAAGCCGCGCCATGATCGCTGATCCAGGTTGGCCAGATAGCGCTCGATCTCGGGTGTCGGGGAACGCTCGAAGAGACAGACCTGCGTGGTTTCGGTAAAGACGTCGACTAGGTCGGCGAGTTCAGGCACAACCCGCGTGTGCGGAGGCTCGGCCCCAATGTCGTGCGTCGGCTGGAACAGCTGAGCGTTGAGTGGCAGCGTGACAACGGTTTCAGGCATGGCAGGGAGCACTCGCGTCCGCGGGTGAATGGTCGATGCGCGCGAGGGCCTCGTCGTTCTTACGCACCAGCTTGCGATACCGATCGCGGGGCAACTTTTGGCGAAAGTACGCCCGTTGGCGTGGGCTCATAGAGTCCTCATCAGCGATCGACTGCGCGTCGTTTGGTGCAATGTTTTGGGTATCTGCGACTCGGGTTTCAGCGTTCATAAGCGGGGACTGTTGGCTTTTCGAAAAGTTATGTTATAGCATTATTGGCCATTGGTTGACTGGAGAGTAAACAGCATGACTGCCATGGCGCTCAACGACCTCGTGACGCCGCACGGCGCCGTCGCATCGGGTTCCTTTGGCGACTCCGCTGCGCCACGACGACTGCCGACGCTCACGAGCGTGATCCTAGTCGACGACGCTCAGCAGCTTCACAACATCGGCCATCCGAGGGTCAGCCTTGTGCTCTGGCGGCGGCGGGCTGATCCCAAGATCGCACGGGAAGTCGCCGGTTTGACGACCAAACGGCTTCTGAACGGGCGCATTGCGTTGAGCGCCGCCGAAACGCAAGCGCAGTGCATGGCGCGGTTGCAAGGGCTGTTGCAGGAGTCTGGAATCGAGTCGGCAGGGTTTGGCTGGTGGCTCGCGGATATGGCCATGCTCGCCGAACGATTCGCGGATCTGGTCACGCGCACCCTGGGGCCGAGCCCCATCACAGCCCGGGTCGAGACGCTCGATGATGTCGCCTGCCCGCGCTTCCACGTTGATCGCACGCGCCTGCGCCTGCTCTGCACCTATCGCGGGCCTGCAACCGAGTGGCTGCCCGATGAGGAGGTCGATCGCGTCGCACTCGAAGGTCGGCAGCCAAACGATCAGATCCAACGCGGCGCCCAACCGCGCGCCTTGGAGCCGTTCTGGGTCGGCTTGTTCAAGGGCGAGTGCTTCCCGGGCAATGCCGGCCGCGGCCAGGTGCATCGCTCGCCAGCGGTGCCGCCGGACGGCCTGCGCGTGCTCTTCTGTCTCGATGCTTGATGCCTTGGCAAGGACCGCTGATCGCGCCGTCTTTTCCATCCTCTCTCTCGAGCCCAGGCGGAGCCAAGGTCGATATCCGAGCATCCCGCTGCGCCCGACGGGTGAACCCCGCCTTTGATCGTAGGACCCCTGAATGAATGCTGAACTCATCCCCATGCAAGAGGCCGATGCGCGGCTTCCCGTGACGGTCTTGTCCGGCTTCCTCGGCGCGGGCAAGACCACCCTGCTCAACCACATCCTCAACAATCGCGAAGGGCGTCGCGTCGCCGTGATCGTCAATGACATGTCGGAGGTCAACATCGACGCCGATCTGGTGGGCAAGGAGGTCACCCT
Source organism: Lamprobacter modestohalophilus (assembly GCF_016583905.1). Lineage (GTDB taxonomy): Bacteria > Pseudomonadota > Gammaproteobacteria > Chromatiales > Chromatiaceae > Lamprobacter > Lamprobacter modestohalophilus. The sequence goes on along the minus strand of NZ_NRRY01000010.1, from coordinate 7,713 downwards.
GAACCACGCCGAGGAGAAGCTGGTCGAGATGAGCAACGGCTGCATCTGCTGCACCCTGCGCGAAGATCTGCTGCTCGAGGTCGCGGATCTGGCGCGGGCGGGACGCTTCGATTATCTGGTGATCGAATCGACCGGTATTTCGGAACCGTTACCGGTCGCCGAGACCTTCACCTTCCGCGACGATCAGGGTGTCAGTCTGTCCGACCTGGCGCGCTTGGATACCCTGGTCACCGTTGTCGATGCGGTCCATTTCCCGGTCGATCTGGAGCGCGCCGATGAGCTGGCCGAGCGTGGCGAATCGCTCGGTGAGGAAGATCAGCGCAACCTCGCCGAGCTGTTGGTGGATCAGGTCGAGTTCGCCGACGTGATCGTGATCAACAAGACCGACCTGATTAGCCCGCATGAGCGCGAGCGGTTGCGTCATGCCCTGCGCCAACTCAACCGCCATGCCGAGATCCTGGACGCGCACTTCGGTCAGGTATCACTGGCCGAGGTCGTTGGCACTGGGCGCTTCGACTTCGAGCGCGCGGCGAGCGCACCGGGCTGGCTTGCTGAGTTGCGCGGTAGCCACACGCCGGAGACCGAGGAGTATGGCATCACCAGTTTCGTCTACGAGGCGCGTCGCCCCTTTCACCCGCAGCGTTTCTTCGACGCCATGCAACAGGACTGGCCGGGAAACCTGCTGCGCTCGAAAGGTTTCTTCTGGCTCGCCAGTCGTCACGATTTGGCCGGACATTGGTCGCAAGCGGGCGGGGTGGTGCGCCACGGGGCGGCGGGTTGGTGGTGGTCGGCGGTCTCAGCGCCGAACTGGCCGGATGATCCGGAGCAACGTGCCCGGATTCTGTCGGACTTCGAGGGCGACTTTGGCGACCGGCGCCAACAGCTCGTATTCATCGGGCAGCATCTGGAAGTCGAGGCGATGCGGGCTCGGCTCGATGCCTGTCTGCTGACTGAGGACGAGTTGGCGGCGGGGCCTTCCGAATGGTGTTCGTTTACGGACCCGTTTCCGGTCTGGATGCGCGATGCTGAGGACTGAGTTTACCTTTCGATTTCAGCGCACTTCCTAGCAAACCTGCACACGACGCATGCGAGTCGCTTATTGATGACTGAAGAACCCAAACTCGACCCCGCCACTCGTGCGCGTTACGAGGAAGAGCGCTTTCCGCAAAACTACGAGAGCTGGCGTTATTGCATCGAGCACAAGTGCGGTCTGCGTCTGACTCCCGACTACATCCAGCAGCGAATTGGCATCTTGACCGATCCGCGGCAGGAGGAAACCCAGCGTTTTGCGCGGACTTACGGGAATGCCTATCTCGCCCAGGTTGTGGCTTGGTTTGAGCGCGCGGCCGCTGCCAGTTGATCACGAGCAGCTGGGTCATTGGCTGTTGCCGATCGTTCAGCAAGACAGCGCTGCATTCAGAACGCTGCCGCGAGCGAGAGCACAAGGCTGCGCGGAGGCCCTGGATAGAAGCCAACCGTTCCCGAGCCATCATCCTGGGCGTCGATCGCGCCGATGTACGCCTCATTGAAGAGGTTGCTGAGCTCAAGGCCGACGCGCACGCCTTGAAGCGAGCCAAAATCACCACTGGGTCAGCGGGACGCTGGGCAGCGTCCCGCAAAAAAGGCCTCCAGCCCGCAACGCGTACCCTCTGCGCTCTGACAACTACCAGCCTGCATATCAACCTCGCCACCCGTGATGGCGCAGTAGATCTCGGCCTCGGTGTCGTAGCCGGTCACCTTGAGGCCACCTGCAGGGCAGTCGCCTCGCAACAAGGCCCACTCCTCGCACTGGCGATTGTCCTCGAAGACACAGACGCCATACTGGCCGGCATTGGGGCGCGTGCGCATGTCCAGCGTCCCTCCAAGCTTGATGCAGTTCACCGATGCCGGGTTCGCCAAGCCCTGCTTGGTCGGGGCTTTGGGTGGATCAGCCGCGAAGACGAGCGTCGAACCGATGAGGCCAAGCACTGCGAGTAGCGTCAGGCGACCTTGTCGAGCATGAAACAGGGGCATGGGTGAGCAGGTCATCCAACGGCAAAAGGGATTCGTATCCTGAGTGACTGCCGGGCGCAAATCAACCCTGCCGGCGTTGCCATGGAAGCACGGCAGCAAGAGCGATGTGCGCTTGGCGAGCCTCAGTGGTGAGGATCACAGGCGAGCGCATCGCGCTGCCGCCGCAACGGTGGCGGTTCACTGCCGCAAGAGCCGACTCACCGCGCATCACCCGAGGCTTCTGGCACAGTGAGGTAGGTCTTCGGCAGATCGGTCCCGTCGACCTCGATCACGCTGCTCTCGAAGAAGCTGCCGATCATGGCCGTTTGGCCCGCTGCATACTCGCCGATCGGGAAGGCATCCCCGCGCAGTCCATAGGTTCCCTCTCCAGGCGGCATCTTGAAGAACACACGGCAGGGATTGGAGTGACACAGGCCGGTATCTCCGGGCGCGAGGGTGATCTCGCCCCAGTCGCTGACAAAGTGGCCAGTCGTGGCACAACCCGCGAGCAGGAGCGGAAGGAGCGCCAGGACAGCCCTCTGAGACGGTTTGGTGTTCAGTGTCATCGACCTTTAGACAACGGCCGCTCAGTCCCGCTCAAACGAACAGATCGATCAGCGTTCCGAGCGTCTCATCGGCCGCCTTGACCACCTGGGCGGAGGCCTCCGTCTGCCGTTGGCCGATGCGCTGGCTCACCAGTTCCTGCGCGAGATCCGCCTCCGCGCCTCGTGCGCCATTGGCCTCAAAGTCGCTCGTGTGCCGCGCGATGTTGCCGGCGGCATGGCTCACCGTTTGGAAACCGCGCTGCAGGCCAAGCAGGCCAGCGTCGAATGCGTTGATCGCCATATGATCTCCACCCTAAAGCAGAACAAGCTTGCCAGGACACACACCGAGCTTAGCTTCTCCGTCGGCCAAAAACCCTTTCACCTATCCGCTCATGTGTCCATGCCCGTTCAGGTTGGTGCAACATTGGGCGCTGATCTTTGCACCCAGCGTGGCAGATGCCGCGTCAGGCTCAGCTTAGGGGATTCGCCAAACATGGACCACGGCAGCGTTGATGTTGTCGTAACCACCCAGGCCGCGCTCGACCAAGAACAGGCGCTGACCATCGGTATCGAAGGCAACGCCACCGGCGCCGGCGCAGACGTTGCCATCGACTGGCTGGAGCAGCAGCTCGTTGGGCTCCCAGGTGGCATAGGGCAGCACCGACCAGGGCTCGCGGCTGCCGGCGGCCACTGCGGCCAGCTCATCGATGTCGTAGAACAGGACCTGGCGGCGATAGGGACCGCCGTGGTAGCCACGGCTTTCGTTGCACCAACGCCGACATTCTTCAGGCGCTGGACTCACCGGGCACTCTGGATCGGGCTCGGTAGGATCGCAGTAGTAGCAGTTGGTGCTGGCCTTCAGACCGAGGATCAAAATCGCATGCCGGCTGCCATCGCCGACGAAGCCGGCGCCGGTCCAGTCATCCGACATGCTATAGCCGGGGAAGTCGCAGCTGACGACTTGCCCGCCGAGGCCGATGTCCGGTCCGGCGCAGTCCGGATAGCGGGCGCGATAGTAGAGCAAGGGCAGGGCGTCGAGTTCGGCCCCAGCAGGCGCGCTCGCCTCGGCTGGGAAGGCGAACAGGGTAGGGCCTTGCGAGCCACCAGCCGCCGGATTGGCGGCTGGGTCGGCTTGCAGCGGTGTGCCGCGTGCGCGGCCGGTGATCAGCCTTCGGCCGCCGAGCGCGGCATCGGCATACCACTGCGGAACCGCGAACAGATACTCGCCCATCTTGCGTCCGTTATAGATCGGGTCGGCGCTTGGGCCAACGTGGAACAGTCCCTCGGCATTGGCGCCGTTCTCGTCGCTGCGCCAGAGGGTCGGGAAACTGGCGTCGCCAAACACGCCCTCGGGATACCACTGATTCAGGCTGCCGTAGAGCATCCGATCGCTCAAGCCCGGCACGGCGATCTGCTCGATGCCAGCGACGAAGACATAATGTTCATCGTCCGCCCTGCCCACGAGTCCACCATCGAAGGCGGTTGGGCCAAATAGCAGGCTCGCAACGGGCAGCGTTTCCCAGGTCGACGCACTCGCTCCCCGCTCGGGCGCCGGGATCGCGACCTCACCGAAGCGCGCCTCGCAGCCGGTCATGCCCTCCCAGCAGGGCTCACCCGTCGCGTTCACCAGACCCTGGAAAGCGGTCACCAGCAAGGAGCCGCTGCCGCTGTCGCCTGCGGGGGTGTAGCTCATGCCACGCGCACCCCAATCGAAGCTGTCCGGCAGCCTGAACGCACCCTGATAGACCAGATCCTCAGGCTGCAGTCTGGCGCTGGTCGGCGGGGCTAAGGCGTCGACGGCAGCAATGGCGCGCTCGACCGAGCTGCTCTCGGCATCGACATCGGCCATGATCGCAACCGCCGTATCGATGGGTGGGTAGACGACATGGCCTTGCTCGAGACAAGAGACGACATAGTTGGCCACCTGTAGCCGATGATCCCGCACCGGCACGTCATCGCCTTGCGTGCCGTCGAGGATGTTCAGCGCGATGGTTTGCAAACCCATGCGACCAGCAACGAGCTCACCGGTGTAGAAGGCAAGCCCGGCGGGGTCTGGATCACGCCCGAAGAGCTGCTGATAGAGGTTGGTGACCAACTGGGTATGATCGAGGCGGCCAAAGCGGTCGTCGAATTCCGCCGAGACGCCAAAGGCGTCGATAATGCTCGCCAAATCGCCGCCGTCGGCCCCCAGCCGATCCGCCCAATAGGCCAGTCCCGCCGCATCCGCGGGGCGCCCATAATAGGCGACATAGGCCTCGGTGACGCGCTGCTCGGCGGCGGAGAAATCGCGCGTCGTGCAGAGAGCCGCCGATCCCGCTGCAGGCATGAATGACAGCAGGATGGCAGGTAACATCCAGATCAGGGCCACCGGCTTCAGGTCAGTGTGGACGGCCATCTATCGACTCCTAGATGAGTTCGATGCAAGCCCCCTCGAACCTTTTGGCATTGCTGAAAGGGCTGACTTACAGGATAGTCGTTCGGATGGAAACCGCGAGTGGGCGAGGCTAGAACCGACGTCAACGCCTGAGCTCATCCATCCAGGAAGACAGAGGAAACAACCGATGCGGCACCTGACCCGACCAACCCGTTGGCCGATGCTGCTGGCGGTGACGATCATCGCCATCGTCGCAGCGCCAGCAGCGGCATTCGCCAACGCCTGCACGAAGTTGGACAAAGCGGCCTGCGATCGACAGGCGACCTGTACCTGGGTAGCCGCCTACAAGCGGATGGACGGGGTCAAGGTCAGCGGCTTTTGTCATCCACGAGACCGGCGTGATAAGCCCCAGCAATGACTGAGGATCAGCGTTGTTGGTCAAGCCCACCGACGATGCTGCTGTGCCCCCAGTATCCGATCCACCCATAATCATCCACCCCATCGGGAGTGTCGCACCCGCTCAGTCGCCAAATTCCAAGGCGATCTTCGCCGATGCCGCGCCATAGGCGCACAGGGCGTTCGTGACATCCGCTGCGGCAGCCAGTCCTAGGCTTTGCTCCAGATCGTTCTTGATGGCTGCGATCACCGCATCGACTTCTACGAGCACGCCTTGCCATCGCGGGTCCTCGTCAGTTGGATGACCACTTGCCGATCCCGGATAGCCATCAGCGATCAGCGTCGCGAGCCCGACTGACCGCGTCTGCAATCGCTGGGCAATTCGCTGAGCCCCAGGGTCGCCGTCGAGCAGTGTCGTGCTGAAGTGATAGCAGGCGTCGATCAGTTGCTGAATATCGCGCCAGAAGAGGATCGACTGGTGTCGCGGGATGTCGTCCGTTTGCTGCACGACCGCTGCAGTCCGTGCCGTCGGTTGCGACAGCGCCTGCGGCTCCTGCCACGCTGAGTGGTCGCTCGGCGTTTTGGTGCGCACGTTCACTTCGCCCAGTAGCCGGTTCACCAGCTGGTTGGTTTCCTTGCATGCATGCTCCAATTGGATGAGTCGATCCTGCTCAGCACGGTGACGCCGTTCTTCTGGATCGCCACCGAGAACCCGCTCAATGAGTCTCGCGGATACGATCAGATCGTCTTCAGGATCTAGGTCCGTAGCGGTCTGACACCGCGGCCATGTTTGAGATGCGCCACGTGATCGATTTCTGAAGTGCGTCGTTTTCTTGACGGTCGGTCGCTCGGACGCGTTCATGAAAGCACTCGCTATGATGAGCGCGAAGACTAAAGGAGCTGTCACGACCAACGAGAGGTGCGTGATTGCGCTTATCAGGGTTGCAATAACGAGCGTGAGCAGACAAGCCAAGACGATAGCTAAGGTCATCCCCGTCTCCCATATTGCGTTGCCGCGCTATTCCTCCACCTGTCTCACAGATCAGCGACCACCGAAGATCGCGGAAATGCTGTGCTGAAAGGCCCTGAGGCATCGCTCGATAAACCCGAACTGCTGCGGCCAATCGTACTCATCCTCAGCATCAGCGTTGATCTCGGCCGTGATCCAGTAATTCATCCCTGGCTCACGTTCGCTCCAACGCAGCAGAGTCGCGATCGCCGCCTCGAGAGCGGCTTCCTGGGCTTGCAATTGCCGGTACTGCATGGCCGCGTCTGGGCCGTGGATACGAAGAAAGACGCCAATACGATCAGCGGCTCGAAACGGCTTGAGCGTCAGCCCGGCATGGCCAGTCGCGATGCTCAACGTTGCCCCGGCGTGCGGTCCTGGCAGTGTCAGCGGACTGCCACGCGCTTCGAGCCAGTGCGCAAAGCCTTCCCAGTAAGCCCGCCGACGCGCGCCTAACTCGGTCTGCTCTCCGGAGGCGACTGCGCGGGCGGCGTGCGCCGCGCGGTTGCTCCAGTCATTGGGTTTCGCCACGACATCAAAGCGCGGTGCGGGCGGCGAATCGCCAATGCGCCAGAGTTCGACGACCACACCGAAAAAGCGGTATCGGGGCTCTGTCGCCTGGTTCAGCCAATCCAGCGCCGCGCGGTGCTCCTCGGTGAACTGAGCTGCGATCCAAATGACAGTATCCGCGTCGAGTCCTGCCTGGTACGTCAAGGTTTGGCCAGGGTGTCCGTGATCCGTGCGCTCGAGTTGGTTCTCGATCAGCACCAAGCGATCTGTTGCTACATCGCGGCACAGCACATCGGCGCGGAACGGTCCGACGTTCACCTCAACCCCCTCAAGTTCCAGTTCGAGCCCGAGGGTGGCACCCAACAGCTGAAGGTTGTCGTGCTCGGCTAACCAGGGGGTGAACACGCTGGCTTCATTGGCCCACCCCACACGCAAATCCACAGCGGTTAGGGTTGCTAAGGGTGCGGCCTCAACATACTGTGCTCAACAGCAGCACGCCGCCCCAAACTGATCGATCTTCTGCCAGAACTGCGCCCAGCGTCCGACGGTCTGTGTGAGCGCGCGCAGGCTGAGCACGATGCCGGCGCCCTTGGTCTTCCAGCGCATGCCTGAGGCGCAGAGGCGCTGCTTGACGAGGGTCTTGCAGGCCGCCTCGATGACCCCTGAGCCGATCGGCAGTCCCTCGGCAACGAAGCGCGGATAATCCATCTGATGGCGGTGGTTGTCGAAATAGGTCCGCGCTGCACGGACCTCACCGCGCAGCGTCTGCGAGAGCCCGCGGCGATCCGTGAGGCGGGTGGCCTCGGCGATCAACTGATCGAGGGCGTTGGGGTCGTGCTTGAGGTGGTGGCAGTGGTCGTGCTGCCAGTCCTCGCGTCGCTGCGTGTCGC
>NZ_NRRY01000009.1 GCF_016583905.1 Lamprobacter modestohalophilus | reverse complement strand
GCAATGGGGGCAGCAAACAGGTTCAAGTACCATAACTAAAGATCCCGAAAGTTTACCGTTAACAGTAGAATAGTATATAATTTTCTTTGATCAAAAAATATCACCGGTACAGATCAAGAACACTACCTAGGTGTTCTCGCGCCTGAAAACCACCCCGACGAGGCCAACAACCCGCAGCACTTCACGCAATGGGTAGCTAATAAAGGTCGCCGCCATGGTTCCTGTCAGCACGATGGCGAGGCCGGGCAAGTTGAGAAAGCTGTCAGGAGACTCAGCGGTGAAGAAGAGGACGGTGCCGAGCAATAACATGCTGGCCAAGATGCCGATGAAAGTAGACGGATTCATGGATGCTTAACGCTACTACAAAACAACTGGGTGTTACTGACCGGCCTCGGCCTCATGGAGCCGCGCTCTGATCCGACTGAGCGCTTGGCTGTGGAGCTGGCAGACACGCGACTCGCTGACCCCCAGAACGGCCCCGATCTCCTTCAGATTGAGCTCTTCCTGGTAGTAGAGCGCCATCATCAGTTTTTCGCGCTCGGGCAGGGCATCGATGCTCTCGATGAGCCGCTGGCGCTGTTCGCTATCCAGCAGGTTGTTGAGCGAGGGGTCGCTGGGGCGGTTCGCCGCCCCCGGCTCGATTCCCTCCTGGATGAGTTCCTCGAAGGGCAAGAATTGGCCATTGTTGGTATCGCTCAGGAGTTGTCGGTAGTCCGATAGCTCGATCTCCATTTCCGCGGCGATCTCGTGCTCCTCAGGGGCGCGACCCAGACGCTGCTCCAGCCGATGGATGGCCTCATCCATCGCCCGGGCATTGCGACGAACGCTGCGTGGCAGCCAATCGCGGCTGCGCAGCTCATCGAGCATCGCGCCACGAATGCGCTGGTTGGCAAAGGTCGCAAAACTGGCGCCCTGGCTCGCGTCGAAACGCCCCAAGGCCTCGAGCAGTCCAAGCGTCCCGGCCTGAATCAGATCGTCAAGCTCGATACTTGAAGGCAGTTTGACCTGGAGCGCGAGCGCCTGCCGGCGCACCTGCGGCAAATACTGTGTCACGAGCTCGTGCTGGTCGATCTTGCCTTTGGCAGTATACATCCCGTTTGCCTTGCTCTCTTAGATCATCCGTCACAGGTAATTGACGATGAGCTGTATTCCACGCACGACCACGGCCTGCTGTTGCGGTTGGTCGAGAGAGAAATGAAACCGTAGTGGCTGCGTTGCCGGGAGTCCTGCAAGCGCGCGGCTCCTGCCGCGCATCGTTGCAACCGCCACACAGTCATCAGCCTGACACAGTCGCCCCTTCAAGGTGGCGCCTGGAGGTGCCTCGAAGCGCCAAATCACGCTGTGGATCTCGCCTGCGCGCACCGAAGCCGGTGGCAGTAAGGGGACCGAGAGACTTTCCCGCTCGGCCATGCTGACCCGCAGCGCAGGTGCGGTCGCGACCCAGCTACCAGCGGCAAAGGCGCTCAATCCGCTGAACCCTGCGACCAAGCATATCGTCAACAGGGCAGTGCGGGCCGTGGTCGTCGCCGGCAGGTCCTGTGCCAGCCTTTGCCATCTTTTGGCGGAGGCGATGAGGTCGACGATGAGGTCGACGATCTGGTCGACGATGAGCGGGCTAAGTCCCATCACGCTACTTGCCTCCAATCAATTGCGTCACACGCAGGGTGCGATCATCCGGGATCTCGGCCTGGGACATGACCACCAAGTGGCGCAAGCGCCGGCGCAGGAAGCGCGCGAGCACCGCGCGCAGGCTGTGTTGGACGACCAGCACCGGCGGATCGCCACCGGCCTCCTGACGCGTGAGCGCCTTTTCCGCTTGTTGCATCAGTGTTTCAGCCAATCCCGGCTCGAGTGCCCCGTTACCGCTCATGGCTTGCAGTAAGACCTGCTCGAGCTGGGTGTCCAGACCAATCACTCGCAGCACCTTCTCGCCGGGGAACCACTGCTGGATGATGGCACGCCCGAGCGCGATACGGACCGCGGCTGTCAGTTCGGCAAGATCCTGCTGTTGTGGTGCATGTTCGGCCAGCGTGTCGAGGATGCTGCGAAGGTCGCGGATCGGCACCTCTTCGACGAGCAGATTCTGCAATAGGCGCTGGAATGCCGTCAGCGAGACCAGCTTCGGCACCACCTCTTCAACCAAACCTTTCTGCTCGTCCCCGAGCTTGTCGAGCAGATTCTGGACTTCAGCACGGCCGAGCATCTCAGCGGCATGCCGGTGGAGCAGGTGATTCAGGTGGGTGGCGACCACGGTGCTGGCATCCACCACCGTATAGCCGTAGACCTGGGCATGCTCGCGCTGCTCACTGCCGATCCAAACCGCGGCCAGGCCAAAGGCCGGGTCTTGCGTTGGTGTTCCCTCCAGCTTGCCGGTGACCTGCCCGGGATCGATCGCAAGCCATTTGCCGGGGAAGACCTCGGAGCGACCGATCTCGGCGTCTTTGAGTGAGACCAGATAGGTATTTGGCCCCAGCTCCAAATTATCTCGGATATGCACCACCGGCGGTAGGAAGCCAACGTCCTGTGCAAACTTCTTGCGCACGCTCTTGATACGACCGAGCAGCTCGCCTTGTTGGCGTTGATCGACCAGAGGGATCAAGCGGTGCCCGACCTCGAGGCCGAGGGTGTCGACCAGTTGCACATCGTCCCAACTTGCCTCAGGCGCCTCCTGTGTGGTTGTCGTTGGCTGTGCAACCGCTTCCTCGACGAGCAGTATTTTCCGCTGATGCAGGAGATACCAGGCAAGACCGCCGAGGAGGGAGGTAAAGATTAGAAACACCAGATTGGGCATGCCCGGCACCATGCCCAACATGCCCATCACGATCGCAGCCAGGATCAACACCTGCGGGTTGATGAACAGCTGACCAATCATCTGCTGCCCGACATCCTGCTCGGTGTTGACCCGAGAGACCGTCACACCGGCTGCAGTTGAGATCACCAGTGCCGGGATCTGCGCGACCAGGCCGTCGCCGATGGTCATCAGCGTATAGGTGCGCCCGGCTTCAGCGAAGCTCATGTCATGCTGCATCATGCCGATCAGCAGGCCACCGATGATATTGATCACCATGATCACCAGTCCGGCGGTTGCGTCGCCGCGCACGAACTTACTGGCACCATCCATCGAGCCGTAGAAATCCGCCTCTTGTGAGACCTCGCCGCGGCGTCTGCGTGCATCGTCCTCGCCGATCAGTCCGGCATTGAGATCCGCGTCGATCGCCATCTGCTTACCTGGCATGGCATCGAGCATGAAGCGCGCGCCGACCTCGGCGATACGTCCGGCGCCTTTGGTGATGACCATGAAATTGATGATCACCAAGATCAGAAAGACCACTAGGCCGACGGCGAAATTACCGCCGATCAGGAACTCGCCGAAGGCCTGGATGACCTTGCCGGCGCTATCGCCGCCCTGATGGCCATCCATCAGGATGACCCGGGTTGAGGCGACATTGAGCGAGAGCCGCAGCAAGGTCGTAAACAGCAGGACCGCCGGAAAGGCCGCGAAATCCAGCGGTTTTTGCGTGAACATGCTCACCAGCAACACAAGGATGGCCAGGGCGATGTTGAAGGTGAACAGCAGGTCGAGGATGAACGGCGGCAGCGGCAAGATCATCATGCTGAGAATCAGCAAGATGAGCACCGGCCCAGCCAGCACCTTCATCTGCACATTGCCAAGCCAGGCCTGTTTCTCGAGCAGTGCGCTCAAGGCGGTCATGTCCGCGCCTCAGGGTTGGTCTGGTCTGCTGGAACCTGAAGTTCCTTTGGTATCGGTAGCTGTTGTGGCAGCGGCGGAGGCAGACCGCCTTCGCGATGAAAATGCCGTAGCTGGAAGGCCCAAGCCATCACTTCAGCGACCGCGGTATAGAGTGCCATCGGAATTTCAGCATCGAGATCGACGTAGCGGTAGAGCGCCCGGGCGAGCGGCGGTGCCTCCAACCGAGGCACGCCATGCGTGTCGCCAATCTCGCAGATGCGAGCGGCGACCAGATCAACGCCCTTCGCGACCAGGCGCGGCGCTGACATACCTTGCTCATCGTACCTGAGTGCGACGGCATAGCGACGTGGATTGGTGATGATAACGTCCGCTTCGGGGACTTTGGTCATCATCCGACCGCGTGCCATCGCCTGCTGTTGCTGACGAATACGGGCCTTGACCTGAGGGTCTCCGTCTGATTCCTTGTGCTCACGCTTAACCTCTTCCTTGGTCATCTTCAGCTTCTTGGAGTGGCTCCAGAGCTGATAAGGGATATCAATGAGAATGACCACGAGCAAGGCCAATACCATAAGGCCGCTCGCCATCACGGCGAGCTCTAGGGTATTCGCCAGCGCCTGCTGTATCGGCTGATCCATCAAGTCCATGTAATGCCCACGGTGCGCCATCAGGAAGGCGACTGCGACGCTGCCGACAAGGACTGATTTCGCAATCGCCTTGGCCAGCTCAACCAGCGCCTGGACACCGAGAACCCGCTTGATCCCTTTCACCGGGTTGAGCTTGGAAAGCTGCGGCTGAAGCGACTTGGCCGAGACCAGCCATCCACCGAGCAAGACGGGGGCGACGAGGGCCGCGAGCGTGAGCATGAGAAAGATGGGCAGCATGACATAGAGGCTGCGCTCGACCAGGTCGGTTGCCTTCACGAGCATCGGCAACACCTCGAACGCCTCACGCCGCTCGAACAGGAACGCCTGCTCCATGATCAGGCCAAGCTGATCGTAGATCATCGCGCCGCCAGCCCAGAAGCTGCCGACGCCGACCATCAGCAACATAAAGGTGCTCAGCTCGCGGGAACGCGCAACCTGGCCCTCTTCACGCGCCTTCTCTAAGCGTCGCGGGGTGGCTTCTTCGGTTTTTTCTTGGTCGTTGCCTTGGTCTTCAGCCATCGCAAGTCATCGAGCACGCGGGTTGATCGCCACCAGCATTCATGGGAGGCGGGCTGCGCAACAGCGATGGTGCCTTTGGCAGAGAGACTGGGCAAGCGGTCGCTTGTTCAGAATCCGAGCTCGTCGAGCAGCGAGTCGACCTGATCCTGACTGCCCATCACGTCGTTGGCCTCGGGATTGATCTGCGGCCCGTTGAGTAGGCTATCCGAGCGGCTGCTATCAGCTCGGCGCTGCATCTCATCACGCGCCTGGCCTTCCGGCACGCTATCGATCAGCACCTGCACGAGCTGGTTCTCAATCTCTCTGATCACCTCCATCATCCGTTTGATCACTTGGCCGGTCAGGTCTTGGAAGTCCTGCGCCATCATGATGTCGAGCAGTTCCTTATTGGTGGCCTGCGTTTTCTCCGGAACCTCGGCGAGAAAGGTGCGCGTGTCCTCGACGATGGCGCGTGCGGCATCCAACTCTCGAGGCTCTGAAAACCACTCGGCCCAACGCTTATCGAGTGCTTCGGCGCGGCTCGCAAGCTCTTCCTGCAGCGGCTGCGCCCGATCAATGGCGTTGAGCGCGCGATGCGCTGCCTGCTCGGTCATATTGGCGATGTAGTTGAGCCGATCGCGGGCATCGGGGATGGCCTCTGCAGCCTTCTCGATCTCCTTATCGAGACCAAGCTCGCGCATGCTGTCGCGCAGCAGGCGGGTCAGGTTCCCGATTCGGGAGATCAGCACATCCATGCCCTGCTGATCATCCTGCGGCTTTTGTGTCGTGGTCATTGTCTGTCTCCAGCAATCCTGGACTGTCGTCGTTTCGCTGCTACCAGCCCAGTTTCTCGAAGATCTTGTTCAATTTTTCATCGAGCGTGGCGGCGGTGAACGGCTTGACCACATAGCCGCTCGCACCCGCTTGGGCGGCAGCAATGATATTTTCCTTCTTGGCCTCGGCCGTGACCATCAGAACGGGTAAGTCTTTGAGGTCTGGATCAGCGCGGATCTGCTTGAGCATTTCCATCCCATCCAGGTTGGGCATGTTCCAGTCTGCGACCACGAAATTGAACCCACCGGCCTTGAGCTTGTTCAGCGCGTCCTGGCCATCCTCGGCCTCATCGACGTTGGTGAAGCCAAGCTCCTTCAGCAGGCTGCGCACAATGCGCCGCATGGTCGGAAAGTCGTCGACGACCAGTATGCCAATATTTTTGTCTACCATCGCGAATCCTCTAACTATTCGTCTCTAGAAGGCTTCCCACTCGTCTTCAGCGGGCGCTGTTTGACGTGGCTCCGGCTTGCCCGGGGATTCGAGCCGCTCGGAAGGGGGCAGCGCAGCGGGCCTCGCATGAGGCTTCGTGCTCCGTCCTTGTTTTGGGGCAGGCAGCTGCTTAGGGGCGCTCGCCGTCCGGGTCAGGCGGAACTTGGCGATGGCCTGTTCCATGCGGCTCGCCTGCTCTTCCAGGGATGCCGCTGCCGCTGATGCCTCCTGCACCAAGGCTGCATTTTGCTGCGTCACCTCATCCATCTGTCCAACGGCCTGACTGACCTGATCAATCCCCTGACTCTGTTCTTGGGAGGCGGCCGATATCTCATCCATGATATCAGTGACTCGACGCACAGCCCCAACCACCTCTTCCATGGTGGTGCCTGCATTTTCCGCCAAGGATGAGCCCGCCTGGATCTGCGAAACAGCCCCTTCGATCAATTCCTTGATCTCTTTTGCGGCGTCCGCGCTGCGACTGGCGAGGTTGCGCACCTCACCGGCAACCACGGCAAACCCGCGGCCTTGCTCGCCGGCGCGGGCGGCCTCAACCGACGCATTCAGCGCCAGGATGTTGGTTTGGAAGGCGATGGAATCGATGACATTGGTGATCTCGGCAATCTGCTGAGAGCTGTTTGAGATGCCATGCATGGTCTTGACGACCTGCCCAACCACGTCGCCACCGCGTTCGGCTGTGGCAGAGGCCTCGAGGGCGAGACCGCTAGCCTGGCGCGCATTATCCGCATTCTGTTTGACGGTGGCCGTCAGCTCTTCCATGCTCGAGGCCGTTTCCTCGAGGGCCGAGGCCTGCTGCTCGGTGCGTGAAGAGAGATCCGCGTTGCCGGCGGCGATCTCGCTGGCCCCTAAGTGAATGGCTTCACTGCTCTGGCGCACCTCGGCGATGACCCCGGCGAGGTGCGTGACCATGCGCTTCATGGCGACGAGCACGCTGCTGTTGTCATTGGCCTTGGTCTGGATCTCGAGGCTCAGGTCTTGATCGGCGACCCGCTCGGCGATCTCGGCCACCCGATAGGGCTCGGCACCGAGCTGGCGATTGATACCGGCAATAATCAGCCAGGCCAGGAGCACGCCACCAGTCAGGACCACCACGAGTGCGGTGATGATCATGTTCCGGTTGCTCAGATACTGTGCCGAGGCCTGTTCATAGGTCGTCTCAGCAACCTCGATCTGGACCTCCATCAGCGCATGAAAGCCCTCAACGATCGGGTCGATGACCGGATAGAGCTTGTCGCTCACAAAGGCCTCGAGCGCTGCCTGATCCTGTCGCTGCAGGATCTGTTGCAGCTCGCTGAGCGCAGCGTCGGCACTCGCCAATAGGGGCTTGAGCGCGTTGACCAACCGCTCTTCCTGTGGCACCAACAGGGTCCCCAAGTAGGACTGCCAGGCAGATTCGATCTCGACCAGCCCTGTCGAGATCGCGTTTTGCGCCTTGGTCCAGGTCAATGTGCCGTCGCTGACCTTGTGTGACGCGTCGACGATGTTGACAGCATAGTTGTCAACGATGGACTGGAGCTGGCCCAGTGGCAAGACGCGGTCTTGATAAACGGTGTCGAGTCCTTCGACGGCCTCGCTTTGCCCGTAGAGCCCGAGCACGGTCAGTGCAATCAGCGCGGCGGCGAGCAATCCGACGAGGAATGAGAGTTGAGTGGCGATTCTGATGTTCTTAAACATTCTTCTGGTCTTGCCTGTGTCGTGGAATCGAGCCGACTCTGCGAATCATCTAGACCCGCTGCGCCCGACCTGATGCGGCCGCTAGAGCCATCATGCGTGCCGGGATCTCGTCGAGCGCCATGATTTCGCAGGCCCCGCCGAGGGCAATCGCCTCGCGCGGCATGCCAAAGACCACGCAGCTTGCTTCATCCTGGGCAATGGTTGGTGCCCCAGCGTTACGCATTTCGAGCAGACCGGCAGCGCCGTCTTTGCCCATGCCAGTGAGGATCACCCCGATGGCATTGCGACCAGCATACTCGGCCGCGGAGTGAAACAGCACATCGACCGAGGGGCGATGGCGGTTGACGGGCGGTCCGTCGTCGAGCTTGACCACATAATTGGCGCCGCTGCGGGCCAGTTTCAGATGTTGGTCGCCGGGCGCGATGTAGGCATGGCCGGGCAGCACGCGCTCACCTTCTTCAGCCTCCTTCACGGAGACCTGACTGAGCCGATCGAGGCGATCGGCGAACGAGCGGGTAAAGCCGCCTGGCATGTGTTGGGTGATCAGGATGCCCGGGCTGCTCGCGGGCAAGGGCTCGAGCACTTGGCGAATGGCCTCGGTACCACCGGTTGAAGCACCGATGATCAGCAGCTTTTCGCTCGAGATCATCGGCGCCTTGAGTCGGGTTGGGGGCGGATCGCGCCGGTGGGGGGCTCGGCGCGGGCGCGAATGTGCGGCGGCTCGGATCTTCTCGGCGATCTCCTCGGTATAGTCGATCATGCCGCGGCGAATCCCGATCGAAGGCTTGGCGACGAAGTCGAGCGCGCCGAGCTCAAGCGCCCGTAGGGTCACCTCTGAACCGGACTGGGTCAGCGAGGAGACCATCAGCACCGGCATTGGACGCAGCCGCATCAGCCGCTCGAGGAAGTCAAGACCGTCCATGCGCGGCATCTCGACATCGAGGGTCAGAACATCGGGGTTGTACTGCTTGATGAGATCGCGCGCCATGATCGGGTCCGACGCGACTGCAACCACCTGCATGTCCGGCTGGCTGTTGATGATCTCGGTGAGCAAGTCCCGTATCAGCGCCGAGTCGTCGACGCACAGCACCTTAATCTTAGTTGAGCTCAAAGTCGGCTCCTCCGCCTCTCAGTCGGTTGGTGACAGGCCAGCCTTAGCGGGCCTGACGCGCTGTCGCTAACGGTCTCACCGCATCAAGCCACGGTATAGACGGTCTGGCCACGGAGTCGGAAGGCCTGACTGATATAGGTGAAGTTCTCTGAGTGGCCAGCGAACAACAAGCCATCGGGCTTCATCATCGGCGCGAAGCGCTCGAGGATGCGTGCCTGGGTTTTTTTGTCGAAATAGATCATGATGTTACGGCAGAAAATCACGTCAAAAGGGCCTTTTATTGACCATCCGGATGCGAGCAGGTTGAGCTCTTGGAAGTCGACCATTGCGCGCAGCTCGGGGCGCACGCGCGCCATCCCGGCTTGGCCTCCAGTGCCGCGCTGGAAGAAGCGCTTGATCCTTGCCTCGTCCATCTTATGGACCTGCTCGATGGGGTAGATGCCGGCCCTTGCCTTGGCCAGGGCCTCGGTATCGATGTCGGTTGCCGTCACTTTGGCATCCGCTGTGCGAGTGCCGAGGGTCTCGGCCAATGTGATGGCGATGGAGTAGGGCTCCTCGCCTGTCGAGGCGGCTGAGCACCAGATCCGTATCGGACCATGCCGGTCGCGGACATGATCGGCGAGCTGCGGGAAATGGTGGGATTCGCGGAAGAACGCGGTGAGGTTGGTGGTCAGCGCGTTGGTGAAGGCCTCCCATTCCTTGGCGTCGGGTCGACGTTCTAGGCGGGCTAAATATTCACTGAATTGCGTCAGCCCATAGTGCCTTAGGCGTCGGGCAAGGCGGCTGTAGACCATCTCGCGCTTGTGCTCTGCAAGCACAATACCCGCCCGTTTGTGGATCAGTTCGCGGATGCGGTGAAAGTCTGTATCGGTGAGCTCGAGATCTCGATCTACCGTGCCATAGGATGACCAGCCATTAATCGTCGAGGCCGGCCGTTGCGCGAGCTCGTTCACACTCTCTCCCATCCGTACATCCCCCGGCTAATGCGTTCCTGTCCCGGGCGATCATCGTTCTTAGCGGCCCGCCCCGGCCCCGGGGCTCTTCGCGCGGGCAATCCGGACAGCTTATCGCCACCTCGGCTTTCTGCATAGATAAATCAGTGCTGAGGGACGTTCAATGAGTATAGGCAACCAGAGCATTTCCGCTGGTCTGGCGAGCCGAAATCATCGTACTCGCGTATTCTTGATGGGGCTTGCGGGGCAGGCTCGGTTGCAGCAGCAGGCTCGGTGTGGTCAACAAGGTGAGGGCTCGCGACTAGGCCGAGGCATTGATGCGTCCGGGCTGGGCCTCGGTTCGCCCGCGGGTGTCGTAGAGGGTCTTCTCGGCGACGGAGTGAATCAGATTCAGCATCTTCTGATTGTGTTTGAGGCGCATCGTCAGCATGGCGCCGGCGAGCTCGTTCAGCCGAGCGGCGCGCTCGCTGGCGTCTCGAACAGCCTTCCAGTCGCTGAGGCAATTGGCATCACGGGCCGCCTCCTGAGCGCCCGCGTCGCCGTCTGCATAGCCAAGCGCTGACTGGTTCAGCCGGCGCTGTTTCTCGGCCCGCTCGATCTGCTCGAGCAGCGTTTGTTTGTCAGCCGCGATCTGCTGCAGTAGCTCACCATCGATGTTGCCAACCGCGAGCGCCTGGCGCTCTTGCTCCAGCAGCGTCACCAAGGCGCCTAGAGCGTCGTATTGCATACCGAGCAGGTGGGCAAGCGTCATCGCAGTTACACCTCGAGCAGGTCGCGAATGCTCGCGATCAGGCCATCAGCGATCCGGTCAGCGCGGACCTCTAAGCGGCCATCTCGAATCGCGTCACGAATGGCTTCGACATTGGCAACGTTGATATCTTGATCGGTTGCCGCCGCCTCGCGATGCAGATGGGTCTGAACCGCAGGGTCGGTGGTCTTGCTGGCGTCGCCCCGCGCTGGCCCCTGAACCTTTGCGGATTGCTCCTGCGCGGGCTGGCTGGCGCGAAACAGCGGATGATGGGAGTCAATTTTCAAGGGTCTGGCCTCATTCCCGGTGCTTACTTCGATTATCGGCCCAGGGCGCGCTAACTTTAGCCGGATTGTCAACGGCGCCTGCCGGTGGCCTGCACTCGCGATGGTTGCATGGTGATGCTGCGTGGCGAGCCCCCGCCTGAGAGCGCAGCTCAGAAATCGACCACCAGCTTCGCCTCCCCAACCACCCGCGCGTTGATCAGGTCGCGATGACCGAACTGCACGCGAACCGAGTCTCCCAAGGCGCCGGTGTCCAGCGCTTTGCCTTCACGGCTGACGCGGAAATTGGCGCCGCGGGCCTCCACTGAGACCTGCTGACCCCGCCTCACCAGTGGTTTCGCTTCGAACTGGCGCTGTTGCAAGGGAACGCCCGCCGCTAGCGCACGACGCGCTACCTGGCCGATGATCGATGCTGGCTCGAGCACCGCCTCGCGCGGCAGCTCGCTCAGGTTTCCCTCGCGCTGCGTCAGCATCGCTGCGGTGACTTGAGTGCCCGGTGCGATCTCCCGCGTGAGCACCGGATACTGTCCGTAGCGGTTGATATCCGCCTGTAGGTAGCGCACCTGCTGGCCCTGCTCACCGCAACGCACACCAACTGAGACGCGCCCCTCGGCTTGCCGCGAGCGGTTCGGCAAGAACGGCTGCGGGGCAGAGCAGGGCGGCATTTTTGCCGCTGGTAGGTGCACCTCAATAACCACCTGGTCATCGTCAGCAAACTGCTGGTGCAGAAAGTCTTGCACCACATCGATCAGCGTCTCCTCTGCCCGAACCTGGCCTGCCGTCGCAAGGATCGATAACGCCATGAGCGCAAGTGCGAGCCGGCTCCTCGCGGTCAGGGCGCGTTGCCGCCTCGATCGCTGAAACGCAGATTTCACAGTAACAGCCTCACAGGGACAGGAAAACGCGAATGTCGTCACAAAATGCTCGCCTATTCATACCTTACATGTCGCAATTGCTCGGGTATGCTCTAAACTGCTTAAGGTGGCTGGCGCTCGCCAGAGAACACAAACAGAGGACGCGGATGATCGATCAACTTGCGGCAGCGTTCAATTTTGGCCAACAGGCCGTTGCGCTGCGCCAAGAGCGGCACGAAGTGCTCGCCAGCAACATTGCCAACGCCGACACGCCAAACTATTTGGCGCGCGACTTCGATTTTGCCAGCCAGCTGAAGCAGGCGGTAGAGCGCGGCCGGTCGGCAGAGCAGGAGGGGCTCAACCTAGCGCGGACATCCGCCCGCCACATCGAAGGTCAAGGTCCTCCGCTGAGCGGGTCCTCGCAGAGCGATGACCTCCTCTACCGGATGCCTGCGCAGCCCAGCCTTGACGGTAACACGGTCGAGATGGATCAAGAGCGCATGCAGTTCATCGACAACGCGGTCCGATACGAAACCGGATTGACCCTCGTCAATCGAAGAGTTCAGGGCCTCAAGGGCGCGATGCAGCCCGAGTAGCCGACTGACAGAGCGAACCGAACGAACGCCTGACTGAACGAACGAATGCCAGAGAGCATGTCTTAATGAGTACATTTTCCGTTTTCGACATCGCGGGTTCGGCCTTGCAGGCGCAGTCGCAGCGCATGAACGTGACCGCGAGCAACCTCGCGAACGCTGACAGCATTGCTGGGCCCGACAACCAACCGTACCGCGCCAAGCAGGTCATCTTCGAGAGCCTTGCGCAAAACGCGCGCGGAATCGGTGGTGTTCGCGTGCGCGAGGTCATTGATGACCCATCCCCGATGCGGTTGGAATATCAGCCAGCCAATCCGCTTGCTGACGAGCGAGGGTACGTGACCATGCCCAACGTCGAGCCCGTCCACGAGATGGTCAACATGATCTCTGCCTCGCGGTCTTACCAGGCGAATGTCGAGGTCGTGAATACCAGTAAACAGCTAATGATGAAGACACTGACCATTGGAGAGGGTTAACGATCATGATCACCGGTGTTGATAACGCCCGAGCAGCGAACGCTGGCAGCAGTATGCCGCTGAGCAAGAGTCAGTCTGACGAGTTGCGCGAGAGCTTCTTGTTGCTGCTGACAACCCAATTACAAAATCAAGATCCGATGAATCCGCTCGAGAATTCAGAGATGACCTCGCAGATCGCACAGATCAACATGGTCAGCGGTATCGAGCAGTTGAACCAAACCCTATTGGCCATCACTGGCCAGATCGATACCAATCGCGCCCTGCAAGCCAGCGCCCTGATCGGCAAAGGTGTATTGGTGCCGGGCAATAAAGTGATGCTTGAGCAAGGAGAGGAAGGCGATCTCTTTACAACGCCATTTGGCATCGAGCTCGCAAGGCCGGCTGAAAATGTGGCAGTGACCATCAGAGGCGCTGACGGCGCCGTGATCAGCCAGTTCAACACCGGACCGGTTGATGCGGGAGTGAGTTCATTCCAATGGGACGGACTTACTAACGAGGGCGACCCTGCCGCCTCTGGCGCCTACACGTTCAGCCTTGAAGCGATCGACGCTGATGATGAAGCCGTGGCGAGTGAGGCACTGAATTATGCGTCTGTGGTTGGCGTCACGCCGCAAGACGCTAACGGCCAGGTCAGTCTGGATCTCGGTGCTGTCTATGGTCAGGTCGGCCTCGACGCTGTCCGCCAAATTCTCTAGTTATCACGCAACGCATCGTATTTAGAATGGAGAACACCCGATGAGCTTCTCACAAGCACTCAGTGGCCTCAGGGGTCAGGCAGAAAACATTAAGGTCATCAGCAATAATATAGCTAACTCACAGACAGTGGGTTTCAAGGGTGGCCGAGCGTCCTTCGCCGACATCTTCGCCGGAGCAAGTCCTATCGGCTTGGGCGTGAGGGTGGCCGGAATCTCTCAAGACTTCAGATCGGGCGATCTCGAGAATACTGGTCGTGAGCTCGATCTGGCCATCGCTGGTCAGGGATTCTTTCGTATGGAAAAGGGAAACGGCGAGGTTGTCTATTCTCGTAATGGCGAATTTAATCAAGATCAGGATGGTTTTCTGGTTAATAGTACTGGCCAGTTTCTGACCGGCTTTACTATGAATGAAGATGATGAAGATTATCCGTTCGCGGATGTCATCGCTGGCGGTGCTCCAGAACGACTTCGAATTCCACCTAATGATATCCCGGCCAATGCTACGGAAGAAGTAAGCGCCATCTATAATTTGGATGCTGGTATTGATGCGACAGATCCTAATGTAGTGCAGGTGGCAACGATTTTCAATGATTTCGATCCGACTGTTGTAGGTAGAGAGCAGGAGATTGGTTACCATTTCTCAAGTAGCTACACGGCCTATGACTCGTTGGGAAATCCAAGGACGATTACGACCTATTTTCGTAAGGATCCTACCGCTGACAATCTATGGCAAGCTTATGTTGCATTCGATGGAGTCATTACGGGTTTTACTGAATCCACCACTAATCCTACTGATCCTGTCACTTTTCCTATTGCGGGTGACAATGCTTTTACTCTAACGTTTGGTAGCGATGGTCAACTCTTGAAGGATGCCGATAATAATATCATCGGAATTAACGAAGGGACTGGTGATGAAAGTGATCGTACGGAGATCGAGATCACTGAACCACTTGCCCTTGGGGGTGCAGCACCATTCACAGGTGACACGGCCATCGATTTCGTTCTTGCAGGTACTACGCAATTTAATAACAACTCCGTTCAGAACTCGCTAGATCAAGATGGCTATACATCAGGTACTCTAACCGGCCTGGAAGTGACAGACGACGGCCGCGTCATTCGCATCTTTACCAACGAAGAGCGCCGAGACGCAGGTCAGATCGTACTGACCAACTTCATCAACCCAGAGGGCCTGATGCCCGATGGCGACAACGCTTGGCGCCAGACGAATGCCTCAGGAGAGCCGGTTCTTGGCGTCGCCGGCACTGGTGTCTTTGGCACTGTCGAGAGCCAGACGTTGGAAAATTCCAACGTCGACCTGGCACAGCAGCTCGTTGATATGATCGTAGCGCAGCGTGCCTATCAGGCGAATTCGTCGTCGATCGGCACTCAGGACGAGATGCTGCAGACTGTGATCAATCTCTAGCTGATCATCTTTTCTCGAAGGGCGGCAGCATCGTGCCTTGGCGCGATGCTCGCTTATTCGGCATCGCTTGGTAGCTCACTACAGGCGATCAAAATTCTCTAGAAGTTCCTATGGATCGCATCCTCTACACCGCCATGAGCGGCGCGCAGCAGGGCCTGCAACAGCAGGCGGTGGTCACCAACAATCTGGCCAACGCCACCACCACTGGCTTTCGCGCGCAACTCTTTGCGGCGCGTGCCGTGCCAGTCCAGGGTGAGGCTGCGACGGCGACCCGGGTCTCGACGGTCGCATCAACGCCAGGGACCGATTTCTCCCCTGGGCCGATCACTACCACCGGTCAACCGCTCGACGTCGCGATCGACAGAGGGGGCTGGATCGCGGTCCAAGCCGAGGACGGCACCGAGGCCTATACGCGTCGCGGTGAGCTCCAAGTCAATAGCAACGGCGTGCTCGAGATCGCAGGTCGACCGGTGATCGGTGAGGGTGGTCCCATCATCGTCCCTCTAGAGTCTCGACTCTCTATGGGTGACGACGGCACCCTCAGCGCGATCGGAGCCGGACAAGGCCCGGATGCGATTGCTGATATCGGCCGCATCAAGCTGGTCGATCCTGGTCAACAGCCATTGCTGCGCGGAGACGATGGTCTGTTTCGCCCGCCGGAAAACGAAGAGGGTCTGGTGATTCCGCTGCCCAGGGATGATGCGGTGACAGTGGTCAGCGGGAGTCTCGAGGGTAGCAATGTCAGCCCGGTCGAGGCCATGGTGTCGATGATCAGCGCCGCGCGCTACTTCGAGATGCAGATGTCGGTGATCACAACGGCCGACGAGAACGATCAGCGCGCCAATAGCATCCTTTCCCTGCAAGGCTGACGCAGGATAGCCACACTAGAAATTGATATTCGACCCAGTGTCGGCGCGGCAACCACTGAGGACAGTTGGCGTGCGGCCCATCGATTAGAACTGTTACCAACCAACGCATCGACATCGCTTTCGAGGAGACCGCCGCCATGGCTATGATCCGCTCGCTATCGACCTCCAAGACTGGGCTCGAAGGCCAGCAAACCAATCTCGATGTCATCGCGAATAACCTCGCGAATGTCAGCACCGCAGGGTTCAAGCGCTCGCGCGCGGTGTTTGCTGACCTGCTTTACCAAAACCTGCGTCAGCCCGGGGCGCTGAATAATGTGCAAGACCGCCTACCCTCAGGGCTGCAGGTCGGTTCTGGTGTGCGCCCCATCGCGGTTGCACGACAGATGACGCAAGGTAGCCTCGAGGCTGCAAACTCGAATGATTTGGCGATTCAGGGTGAGGGTTTTTTCCAAGTGCTGATGCCCGATGGCACCATTGCTTATACCCGCGATGGGACCTTTGAGTTCAACGAGAATGGTCAGATGGTGACGTCGAATGGTTTCCCATTAGAGCCAGCGATCATCAAGCCAGAAAATACGCTGAATGTCACGGTTGCCGCAGACGGGATCGTGACAGCCACGCTGCCCGGTGATCCACTAGGCCAGGAGATTGGTCAGATCACACTGGTCACTTTCATCAATCCTACCGGCCTGCAGAGCATGGGTGACAACCTCTACCAGGAGACGGCTGCCTCGGGACCACCAAATGAGAATCTCCCCGGTTTCAATGGCGCGGGCACTTTAGCTCAAGGTTATATCGAGACCTCCAACGTCAATGTGGTGGAGGAGATGGTGAATATGATCACCACTCAGCGCGCCTATGAGATCAATAGCCGGGCCGTGCAGACCAGCGATGAAATGCTCGCGCGTCTTACGCAGCTTTAACAAGGCCTACAGCGGCACTCATGCTTGTAACGGCGACCGTGCCATGAGGTGGTTAGGGCGGCTTTTGCTCATGTCTGCGTTGCTCATGCTGTTCGGCTGTGCGCAACTGCCACGCCGATCCGTGGTTGGTGACCAGGTTCCGGTTCAGATTCCCGATCCGCCCGTGCGTGTTGCCGACGGCTCTATCTATCAGCGTCGTCGCGGCATACGGCCGTTGTTCGAGGACAGCCGGCCGCGGATGATCGGCGATATCCTGACGATTGTACTGAATGAGGAAGTCAGCGCCACGAAGAACTCGAGGTCGAGTGCCTCGCGAGGCGGGTCGGCCAATCTCGATATGATCGCGCTGCCGAGCACGCTCGATGGCATCAGTGAACTCAGGGAAGCTGGCTTCGATATTGAAGGTGGCAACGATTTCGCTGGCAGTGGAGACTCAAGGGCAAGTAATAGCTTTACCGGCACCATCACCGTGACCGTGGTGGATGTGATGCCGAACGGGAATCTGCGGGTGCACGGCGAGAAGCAGATTGCGATCAATCAGGGCATTGAGTACATTCGCTTTTCAGGCGTGATCGACCCGTTTAGGATTACGTCGGAGAACACAGTATCATCGACGTCGGTTGCCGATGCTCGTATCGAGTATGTGGGCGATGGCTACATCAACGAGGCACAGACGATGGGCTGGCTGCAGCGCTTCTTCCTCAACATCTCGCCGTTCTAAGCCATGAATAACGCATCCTCACTATCCTCGACATCGGCGATGATCAGATGCTCGAGTCGAGTCTACTGGCTTGTCGCCGCATTCATCTTCAGCATCATGATCGTGCTGCCGGCGTCAGCGGAGCGCATCCGCGAGTTGGCGGATTTTGCTGGCGTTCGCGATAACCCACTGATTGGCTTTGGTTTGGTGGTGGGTCTAGATGGCACCGGGGATCAGACCATGCAGGCGCCGTTTACCGGACAGAGTCTGAGCAACATGCTGAAGCAGCTGGGTATCACCATTCCGCCGGGTACCAATATGCAGCTGCGCAACGTGGCGGCCGTCATGGTGACGGCAGACCTGCCGCCGTTTTCGCGCCCTGGCCAACAGCTCGACGTCAATGTCTCATCGGTCGGTAATGCGCGTAGTTTGCGCGGTGGCACGCTGCTCATGACGCCGCTCAAGGGGGCCGATGGCGAGATCTATGCGATCGCGCAGGGTAATCTTCTCATCCCGGGTGCGGGCGCCGAGGCGGGCGGTACCTCGGTCCAGATCAACCAACTTGCGGGAGGCCGCATTCCCAACGGCGCAATCGTTGAAGAGGGCGTGCCGGTTGACCTCAACGCCAGGGGCGGAATGCTAGAGCTGATTCTAAAAGAGGCGGACTTCGGCACGGCTAAACGGGTCGTCGACGCAATCAACGAAGAGTTCGGCTGTATCATGGCCAAGGGCGTCAATGGCCGGGTGGTTGAGCTGAACGGCCCACCCAGCGATGATCAACGGGTGAATTTCATCGCTCGGGTCGAAAGCATTGAGGTGACGCCCACTGAGGCACCGGCTCGCGTCGTCTTCAACGCGCGCACCGGCTCAGTGGTGATGAATAGCGCCGTCACGCTGCGGCGTGCGGCGGTTGCGCATGGCAATCTCTCGGTCATCATCGAGACGCAGTTCCAAGTCAGTCAGCCGCCGCCGTTTAGCGGTGGTGAGACCGTCGTCGTGCCAGAAACCCAGATCAGTATCGAAGAGCAAGACAGTTATCTGCGTTTCGTCGGCGGGGCAGACCTCACCGAGGTGGTGAGCGCGCTGAATGCCTTAGGTGCCAGTCCGCAAGACCTGATGGCCATCCTCGAGGCGCTCAAGGCCTCCGGCTCTTTGCGAGCTGAGCTGCAGATCATCTGATGGAGATCGACAGCGCCGCGAGTCAATTCGCACTCGACGTGCAAGGGCTGCAACGCCTGAAGCAGGGCGCGCGCGAGCAGAAGCCGGAGGCGTTACGCGCGGCGGCACAACAATTCGAGGCGCTCTTCCTACATTCACTGATCAAGGGCATGCGCGCCACCGTTCAGACCAGTGACCTGACCAACAGCAAGCAGACCGAGTTCTATCAGTCTCTACTCGACCATCAATGGGCGCAGACCATGGCCGAGCGCGGTATCGGACTGGCTGATCAGTTGGTCGAACAGCTCGAATCCGGTCAGCGACGTCCGTCTGCGGTGACGACCCCGCAAGCTGCGGCGGCAGCAACTGCAGCACTTGATCAAAACGACCTGCTCGCCCACATCCCGCGCGGTGAGCCGCGGATGCTCAAGACCCCGCCAGATCAGCGGCAGTCTGCTGAGGCCGGGAAGGCGCCATCCAGCCCCAATCCCGTTGGCACGGCCGCCGCCAGCCCTGATCAGGAGCGTCCGATCGCCGATACGCCACCCTCTGTGCTAGCGGCTCAGGCTCCGATAACTGGCGGACGCTATGCGCTGTTTGAGCCTGCGGCAACGGCGACGCTGACAGCAAGGGGCGATCGGGCTGCGCGGGCGAGTGATGACAGCGCAGGCCCTGATGCGGCCAGCGCTGAAGCCAAGGGGGGCTTTCTGGCCGCTTGGGGTGGGCATTCAACGGCGCCTCTGATCGAGCGGACGGGCGCTCAGCCATCGTCTGGCTTGCTCGAGCCCGAGGGTAATGCAGGTCGCAAACCGGCTAGTCATCAAGCCGATCTGAGTGCTGATCATCAGACCGCCCAGGTTACTGGCGACTCAGCCGATTACTGGGCGGCTTCACCTGGTGGCTTGCTCGATGCGTTGAGTGGCTCGCTCGATCCTCGACCGGCGAATCTGGGCGCGATGACCACCGCCGATGTGCGTGATCAGCCGGCGCATGTGCAGGCCTTCTTGCAGCCGCTGGTGGCGCCTGCGCAAGCCGCGAGCCGCAAGACCGGCGTGCCTGCTGAGCTGATCCTGGCGCAAGCCGCGTTGGAGACCGGTTGGGGCCGACACCAGATTCGGACCGACGATGGGCGCAACAGCCATAACCTGTTTGGCATCAAGGCGGGCCGCCATTGGCAGGGGGCGACCGCCGCCGTCACGACCCACGAGTATTACAACGGTCAACGTACCCGGATCAAGGACCAGTTTCGCGTCTACGATTCCTACGAGGCGGCCTTTACCGACTATGGCCGCCTGATCAGCCGCAGCCCACGCTACGCGGCGGTCGGCACGGCGCCCACTGCGGAACAGGCTGCGCGCGCCTTGCAGGCAGGGGGTTACGCAACGGACCCAGCCTATGCCGATAAGCTGATCAAGATCATGGGGCATTTTGATGCTGTCGCCGCCGAGGCCAAGCGCTCGCCGTTGATCCAGGGGTTTTAGGCCCTTAAAAAGCAGTTACTTGGGCACGCAAAAAGGTAGCCTTGAAGGCCGGGGCCAGGCGTGTGGTCGTGTTCATGCTAACGGCTCAGCTCATCCCTAGCACTAAGGGGTAGATGTGGTCTTCTGACCCTCGAGCTTGAGCGCTCACCCGGTCAGCAGGGCGCCTCAAGCTTCGCGCACATTTGCCGATAAAGTGTTAACGGGTTAAGAGGCCGGTCTTCAATCAACGCGGTCGGGAAGAACAGCATGTCGATCTATTCCATTGGTGTCAGTGGCCTCAACGCGGCTCAGAACGCCCTCAGGACCACCAGCAACAACATCAGCAACGTCTATACCCCCGGCTTCAATCGGGAGATCGCCCAGCTCGCCAACAACGGGGTCTCCGGTGGTGTGCGGGTGACCGACATTGAGCGTCAGTTCAATCAATTCGTCGCCAACCAGCTCAACGACTCCCTTGGCAACACCCGGAGCCTCGAGGCTTACCAGAAAGAGGTCAGCCAGATCAACAATCTGCTGGCCGACCGCGAGGCCGGACTCTCGCCGCTGATGCAGAACTTCTTCTCCAGCATCCAAGACCTTGCCGCGGGGCCTGCTGACCCCGCGACGCGCCAAGGCATGCTCGGCACCGCGGACATCATGACCTCCCAGTTCCGTGCCTTCGACGGCTACTTGAAGGACATGCAGGATGGTGTCAACGGCCAGATCCGCGACGAAGTCATCCAAATCAACAATCTCACCGAGCAGCTTGGTGGACTGAACCGTGAGATTTCCATGGCACGCGCGAGCCGAGGCGAGGAGCCCAACGGACTGCTCGATCAGCGCGATTATGTGATCCAGCAGATCAACGAGCGCATGGACGTGCGGCTCAACATCCAGGATGGTAAGACCTATAACATCAGCCTGCCCAATGGGCAGCAACTGGTCACAGGCACCAGCGTCTTCAAACTCCACGCCGTCGACTCACCAACCGATCCGCAACGCACTGTGGTTGCCTATCAAGATGGTCGCCGCGCCAACGCCAGTCTCATCCCGCTCGAAGAGTCGCTGATTACCGGCGGTACCCTCGGCGGGCTGATGACCTTCCGCAGCGAGACGCTGGATAAAACACAGAACCAGATCGGCCAACTAGCAGCCTCGATGGTGATCGGCTTCAACGATCAGCACCGCCTGGGACGAGATCTCAATGGCGATCAAGGTGGTAACTTCTTCGACATCGGCCAGCCCATCACCTACGCCAATGATCGCAACAGCGGTACAGCGGAGATTATCGGTGCCCGTTTTGACGAGCCTAATCTAGCCCAGTTGCGGGCGACGGATTATGAGGTTCGGGTGAACAGCGCTGTGGTTCCCAGTGGGGCATCAGACTTTACTGTGATCCGCAAAGATACTGGAGAGGCGTTAGATACGAGCGCGCTGACCTACGATGATAACGGTGGAGCCGGAACGGATGCGACTCTGAGCTTCGGGGGCGTTATCTTGACCTTCGATGATATCGCGAATCTGCGAGAAAATGATCGCTTTGAGGTGCAACCTGTCCGCCGCGCTGCGGGTGGTATGGAAACCGTCATCAGCGACTTGGATAAGGTCGCAGCTGGTCTGTTTGTGACTAGTAGTGGCGATATGGCAAGTGAAGTGTTGACGGCCTCTAGTGGTGCTTTCTCTAATGCTGCAGCTTACGATTTGTTATTGAACAATACTGGGAACCTTGAATTCGCTGGCACGAATGTTCCTGCCAACGTTCAGGTTAATGGTGAGACACGCGCGGTTAGTGTTGGCGGTGTTGTTCAAGCCAGTGATACTGTCGGTACTGATGCCGCGCTGAGCGCGGGAGACGTAATTATTGTGGACGGTGTCAGCTTCAGGATCGATGGCCTGCCAGGGTCGGGTGATGCCGATACCACCTTAATACTCGAGGAGGCGGCCTCCGGCCCAGGTGATAACCGCAATGCGTTGGCACTGCAGAACCTGCAATCTGAACAACTTGTGGGCGGTCGCTCGACACTCACACAAGCTTATGCCGGGATGGTCTCCGACGTCGGCAACCGTGCCAATATCGTGCAGGTCAACCTAGACGCAAGCCTAGGCATCACCGAGCAATTGGAGGCATTGCAGCAGTCTGAGTCGGGCGTCAACCTCGACGAAGAAGCCGCTAATCTGATCCGCTTCCAGCAATTTTATGCCGCGAATGCCCGAGTGATCGATACCGCTTCGACGCTGTTCGACACCATCCTCGGCCTGCGCAACTGATCTTAAGGGTATATTCGCCATGATGCGCATCAGCACGGTTACCATGTACCAGCAGAGCCTGTCGTCGATGAATCGGCAACAGAGCGAGTTCCTCAAGGTCGGACAACAGATTGCGAGTGGACGCCGAGTGATGACACCGGCTGATGATCCGCAAGATGCCTCGCGTGCGGTCCGGGTGTCGCAGGCCCAAACAGCGACGCAGCAAAACACCGACTCGCGCGTCAGCGCCAGAAATTCGTTGTCTCAAAACGAAAGCGTTTTGAGCAGTTCCAGTGATCTGGTCATCAGAGCCAAGACACTGCTGGTTCAAGCGGCTAGCGAAACGCTGAACGATTCTGATCGTGAGTCGATTGCGACTGAGCTTCGTGGGCTCTATGAGACCCTCATCGGACTTGGCAACTCGACGGATGGCAACAATCAGTATCTGTTTGGCGGCTATCAGGACGAAGCCCCGCCGTTCGTCCGCAATACAGATGGTCCAGGCATCGCTCGCATCGATTATGCCGGCGATGAACAGGTTCGTGAGCAGCGTGTCGATGCCGAGCGGCTGATGGCAGTCAGCAATAATGGCAAGACACTGTTCCAGAGCGTCGCAGCGGGCACGAGCTATGTTGCTCGCGCGGAGAAAGTAGGCCCAGACTCGGCATCGATCTCTCTCGGCGCCCAATCTCTTTATGTGAGCAACGAGGGTACGGTCACCTTCTCCGGTCCAAACCGTGTGGATGCCAGTGACTCCGATTTTGGCGAAGCATTCACGCTGAAGTTCGGACAGCGCGTCGTCGATGCGAGTGTATTGCTTTCCACTGGCAATACGATAGAAGTCTCAGAAGGGGCCTTGACGGGCTTCTCGGACGGCAACTACGCGGATTCTAGCGCCTTGATAAGTGCTCTAGAGTCGACAAATGAGATTGTTAGTGTAGTTGATAGAAGCGATAGTGGTACTGGCGGCGATGGCTCCGAGCTTGTCGTGACTTTTGCTGATGGTGTACCGAAGGATTTCACCTTCGCACTCACGGATACGAGTGCGACTCCTAATGTGACAGCGGCTTTCACGAATGCGATTCAGATCACAGCTCTAAAAATCGAAGGTTTTGACGCCAGTAGTTTGCTTGATGATGGGGACGTTGATCTGTCTTTAGGCGCACTCTCGCCAGCTTTTAGCTCTGGTACTTTTAAGACTCCCGAAGAGCTTATGTCAGCACTGGAAGCAACTGATGATATTCTTAGTGTCTACGACAAAAGTGCGAACGGCGATGGTTCTGATTTAGTCATCAACTTTGCCGAGGACCTGCCGAGTGATTTTACGTTTCAGCTTCAAAGCGATAATCACAGTACGACTTTTACGAACGACACCCCAAAACTCCTCGGCCCACAGGACTATGAGTCCGGTCAGGTGTTGAACTTCGGTGGAATCAGTGTCGGCCTGCAAGGAGATCCCGAAATTGGCGATGAAATTCAACTCCGCCCAGCTGACGATGAAGCGGCGAATCAGGATCTCTTCAAAACCTTGAAGGATGCGATTGATGTCTTGGAGATGGATCGGGAGGGTTCGCCCAAAAACCGCGCGCACATCACCAATACTATCAATTCCATGATGCGCGAACTGGATAACAGCCTGGACAATATCCTCACTCAGCGCGCATCGGTCGGCGCCCGTCTGAACGAGCTGGATCTGGTCGATACGGTAAGCGGCAACCGCATGTTGAACTATGATCAGACCATGTCTGATCTCGTTGACCTCGACTATGGCGCTGCTGTCACCGAATACAGCCTACGGCAGGTCGGGTTGCAAGCTGCACAGCGCGCCTTTGTTGATATCCAGGGCATGTCATTGTTCGATTTCATGCGCTGATCGCCCGTTGCGCTGATCGGTTTCTGCGTCACATGATTTGCTGCCATCATATCGCTGCTCGCGCTGCTAAAACCTGCTGATCGCTAGCGTTTAAAGTGGCGCGAGCATATCTAACAGCCGCTGTTGCATGCTCAGCGCATGGGTGAAAATCCGCTCGAGAAACCCACCATAGTGCCCCATCATCACCATCAAAAGCACCAGCCCGAAGATCAGCGAGGTTGGGAATCCAATTGAGAAGACGGTTAGCTGAGGTGATGCGCGATTGAGAATGCCAAGTCCGATGCTGACGATCACTAAGGGCGCAACCACAGGCAGCGCGAGCAGCATGCCGCTGGTGAAGACGACGCCGCTGTAACGCGCAAGGAGTTCGAAGGCATCCGGGTTAAATCCACCTAGGCCAATGGGCAGGGTCTGGAAGCTGGTGGCGAGGATCTCGAGCACGATTAAATGGCCATTGAGGGCCAGGAACATAATCAGCGCAATGGTGAACAGGATGCGCGACAGCACGGCAATATTGGTGCCGCTGCCTGGGTCAAAAAAGTTGGCGAAAGCCAGACCCATCTTGAGCCCAATAAAGGCGCCCGCGGCCTGCACAATGCTGAAGGTGAACTGCATGACCATGCCGATTGATACGCCGATGATGATCTGCTCGACGATGATGCCCAAGCCACCCCAAGACATGATGGGAACAGGCGGCAGCGGCGGTAGCGCGGGTGAAATGACGATGGCGATCAGCGCCGCGAGACCGACCTTGGCCTCGTTAGGCACGCTGGAATGACCCCACAGCGGCGATGCGGCAAAGAACGCGGTGATCCGCGTAAAGGGCCAGAGAAACATCGCCAGCCAGGTCTGGAGTTGGTCAAAGGTGACCTCGATCACGGCGAATGGATCTTCACGCTAAAGTCATGATCAGGTTACGATCAAGTCACGATCAGGGCATGATCAGTTCGTGATCAAGTCACGATCAATGGGATTTCAGTAAAGAGTTTACGCGTGAAGGTGGTGATCAGTTGCAGCAACCAAGGGCCAGCTAGGATCAACACAAAAAAGATCACCAGCACCTTGGGGATGAAAGTCAGGGTCATCTCGTTGATCTGTGTCGCGGCCTGGAACAGGCTGATGAGCAAACCTGTGACGAGCGCGGAGAGTAGCACTGGCCCCGCGAGGAATAGCGCGATTCGCATCCCTTGAGAGGCCAGGTTCATTACTTCCTCGGGTGTCATGTGTGGAACTCCAGGTTACCGTGAAATGAGCGCTTCATCGGCCGGGATGGCTCCGCGCTAGCGACGTTAGACGTAAAAACTTTCCGCCAACGAGCCGATGATCAGTTGCCAACCGTCGACGAGGACGAACAGCATCAGCTTGAACGGGAGCGAAATCGTGATGGGTGGCACCATCATCATGCCCAACGCCATCAGTGTACTCGCGACCACCAGATCGATGATCAAAAATGGAATGAAGATCGTAAAACCGATCTGAAAGGCAGTCTTCAGCTCACTGGTGACGAAGGCGGGCACTAGGATGCGTAACGGGACGTCTTCCGGGCCTTGCATCGGGCCGATAGCCGCCAAGCGTGCGAAGAGTGCCAGATCGGGCTCTCTTGTCTGTGCCAGCATGAATTCGCGAACGGGCCCCTGAGCCTGATCGAGAAACTCGTCGAAACTGATCTCATCATCGCGCAGCGGGACCCAGGCGTCTTCATAGACTCGATCGAAGACCGGCGCCATGATGAAGAAGGTCAGGAACAGCGCCAAACCCAGTAACACCTGATTCGACGGTGTGGCCTGGGTTCCCATGGCGGTGCGCAACAGGCTCAGGACGATGATGATCCGGGTGAAGCTGGTCATCATCAACAGCATCGCCGGCAAGAATGCCAGCGAGCTGAGCAGCAACAGTGTCTGCAGTGACAGTGACCAGCGCTGACCGCCGTCTTCCAATGGCTGGCTCGTGAGCCCTGGCAACTGCTGAGCTGAGGCCGGCTCGGCAAGCAGCAGCCAACCTGCTGCCAGCATGAGCATGATGGCTAACGCGAGAACCCTCTTCGCGGCACTGGTTGGCACGACGCTCATCGCATCCCGACATTGTGTTTCAGCGCCTTCGCGAAGCGTGCCGCAAACGAGTCGCCCTCATCGAACGCAGGCCCATCATCGGCCAGCGCCCGGTCGGTTTCGTTTGGTGGCGGGGCAGGGAGCTTGTGCAAGCGCGTGATTTGACCACCGCCAACCCCGAGAACAAGCCAGGCTGAGGCAACCTCAACGACGACGACCCGCTCCTTGGGACCAACAGCCGCGCTGCCAACGACCTTGATGGCCGCCGCTGGATGGAAATATCCAAGCCGCATGCGTCGCACAACGACAGCCCCAAGCAGAATGATGACCACGATCACGATGAGCGCGAGCGTGAGCTTGCCAAGCGTGGCAAGCCCGATCAAGGTGTCCCCGCCGGCGATGACAGACGCTGTGTCGCTCGCGGCAGCCTGGTTCATCGATTGAGTTTTTGAACGCGTTCAGACGGCGTCACGATCTCCGTTATACGGATGCCGTACTTGTCCTCAACGACAACCACCTCGCCTTGGGCGATCAGATAGCCGTTGATCAAGATGTCCATCGGCTCGCCGGCCAGGCCGTCAAGCTCGACCACCGATCCCTGCGCCATCTCTAGGAGCTCTTTGATCGTCACCTTGGTCCGACCCAATTCCACCGAGAGGCGGACTGGGATATCCAGGATCATCGCAAGATCGCGGGTTTCGCTGACCTGGCTCGACTGTTCTAAAGGCCGGAACACGCGCTCGCCGGCGGCTTCCACCTCCGGTTGCTTGTCAGCTGCCGGGGGCGCTTGAGACGTGCGAGCATCTGGCTGGGTGGCCGCGTTCGCTGTCGGCTGGTCAGTCTCGGTGCTCGTGGCTTCGGTTTGTTCGGCCATGGCGGCCGCCCAAAGATCCTCATCGTCATCCGATTCTTCAGCCTGAGCGTTGTCTGACTCCGTGTTGGTGGCCTCATGAGCCTCCTGTTCAGCCATCGCTTCAGCCCAGAGATCGATCTCTTCTTCGGCTCCTTCTTCGGCCCCTTCCGCTCCAGCCTCTGTTGCTTTGTCCGAAGCAACCGAATCAGCGGCCGTGTCCTCGTTCGGTTCGGCGTTTTCTTCGGCCTTGTCTTGCTCAGTCATGGTTTAATTCGTTGCGGCTGGGGGTTGCCCGGCTTGGGCGACGCTTGAGAAAGGCGTCCTCAGCTTCGAGCGGTTCTTGCTGTGTGTTGTGGTCGATCATCCGAACGACCCGTAGTGCGCGTCGCTCGTTCTGGCTGCCGTACGCACACTCGAGTACCGGTATCCCATCGACGCTGGTCAGTACCGTTTCTGGAAGCTCTATGGGCAGGATATCGCCGACCTTCAGCGACAATACCTGGCTGAGTCGAGCCGGAATCGCGGTCAGATCGGCGACCAGCTCGATCTGCGACTCGCGAAGCTCCCCGGCCATGCGTCGGCTCCATATGTTATCTGGATCCTGCGCACCGTCCTTGAGCGGATTGCTCAAGATATCGCGCAGCGGCTCGATCATCGCAAATGGAATACAGATCTGGAAACTGGTCGCGAGGTTGCCGATGTCGATGTTAAATGAGGTGTTGACCACGATCTCATTCGGGGAATTCGTGATGTTGGCAAACTTCGACTGCATCTCACTGCGCACATAGCTGATCTCGAGGGGGTAAATCGACCTCCAAGACTCGCTGTACGCATCGATAGCAAGCTGCAACATGCGTTGAATGATGCGCTGTTCAGTATTGGTGAACTCGCGCCCTTCTGATCGAGTGAGAAAGCGTCCGTCTCCGCCAAACAGATTATCAACAACCATGAACACGAGATTCGGCGGGAACACGATAAGCGCCGAGCCTTTGAGCGGCTTCATGGAGATGATATTAATATTCGTCGGTACCGGGACATTGCGTGCGAAGTTGCTATAGCTCTGATAACGAACGACATCGACTGTGATATCTGAGCTGCGGCGAATGAAATTGAAGATTGCCATTCGGAAGTAGCGCGCGAAACGTTCGTTGATGATATCAAGTGCATGGAGACGTTCGCGTATGACTCGGTGCTGAGTCGTGGGATCGTAGGGTTTTGCGCGCGATGCTGCACTGCTGGGTGGCGTGCTGCTGGTGCTGTCATCATCCCCACTGACGCCCTTCAGCAGGGCATCGATCTCTTCTTGTGAGAGTAGGTCGTCTTGGGCCATAAAGCGATATTGCGACCTATTGTACGATGAACTCGGTAAACAAGACTTCTTCGATTGCGAGTTCGGGCTGCAATTCAGCGAGAGGTGGGTCTTGAAGGGAGGTGATCAGCCGGTTAGCGAGTTGTGTTTTACCTTCGATACTCGTTAGCTCGTCCACCTGCTCCGAAGAGAGCTGCATCAACAAGCGGCTTCGGACTTGGGGCATATGATCTTCAAAGATATCGCGTGTTTCTTCAGTACTAACCTTGAACGACATGCCAACATAGAGCAAATGGCTGACGCCACGCGAACTTTTTATATTGATTGTGAACGGTTCGATCTTGACAAAGATTGGCGCACTCCGGTCGGTAACGACGTTTTTCTCAGCAGGTGAGTCATCCTCCGACTGCCAAGTCAGATACACGGATATGCCTGCGGCAATGATCGACAACACCACCAGGATGATCAGAACCCACAATAATTTACGTGAGCCGCCTTTTGATTCTGCCACTCTGTCCTATACCTCTATAGTCGCCGCTCCCAAGCGTTTAGGAGCAAAGCGATGGACACAAAAAATTAGACGCGGCAAGAGCGCCCAGTTCAACGAATCGCGAATAGCTACCTTTCAGGTCCCGTGAGGTTGCTCAGGCGTAGATATCCACTCGACCATCAAGGCTAGTGTCGATTCTTGTCGGCGAGCCTGTAAGCTCAGCCTCCCCCGCGCCTTGAAGTGCTCCGCTCGCAAGTGATTGTTGCTGCGTTCCGTCTCCCGCAAAGCCTTGCTCAGCCTCTTGGCGCTGCTCACCCACAGAGGTTTCGCCAAGAGTGATTCCCTGCTCAGCCAGTGCCTCGCGAAGTTGAGGAATCGCTTGCTCGACGGCGCTCCGTACCAGCGCATTTGCTGCGAGAAACTGGATTTGTGTTCCTTGTTCTCCGACCTTCAAAGAGACCGTCAACGGGCCAAGGTCAGGGGGATTGAGGCGAAGCTCTGCGTGCTGGTCACCACCGCGCTGACTCAGTACCAATAGCTGTTGGCCCAATTGTTGAGGCCATGCTGCACTATACAGCGGTGCGCTCATGCCTGGTGCTGCGGATGCGGTGCCAACTTGATTTCCAGCAATGGCGCCATAGGATGCAAGCCCGCTGCCCGCAATGCCCAAGCCTGAGAGACTATCGGCGCCAGCCGTACCGCCGGGCTGTTGTGGGATAAATCCTTGCCGATCCATGAGGTTAAGCCCGAGAAGCTCGCGCAGAGAAGGGGCTAAAGGTTCTCTCGCAGCTTGTGCTGTTGTGCTGATCTCGACGACGGCGCGCAGCGCTTCGGCTGAGGCGCTCGCTCGCTCCCAACTCGTTTGCGAAGCCATTCCTAGGCGTTCATCGACCCGGAGCCGGGTGCGCATCGAGTTGGGCTCTGAAAGTGCTGCTCGCGCCGCCTGCTCAGCTCCAGGCTGCGCTGCCGCTAAAACAGCTCCGTTTGCCAGCACAGTCTCGCGCGTCTGCGCAGCGATCGGGCCAGCCAGGGTGGCGACTTCTCTGATCAGTTGCAACCGTTCTGGCGATAACAGACGCTGTGTCCAGTCGCTGAGGGCTGCCGTGCGCGCCTCGGGCGTGAGGCGTCCACTCAAGTCGGTGAGCAGCGCCTCGCGTTGAGCAGCGGGCAACTGCGCCGTCAGCTGTGCGAGCAGTTGCTCACTCGCCTTGGGAGAGAGTTGTGCAGTCAGCTGCGCTAAGAATGATTCGCGTTGTGCGGTGGGCAGGTCTTGGATCAACGCGTCGAGCATGGCCCCGCGCTCAGCGGCGGGTAGCTGTGTCGTGAGCTGTGCAACTAGCTGCGCTTGCTCTTCGGATGACAGCTGCTCGCTGAGTCGGGCGAATAGCTGCTCGCTCGCCTCTGGTGGGAGTTGTTCGGTGAACTCAGCAATCAGCTGCGCGCTTTGCTCGGGCAAGAGGTGCTCGGTCAGTTGAGTGAACAGCTCCTCCATTTGAGCAACGAGCTCCTCGCGCGCGCCGGCGGGCAGCTGCTGCATCAGCTCGCCAATCTCGGACGCGAGCGTTTCGCCTTCAGCCGCTTGCTGCAAAACCTCAGTTATCGACGCTGTTAGCTGTGCCAGCTCAGTGTCCGCGCCCTCTGTGTCCGCGCCTTGCCTCCAAGCGTCTCGCCATAATGCGGCGAAGCCCTTGGCCGCGTCTTCTGCCGCGACGGTACTGCCGAATGGTTGGTCGCCCATCAAGCTAGAAAAAGCGCTCAGGCCCTCGCCTTTGCTCCCCGCAGCGGCCTCTGTCAGGGCCGCATCTGGTCGCAGCCCCGCCAGCGCCATGTGTTGCGCGAATATTCCAGGCAGCCCAGAGCCTGGCGTCGGTTTTGTCGTCGACGCCTGGTTGGTAGCTGTGGCAAGAAGCTGCTGAATATCCATTAGGGCATTCCCCGTGAGCACTCTGAATTCCGTCACGCAATGCGCGACAATGCGTGACGCTGAGCCTTCCGCCCTAACGTGAATCTCGCTCGATTCATCTGCCAGGGTGGTGACGCGCCATGCGTCTTAGCTTGGCTCAGGCATCTTGCTGTTGTAACCGACGCCGCACCTCGCGGTTTGTGACGAGCTCGTCATTTAGGCGCTGCTCTCGGCGATTTTCCGCAATCTGCTCTTGCATGGCACGTCGAGCGGTCAATGTATTATATGAGGATAGCCGACACTGCTCATTCTGCCATTGTTTTTGTGTCTTCAACACTCGCTGCTGCTGCGCCGCCAAGGCTTGTTTGGCGCGTGTTAGGGCGTCGTCTAGCGCGCTCAGAAATTGCTGATAATTCTGCATTGTAGCGGGGTCGATCCCTTCGCACATCGCCTTCTGCAGGCGCTGCGCATACTCTGCGCGATAGGTGCCGAGTGACTCTAACTGCTGCGCGACCATACGCTCATTGTTTCGCTCGCTAGCCAAGGCCTGCCCGGCCCGATCGCGTGCCTCGCGGGCGAGTTCCGTTAACATATCAAGTGGCGATTGCTCTGCCATCAATCTCCTCCATTATTGTCCTACTGCTGCTGCCAGCGCCTGTCGGGCGTCCGATACGCTGGCGGCCTCTTCGATGCCCTGTTGCAAAAAGCCCTCAAGCTGAGGATACCGCTGCACAGCTTCATCAAGTCCCGGGTCATGGCCTGGACTGTAGGCGCCGACACTGATTAGATCCCGATTGCGCTGGTAGCGCGAGAACAATTGTTTAAATCGTTGCGCCTGGCGTTGCTGTGGCTCATCGACAATGGCCGTCATCGCGCGACTGATCGACGCCTCGATATCGATCGCCGGGTAGTGCCCCGCATCCGCGAGCGCACGCGAGAGCACGATATGTCCATCCAGGATCGCGCGCGCCGAGTCTGCAATCGGGTCCTGCTGATCGTCGCCTTCAGTCAGTACGGTATAGAAGGCCGTGATCGAGCCGCCCCCTCGGGTCGCGTTCCCAGCGCGCTCGACCAGATGCGGCAGCTTTGCAAACACCGAAGGCGGATAACCTTTGGTCGCCGGTGGCTCACCCACCGCCAAGGCGATCTCACGTTGTGCCATCGCGTAGCGAGTCAATGAGTCCATGATCAACAACACCGCCAGTCCTTGATCGCGGAACCACTCGGCCAGTCGCGTCGCGTACGCCGCCCCCTGCAACCGTTGCAGCGGCGAGGTGTCGGCCGGCGCGGCGACCACCACCGCCCGGCGCCGGCCCTGCTCGCCCAGAATATTATCGATGAAGTCCTGCACCTCACGGCCGCGCTCGCCGATGAGCCCCACCACAATGACGTCAGCACGGGTATAGCGGGCCATCATCCCAAGCAGCACCGACTTGCCGACACCGGAGCCCGCGAAGAGCCCCATGCGTTGGCCGCGACCGACGCTCAACAGCGCATTGATTGCACGGATGCCCACATCAATCTGTTCGTTGATGGGCGCCCGCAGCAGCGGGTTCAGCGGCGGTACCGTCAGATGCCCGTGGGGTGCGTCATCCAGTGCATCGAGTCCGTCCAGTGGTTCGCCGTTGCCATCGACGACCCGCCCCAGCAGCGTCTCGCCCAACGGAAACCGGCGCGCACTGCCGCGCGTCCCTTCGCCTAGCGCAAATACGCGCGCCCCGGGCTGCAGGCCCGTGATTCCTGCCAGCGGCATCAGGAACAGCTTCTCGTCCGAGAATCCAACCACCTCTGCCTCGGCAAAGCGCGGCTCATCTTCACCGAAAGGGGAGGGCAGTTCGATCAAACAGCCGCCACCCAGCGGGACCTGCAGCCCAACCGTCTCGATGATCATGCCGGTCGCGCGCATGACGCGCCCACTGGTCCGCCACGGCGGGATGATCTCGATGCGCCCGCGCACCTGGTGCAGCGACTGATGCCAGCGCTGAGTGTGCGGATTCTCGACAACTGCGCTCATTCGTCGGCCTGCGGCTGCGTCTGAGGCCCTTCAGCCACCGGTGACCCTTCAGCCGCCGGTGAGCCAGGCGCCTCGTCCGGCTCGACGGCTGCTGCCTCAGCGGCGTCGAGCAGCGCTTGCGAGGCGGCGGTTTGCTCGCTGGCTGAGCGGCGGCTTCGCACCTGCTGGCGAACGGTGTGCCAGCGTGATTCCCAAGTCGCATCCAACTCACCCGTGCCACTGGTCACGCGGCAGCCGCCGCGGCTCACCTGATCATCCGGCTGCAGCGCCCAGCCGGCCGCCGCCAGCTCCTGGCCCAGATACTTGTTCACCAGATCATAATCCCGAGGATGCAGCCACAGCCGCGGCTTTCCATGCATGGCAGGCTCGCTATGCAAGAGCCCTCGAACCAGATCAACGACCTGCGTCGGGTTCGCATCCAGCGCCTCGCCGGCCAAATGGCGGCCGGTGGCGAGCGCTAGCTCAACCAAGTCTTTCGCCATCTCGTCATTCAGGAGTGCCAGCGCGTCGCTAAACTGCAGCGCAAGATTTCGCACCGGCTTCAGCGTCTCGGTGATCTGCTGCTCCAACTCTTCGCGCGCCGCCTTGCGGCCTTCCTCCAAGCCCTTCGCATAGCCCTCGGCCTGGCCGGCCTTGAGGCCCGCAGCATGGCCTTCTTTACGCGCCGCCTCCTGTACTTGCTTGCGCTCGGCATCCAGTGCCTTCTTCTGCGCGTCCGTCGGGCGTCCTCGTTTGGGCTTCTCAGCCGCCTGCTGCGGTCCCTTTTGCGGCTGCTTCTGTTGCTCCTTCTGTTGTTCCTCCGGTTGCGCTTTCCGCGACACCGGTGCCGTTGGCGTCTCAGCCTTCGGTGGACTCGCGCTCGCGCTGCCGTGCTTGCCATGTCCCGGCTGTGCCGCACTCTCAGTTGAGCGCGTCGCCGCAGACGGCCGCGCGTTCGCTGCAGCCTTTTCACGCCGCGGGCCTAGCTCCGTCATCTGCCAGCGCCGCC
The DNA here is from genome assembly GCF_016583905.1 of Lamprobacter modestohalophilus. Taxonomy (GTDB): domain Bacteria; phylum Pseudomonadota; class Gammaproteobacteria; order Chromatiales; family Chromatiaceae; genus Lamprobacter; species Lamprobacter modestohalophilus. Next base: position 87,507 of record NZ_NRRY01000009.1, on the reverse strand, counting down.
ACGGCACATCCTGCCCGCGCGTGATCTTGGCGTCCGCCTCAGACATAGTTGTCGTCGGCGCCGCCAATGATGATCTCGCCGCTCTCTGAGAGTCGGCGCGCGACCTGCAGAATCGCCTTTTGCTCGGCCTCTACCTGCGACACGCGCATCGGGCCGCGGGCCTCCATGTCCTCGCGGATCATCTCCGATGCACGCGACGACATGTTGCGCAAGAAGGCCTCGACCAGATTCTCCGGCGCGCCCTTCAAGGCCACCACCAGGCTGTCGGTATCGATCTCCTTCAGCAACAGCTGGATACTGCGATCGTCCAGCTCGATGAGGTTCTCGAACAGGAACATCTCGTCGATGATCTTCTGTGCCAGATCCTCGCTGTGTGCGCGCACGGTCTCGATCGCCGCCTCCTCCTGAGTCGTGTTCATCATATTCAGGATCTCGGCTGCTGTGCGTACGCCACCCATCTTGCTGCGCTTCAGCGTCTGACCGTCAAGCATGCCAGTGAGTACCTCGGTGAGTTCTTGTAGCGCCGCCGGCTGCACACCGCTAAAGGTCGCGATCCGCAGCACCACATCGTTGCGCAGCTTATCATCGAACAACTCCAGCACCGCCGCCGCCTGGCGCCGCTCAAGATGCACGAGTACCGTGGCAATGATCTGCGGATGCTCGTCACGGATCAGCTCCGAGACCATCGACGCCTCCATCAGATTCAGCGAATCGATGCCAGAGCCGCCCTTGTGCTCGAAGATGTCCTCGAGCAAGCTTGCGGCGCGTTCCTCGCCCAACGCCATGCTCAGTACTGAACGGATATGATCACTCGAGTTCAGGTTTAGCGCGACAAACTCCTCCTGTTCGTTCTGGAACGCATCCAAGACCGCGTTCATCTCCGCGTGCGAAACCTGGTCGAGTTTGGTCATCTCCGTGCTGACCTCTTGCACTTCCTGTGGCGCCATCCGCTTGAACACCTCAGCAGCGCTCTCGTCATCGAGCGCCAGCATCAGAATCGCGCTGCGCCGCGCGCCGCTCATTTTGTCGAGGATGGCCTTGGAATTCGCGTCCATCTGTTCATTGCTCATTCTTTAGCCAGTTGCGCACTATCAGCGCCACGATATGCGGATTCTCACGCGCTGTTTGTCGCAGCTCAGCGAGTTTTTGCTGATACCCTAACGCCTTGTTACGGCGCGGCCTTTGGTAAGGTTCTTCGTCGTCTTCGAATGCACCCTCGGCGCCTTCTTCATCGCCGACTTCCACATTCAGACCTTCCGGGGTCGCCGCTGCCAGCTCCGGCGGGCGTGTATGGTGCTTAATAAACGGCCGCAGCACGAGCAGGTAGCCGAACAGCAGCACGATAAACCACATCAGTGGCTCGCCAATGAGCGTCATCACCTTGATCAGCTCAGGATCTTGCCACCATGCCATGTCTGCCTCTGCGTCGAAGCGGCTGAATGGGCTGTTCACCACCTCGATGGAGTCGCCGCGCTCTGCCGAGAAGCCGATCGCCTGGCGTGCCAGACTCGCGACCTGCTCTAACTCCTCCGCGCTCAGTGCGACTGACTCGAGCTCGCCTGCATCGTTGCGCTCGATCCGATAGTCCACCACCACTGCCGCCGAGACACGCTCAATTATGCCGCGCTCTTTACGCACATGCGCGACGCTGCGGTCAACTTCGAAGTTGACGACATCATCGCGCTCCAGGGAGATGGGCTCCTTGGGTGGTGCGGCGTCTTCGTCGTTGGCTTGGTCCGCATCGGCGTCATCCGGCAGTGGCAGCTCGATTGGCGAACCCGCGACGCCGGGCGGCGAATTGCTGAGTGCACCCGGAATCCCGCCCGCAGACTCCTCATCACCATTATAGCTAAGGTTCGATTGGCGACTGCGGACCGCCGCCTCATTTGGCGCCTGATTCGGCGCGAAGCGCTCAGAGGTCTCCTCGCGCTGGGAAAAGTCGATCTGCGCCGAGACCTGTGCCCGCACCCGGTCGCGGCCAAAGATGGGCGCGAGAATGTTCTCGATGCGTCGCTGATAAGCGCGCTCAACCTCATCCCGATAGATCAGCAGTGTGGCGTCTAGGTCGTTTGGTTTCGGGTCCTGCGACAGCATCTGCCCGCGCTGATCGACGATGGTCACCTCATCTGCCGACAGCTCCGGCACGCTGCTGGCCACCAGATGCCGAATCGCGCTGACCTGCTCCTCGCTCAGCGAGCGCCCGCCAAACAGCGTCAGCACCACCGAGGCCTTGGCCGGCTCACGCTCACGCACAAACACCGAGGGCCGCGCCATCGCCAGATGCACGCGCGCCTCTTCCACCGCCCCCAGCGACTCGATCGAGCGCGACAACTCGCCTTCTAGCGAGCGCTGAAAATTCACCTGCTCGGCAAACTGGCTGATGCCAAACGCCTGCGTATCCATCAGCTCGAAGCCGACATTACCGCCGCGCGGCAGCCCTTGCTCCGCCAGTTGCAGGCGCAGACTGTGCACCTGATCGGCTGGCACCAACAGCGCCTGGCCACCCTGGCTGAACTGATACGGCACCTGCCGTGTATCCAGCTCGCTAATGATGCGCCCGCCGTCCGCCTCGCTCAGATTGCTGAACAGCACCCGATAGTCCGGCGCTCGCGTCCACAGAAAGAGCGCCGTCACTACCGCCACCAAGGCGGCGCCAGCAATGAGCAGCGCAAGGGGTTGGTTGGCGCGCAGTAGGGCAGGCAGGCGCTGCAGCGGACCGCCGGCATCGGCGCCGCCGCTGTTCTCCCCGTTTACGCGCGTCTCCTCGCTCACGCGCGCCTCCCGTTGCGAGCTTTAGCTGCCATCCTGGGCTTCGTGGTTAAGAGACATGGAGATGGTGAACGCAGTTGGCATCCGTTCGTCCAGGATTGGCCGCCGGTTTGCCAAGAAGTGTAAAGTACAACAGTGTCAGACTGAAGAAACTTTAGCAAAGGCTGGAAAAGCGATGATTATATCGGCTAAATGCAGCGATGCCAGGTCTGCTGTCGCTGTTAAGCTACCATCCGAAGGTGGATGTCTGGTCTGCCAGAGGCAGGCATGCTGATGAGGCAGGCAGGCAAGCATGCCGAAGATGGGCAACACCTCGCCGCCCAGTCCAAATCATCATCCGCACTCCAGCCGTGCAACCCTCAGCGCCAGCAACAAACGCTGACCGATCAAGAGCCCCACTGATCAAGAGCCCCACTGATCAAGAGCCCGCGCTGACCAAGAGCCCGCGCTGACCAAGAGCCCGCGCTGACCAAGAGCCCCTAGGAGCCATCCAGACCATGAACGACCTGCCCAGCCTCGAGCCCGCGCTCGCCACCATGCGCCTGCTGGCCAGCCAGGCCAGCGGTACTAGTACAGCCAATCAATCCGGTAGCGGGGCCGCGGCAGTGAACGGGGCGGGAACCATCGGCGGGCCAGCAGGGGGAGCACAGACCGGCCCAGTTGCGGCGGGGGGATTCGCCGCAGAGCTGCGGCATTCGATCCAGCGCATCAACGCGCTACAGATCGACGCTGTTGATAAGGGCAAGGCGTTTCAGGCCGGCGACCCCTCCGTCACCCTCAACGACCTGATGATCGACGTCCAAAAGGCCAGCGTCGCCTTCGAGTTCGGCAAACAGGTGCGCAACCGCATCATCACTGCCTATAAAGAAGTCATGCGCATGCAGGTCTAGCGCCCGCCCGCCCGCGCTCACTAAAATCCAAATTCCTTTCTGGATTGGATAGGTAGCGAAATCGCTTCGATCAGGTCAGGGTGCGCCTGATCCAGGCCGACCCCAGCAAGGCCAAACCGTAGTCCGTCCAGGTTTTCGCGCGGTTTGCCAAGACCACCTGCCGAAGATCGACTTAGTCGATAGCTTAGTCCACATCAGTCAACCCGTCATGACCACCATCGTCAACGTTCACGAAGCAAAGACCCATTTCTCAAAACTCCTTGAGCAGGCCCATCGTGGCCAAGAGATCATTGTCGCCAAGGCCGGTAAGCCTTATGCCCGACTTTTGCCGCTCGCCAATGCAGCACCGCAACGTCAACCGGGCCGACTGGCAGGCAGGGTGGATGATGCCTTCTTTGAACCATTGCCCGAGGAGGAGATTCGCGCTTGGGAGGCTGAATGATGCGGGTTTTGCTCGACACTCACGCCTTCCTCTGGTGGACAACGAACAACCCTCAGCTATCGGTCGGCGTCGATGATGCGGTCGTTATCCAGGTTCTGCTGGCCCTGATTCGTCATCCCGGTTTAGGGCCTGCGGAGGTGGTGCGCAGCCTGCGCGGGCACTCGCCACCGATTGTGCTGGAGCAGGTGGTTGCGGTGTTTGCTCGATATGCTCTGGAGGAGGTCGGCAAAAAAGGGGGGTCTACGAACGACTGAGGTGGTTCCGGCACCATGCTCGCCTGGCCGGGTGGTCAGCAGCCGAGGTGGTGCGGGCGACGGCGCGCACGCAGGAGCCCATCCCCTGTATCGATTTTGTTGCCGAGGCTGAACGCTGCCCACTCTGCGGGAAGGCGGTGCAGGCACAAAAGAGCAAGCGGCGGCGCGTCGTGACCGTGGCTGCGGGCGCTTTTGTGGCCAGGAAGATCCGTAAGTGCTGCAGCAGCGGCGACAGCAGCCATCCGGTACTGGTCTCCGAGAAGCTCTCCGGTCTGGTTCCCGCGCAACAAGGCGCTTGTGAGATGAGTTGTGGCGTTAAGTGTCCGGCGTGAGCACGCCTCGATGACGCTTGAGAAGATAGAAAGTCGGATGCCAATGGCCCCTTCGGCTCGCGCCTCAGGTACTCCTGAAGCGCTTCGGCAATGGCCTAAGCCGAAGGGATGGAATGGTGCTTACCAGCGACCGCCGCCGCCGCCACCTGAGCGACCGCCGCCACCGCCGCCACGATCACTGCGAGGCTTGGCTTGGTTTACGCGGAGCGGGCGACCCTTTAAAGGCTGCTCGTTCAGTTCCTTGATGGCCGCGTCTGCCTCGTTGTTGTTGGGCATCTCAACGAAGGCGAAGCCCTTGGACTCCCCAGTGAACTTGTCAGTGATCAGATTCGCGCTCTCGACGTTGCCGAAGGCAGCAAAGGCCTCGCGCAGCTCGTCCTGGGTCACGCCATAGGCCAAATTGCCAACGTAGATATTCATTCAGTCAGGTCTCTCTAGTAGCACGCATAGTAGAAAAGGAAATCCGCTGCCCGGCCGATGCGTCAAACAGGTAGCAGTTGGGCATGACGGTGCAGGCACCGCCGAGTGCTTTTCGTGGAATGGGGATGGGATCACTCAGTGTGGATCAGTGCAGATACGACGCACCGCATGGGGGTGGTCGCCATCAGGCTCGTTATTCTGGCGTCACCATACACCCAACTTCGCGGCGTTGATAGCAAAAGAATCGGTTCGAGGCCTTACTGCTGTCAGAAAGGCCTCGGGGCCGTTGCCGGCGTCGCCGCCTTAGCGGGTCCGACGTTTTGCGCTTCGTGGCAGACCTGGCCTGACTTTGCTACTCAAGATCAACCGTGATCTGGGGGCGACATGTCTGCCTAGAAGGGATTCGAGAACCGATTGGCCGCTGAGCGGCAGAGACCCTTTTCTGATCTGCCTCAAGCCGCTAGACTCGCCTAAACCGGTACGGACGCTTGAGAGGTTTGGCAGAGCCCATGCGAGAAGAACGGACAACGAACGCAGACCAGACTTCTCAGAGGCTGGTGGTTGAGGTTGATACCGCACCTGGGGACTCGGAGATACTCCTAGAGGAGCGTGCGCGGCGTTTACGTCTCGCCATCGATGCCGCTGAGATTGGAACCTGGGAATACGATCTCCAACAGCAGCGACTGCTGTGGGATCGTCGGATGCACAGGCTGCACCACCTGGATCAGTCGACCGCACGCATCGACCTGGCCGCTTGGCGTGATCGAGTGCATCCCGCGGATCGCTTTCGGGCGATCAGCACGATGCTCAGGGCGGCTCGCTCGGATCAGCCCTACTTCACGCAACTGCGGGTGCTCTCGCCCTCAGGCGACTGTCGCCACCTGCGCATGCATGCCAGGTGCGTCCAAGACGCGCTGACCCGGGGCTGGTGCTTGGTAGGTGTCTGTTACGACATGACCAACCATCACCAGGCCTCAGCGCGGGCCGAGCAGCTCGCGCTCTATGACGAACTGACAGAACTGCCGAATCGGCGGCTCTTGCTCGACCGACTGCGGCGTGCGATTGCGTTGACGGCCCGCCAGAACTGTTATCGCGCATTCCTGCTCCTCGACCTCGATGGCTTTAAGCGCATCAACGACACCCTCGGCCATGCCGTCGGCGACCAGCTATTGGCCACCTTTAGTGGGCGTTTGCGTCGGGGCCTGAGGCAAACGGATACCGCAGCGCGCCTTGGCGGTGATGAGTTCGTGGTTCTCTGCGAGGCGCTCAGCGCGGACCGAGAGATAGCAACCCAAGAGGCGGCTAGCATCGCCTCGAAACTCATGCGTTTGGCGGCGGCCCCTTATCGGTTGGCTGGTGACCAGGAGCGGCCCCTGTACTGCTCCGCTAGCATCGGCATCACGCTCTTTGCTGATGCCTCCAGCAGCGCTGATGAGCTGATGAAGCAGGCCGATATCGCGATGTACGAGGCGAAGCGGGGTGGTCGTGACACCTGGCGCTTTTTCGAGCTAAGCATGCAGCATGAGCTTGAGATTAAAGAGACCCGCTCCCTGGCCTTACGGCATGCCTTGCATCATGACGAATTGACCCTGCACTACCTGCCACAGGTCGATGCCAGCGGCCAATGGTGTGGCTGCGAGGCGCTGGTCCGATGGGCGGCCTCGGACAAGGAGCTGCGGCGCCCCGATGCCTTTCTTAAGCTGGCCGAGGATAGCGGTCTGATCCAGGCCCTCGATGACTGGGTGCTGCGGCGGGCATGCCAGGATTTCGCCTCGATACCTCCCATGGCGAATCATGCCGAGCTTCATCTTGGTGTCAATGTCAGTGTGCTCAATTGCTCGACACCGACTTCGCAGAGCGGGTTATCCGCACCGTTGAAGCTGCGGGTCTGAGGCCACAGCAAGTCCGGCTTGAAGTGACCGAGCAGTCGCTGTTCGCCAATGTCGAGCATGTCGAAGCCGCTCTTGAGCGGTTGCAGCACAGTGGCATCGCCGTGGTGCTGGACGACTACGGAACCGGCTCGTCGTCGCTACTTCAGCTCCAGCGTCTCGCGTTTCAGGCAGTGAAGATCGATCAGGCGCTGATCAAAGACATCGAGCACAACCCCTCGCGGCTGGTCATCGTGCGCGCCGCGCTCAGTGTCGCTAAGGCATTTTCGATTCCGGTCATCGCCGAAGGGGTTGAGACGAAGGCTCAGTATGATCTGCTTCGCGCCGAAGGTTGCACCCTGTTTCAGGGGTACTTCTTCGCCGCGCCAATGCCGCTCGAGGATCTGGTGCAGGGGTTCGAGCGCAGAGAACGCTAGCGCACCCGATGTGACTCGCGGAGTTGGAAGGTAGCATGCGAGGCCAAATCACTGAGAGTCGAGGAGAGCGATGATGAAGCTTGCGCGCGTTTCACCACTCGATCCGTCACGGGTCGCGTTAATCGAGCGTTTTGGTGGCCATATTGAGCCACTCGATCCCATCGGCGCCCTGGTGCACGGAGTCGATCTGTCCGCGGATGCCCCGCCACCCGAGGAGGTCAGGCGGGCGTTGGAACTCGAGATGGCTCAGCGGGGATTCCTCGTTTTCAGGAGCGAGCGGCAGCTCGAGCCTGAAGCCTTCCTCCGCGCCAGTTGCTGGTGGGGTGGCAAGGAGTTGCACAGCACGCATGGGGTGCATCCGGCAACGCCTGATGGCAATCGCGACATCTTTCGGTTGTCGAACGATCCGAAGCATGGCATCCCGGGTGTTGGGCCTCAGTGGCACAACGATGGCAGCTTCAACCCCACGACCTTCTCACACTCCGGCTACCACATTATCCGCCCGGCGGAGAAAGGCGGAGGAACCTGCTTTGCTCATCAGGGTGCCGCTTATGACGCACTTCCAGCGGAACGTCAGCCGGACTGGAGCCGACTGTCTTCCGTTAATTCCAACAGCGGTGTTGTCCATCCGCTGGTGCATGTCCATCCGCTATCGGGCCGAAAAAGCGTTTGGCTACACCTAGGGATGACAGGGGCCGTGTTCGAAAGACTGACCAACCGCGATGGCTTTCGATTGCTGGACGCTGAGGAGTTGCAACGTCTTTGTCGCGAATACAATGACCTGCTCAATGCCGGGCTGCACGATGGCTACGCGGTGACCTATGAATACTCCGAGGGTGACTGCGTCTTCATCGATAACCTGGCTGTCGCCCACCGGGCCGCGCCAGAGGCACACCGGCCGGTCGAAGAACAGGGTCTACGCATTATGCACCGCAGCACTGTGCGAGGTGTTGACTTGCTCAGGCCCCGCGATGAACTGCCGGTTCATGTCGACATTCATGGGCCCAATCCCGCGGGCGAAGGCGTCTGGCAGGGAGGCGGCGTCGGCTTTCGGTGGGACGCTGATATTCCGATGCAGAATTAGTCGCGAGCGAAACGAAGTGCCTGGTCCAATCGCCGACATGCCCGAGTGTCGATGATCCACAACCGGCCCAGCACCATCAATGTGATTCTGATGGTGATCGCAAGACAGCAGCACGACGACACTAGCTCCCCGGCAATCGTCATCGGCCGCTCCCGCCTCACTGTCTATGCTGCGCGAGGCCCTGAGCGTGCAGGATCTGAAACGAGGATTGATCGCCCTAGCTAGGGTTGGCCGGCTGGTCAAGGGCAGCAGCGACAAACATCGGCTTCGATCCGCTTTTTCAAATCAAGGTTTTATGATTAAACAAATGGTGGAGCTGAGGGGGATCGAACCCCTGACCTCCGCATTGCGAACGCGGCGCTCTCCCAGCTGAGCTACAGCCCCTATGTGAGGGTGGTTGATGGCATCGCCTTGGTTGCTGGTGATCGAGACGAGTGGCTACTCGGGCGGCCATGCGGTTGAATGTTACCACTGCCGGCGTATCTTGTGAGCAGTCTGTTCTCAACTTTTACCGTCGCTCGGAGCTGTGTCGTGCTGGATTCAAAACCGCTGCTGTTCCCCTCTGATTTTCCGCTGATCCGGCGCCGTCGACTGACGACGCTGCAAGTGAATCTCGGTTATCGCTGCAACCAGTCGTGCCTGCACTGCCATGTGGATGCAGGCCCTAAGCGCACTGAGGAGATGAGCCTCGAGACGCTCGATGAGTTGGTGGCCTTTCTGCGGCATGGCGACCTGACCCTGTTGGATATAACCGGCGGTGCGCCGGAGTTGAATCAGGTGTTTCGACCGTTGGTAATCGCGGCGCGCGAGCTTGGTGTGCGGGTGGTGGATCGCTGTAACCTGACCATCTTAGAGGAGCCGGGGCAGGAGGACCTCGCGGACTTCTTGGCCGAGCATCAGGTCGAGGTGATCGCGTCCTTGCCCTGCTATCTGCAGGAGAATGTCGATGCGCAACGCGGATCTGGCACCTTTGATGCGAGCCTGCGTGGTCTGCGCGCCCTGAATCTGCGCGGCTATGGTCGTTCCGATAGCCGCCTGTCGCTCAGCTTGGTCTACAATCCTACCGGTGCCAGCTTACCGCCTTCCCAGTGCGCGCTCGAGGCCGAGTACAAGCGCGAGCTCAAGGCGCGTTATGGGATCGACTTCAACCGTCTGCTGACCTTGGCGAATATGCCGATCCGGCGTTTCGGCAGCTGGTTGCAATCGACGCGGCAGTTCGATGACTATCTGGGGCTCTTGAAGTCGGCGCATCAGGCTGCGAACCTGGAGGCGGTGATGTGTCGTGACCTGATCAGCGTCGACTGGCAGGGCTACCTCTATGACTGCGACTTCAATCAGATGCTCGGTCTGCCACTGCGCCACGGCGATGGTGACGGTGACGGTGACGGTAACCGGCACCGTCACAGCCGGAGCCCGAGTAGCCCTAACCAGCGTGAGCGTCTGCATCTCCGTGATCTGACCTCAGCGGAGCTGCTCAGAGAGCGTTCCATCCAGGTCGGTGAGCATTGTTACGGCTGCACCGCTGGGCAGGGCAGTAGCTGCGGCGGAGCGCTTGCCTAGGGCTTGCGCCGCAGCGCCGAACCCGAATCGGACGTGACGCTCGGAGGAACCTTTTTGTTGGACTTTGTCACGGCGTCGTCTCTTGGGCTGATTACCTTTGCTGCGATCGCCCTGTTTTATCATCATCATCTGTGGCAGTGGCTGCCCGACCAGGCGAGCCGCCAGCTGATGCTGGGTGGACTGCTTGGTCTGGGGGCCGTTCAGGTGATGCTGCAGCCGGTCGAGCTCGCCCCCGGCCTGTTGCTGGACGCACGGGTGTTGCTGATGGGCTTTGCGGGCCTGTTGGCGGGCTGGCGCGGCGCGGCAGCCGCGATGCTCGTGGCGATTCCCGCGCGCCTGCTCATGGGCGGCCAAGGCGCCTTTGTTGGCAGCATCACCTTGACCATCGCGCCGCTGATTGGCCTCGTCTGGCGGCTCATCGAAGTTCGCTGGCGCCTGAAGCCGCCATGGCGTCATCTGGTCTTTGGGGGAGTCCTCTCGCTGGCCTTGTCGACCATCCTCTTGTTCCCCGAGCCGCAGCGGAGTCTGGCGTTGCGAGAGGCCTTGCCCATCCTCATCGCGGTGAATCTGCTCGGTGCGCTCTTGGCGGGATGGATGGACTCGGGTATCCAGACCACCGCGGCGCGCCGAGAACGCCTCCGACAAAGGGATGAACAACGCTTCAAGGATCTGACCCTGATCCTAGCGGACTGGATCTGGGAGACCGACGCCGACGGGCGCTATACCTATGTCTCCGACAAGGCGACGGACTGCCTCGGCCGTGCGCCCGAGGACTTGCTTGGCAAGACGCCCTTCGACCTGATGCCGGCAGCGGAGGCCGCGCGGGCGAGCACGCGCTTCCAGGCGATCGCCGCCGAGCAGCGATGGTTCACCGACTGGGAACACCTCGTCTGCCACCGCGATGGATCCATGCGTCATCTGCTGGCCAGCGGCATACCGATCTTCGACGCGAACGGCGAGCTTAAAGGCTATCGCGGGTCAGGCAAGGACATTACCGAGCGCAAGCAGGCCGAGCTGGCGCTGCAGGCGGCCAAGGCCGAGGCCGAGTTGGCGAACCAGGCCAAATCGGCGTTCCTGGCCAACATGAGCCACGAGATCCGCACACCGATGAACGCCATCATCGGCATGACGCATCTGGTCTTGCAGACCCCACTCGATGAGCGCCAACGCAACTATATCGACAAGGTCGGCCGCTCCGCCGACGCCCTGCTCGGCATCCTCAACGACATTTTGGACTTCTCCAAGATCGAGGCCGGCAAGCTCGCCATCGAGCGCATCGACTTCAGCCTCGAAGACGTCCTCGGCAACCTCTCTGCGGTCATCGGTCTCAAGGCCGAGGAGAAGGGCCTGGAGCTCATCTTCGACCTGCCCGCTGATCTGCCTGTGGCCCTAATCGGCGATCCGCTGCGCCTGGGGCAGATCTTGACCAATCTCAGCAACAACGCGGTGAAGTTCACCGCCTCTGGCGAGATCATCATCGGTGCTGAGGTGCTCGCACAGGACACCGAGACCTGCCGGCTGCATTTCTCCGTGCGTGATACCGGCATTGGTCTCAGCGCCGAGCAACAGGGCAAGCTGTTTCAGTCCTTCAGTCAGGCCGATGCCTCCACCACGCGTCGCTTTGGCGGCACCGGGTTGGGGCTGGCGATCTCCAAGCGCCTGACCGAGCTGATGGGCGGCGAGATCTGGGTCGAGAGCAGGCCCGGCGTCGGCAGCAGCTTCCATTTTACGGCTCAGCTCGGCCTGCAACAGGGCGAGCACGCGCGTTCGCCCATCGGCCTCAGCGAGCTGGGCGCGCTGCGGCTGCTGGTGGTGGACGACAACGCCAGCGCCCGCGAGACACTCTCAGCCATCCTCAGCAGCCTCGGGCTCCGCGTGGACGCCGCGGCCAGCGGCGAGGAAGCGCTGAGTCAATTGCGCGCAGCCGTGCCAGATGACCCCTACCGGCTGGTGCTGCTGGACTGGTGCATGCCTGGACTCGACGGCGTGGCCACGGCGCGGGCCATCGAGCAGTGCTCCGATATCAGTCCGTTGCCAACCCTACTCATGGTCACCGCCTACGGACGCGAGGAGGCCATAGCCGCGGCCAGGGGGCTCGACATCCGCGGCTTCTTGAACAAGCCTGCGACCCCTTCCGACCTGCTCGATGCCATCCTGCGCGCCCTCGGCCGCAGTGCAGCCGCCCAGCTGCGGCCGCGCCACGATCGCGCTGCCGTTCCAGGCTGCGACCCAAGCTGCCACCCAAGCACAGCTCGACCCTGTGCTGGCCGAGCTGGCCGAGTTGATCGCCGGTTCTCATTACAATGCGGCAAACCGCCTCGAGGCGGCACAGCAGCTATTCATCGCCGCCGGGCTCGCGGACGCGCTAGAGCCACTTCGGCAGGCACTGGAGGCCTATGATTTCGAGACCGCTCAGACCCTCATGGAGCAGCTTGGGCGACCTGCTGTCCCACAACCAGGACAGGTTCCATGACGGGTGATGGCGATACCACGCAGGCTTGCCGGAACGACCGCGTTTGGATTGCTGTGGCTGCTCCATCGGTAGAGATGGACGGAAAGCCGCGCTGATGCGTTTTCCAAACGCCCGCATCTTGGTCTTTGCCAAGGCGCCCGTGCCTGGCCAGTGCAAGACGCGACTGATTCCGGCGCTCGGCGCTGAGGGGGCGGCGCAACTCGCCGAGGCACTGTTGTGTCACACCCTTGAGCGGGTGACCAATGCGCGCCTAGCACCCGTGGAGCTCTGGTGCGCGCCTGAAACGACTCATCCGCTGTTTCTGCAGTTAGCAGAGCGCCTGCAGCTGTGCTTGCAGGTCCAGCGCGGTCCGGACCTAGGTGCCCGACTGCAGGCCGCCGCTGCGAGCGCGCTTGGGCGGGCGGAGCGGGTGCTGCTGATCGGCACCGACTGTCCAGACCTAGACGCCAGCTATCTGCAGCAAGCGCTGCAGGCGCTGACCAAGCAGAGGGCGGTGTTGGGTCCGGCAAAGGATGGCGGCTATGTGCTGCTGGGTCTGCGCCGAGAGGCCTTGTCGGCACTGTCGCTGCTGTTGACGAAGATGCCTTGGGGGACAGCACAGGTCGCGCAGATCACCCGGGAGCGGATGCGCGATGCTGGACTGGCATGGACAGAATTAGCGAGCCTGGCTGACATCGACCAGCCGGAAGACTTGGCGCTCCTTGAGCGCTGACGACGCCGGTAAAAACCTCATGTCCTGCTCTCATCCTGCTCCCATCCTAGTCCCCCGAAACGTGAGAGAGGCCGTGGTTGTTCAATGATCTGTCAAGTTTCGGCACCGCCCCGGTGTTATCGAAGGCGCTTGAGGCTGTGGTGGCGCCATGATCCGTTCAGTCCTGCGCCCTGTGGCACGAGTGTTTTCGGACAGGGCCTTGGAATTTGAGGCCTGAGGAGCAGGGGAGACGCTCAGGCGGGTTGATGCAGGATCAGCTCGAGCACCAGCTTGGAGCCAAAGTAGGCGAGGATCAGGATGCCGAAACCGGTCAGGGTCCAGGAGATCGCCTTGCGACCGCGCCAGCCCCAGAGGCGCCGGCCGAGCAGCAGTCCGCCGAAGACCAGCCAAGCGACCACCGAGAGCACGGTTTTGTGCACCAGATGCTGCGCGAACATGTTCTCGAGGAACGCAAAACCGCTCAGCAGCGCCAGGGTGAGGAGGAAGAAGCCGATGCCGATCATCTCGAACATCATCTCTTCCATCGTCATCAGCGGCGGCAGCGCGCGGACAAAGCCACCGGGTTTGCGCCCGCGCAGGTAGGAATCCTGAATCCACAGCAGCACCGCTTGCACGCTGGCAAGCGTGAGCAGGCTGTAGGCCAGCATTGAGAGCAGCACGTGCAGCTTCAACACCCAACTGGTGGACTCGCCTAGGAACGGCGTGCTCGGGTAGAGCATATCGAGCAGCACCGTGACGCCCGCGAGCGGCAGTACCACCAGGCCGAGGTTCTCAATCGGCTTGGTTAGGCTCGAGAGCAGCAGTGAGGCGACGACAGTCCAGGCCGCCAGAGAAAGGGCGTTGAAGAAGGCTAGATTCAGCGTGTCATGGCTGAAGATGACGGTGTACAGCAACCAGGTGTGCAGGGTCAGCCCGGCGTAGGCGAGGCCGAGCGTGACACCGCGGAGTTTGGCTGTGTTCGAGTCCGGTTGATGCGTGAACAGGCGCCAGCCGATGAGCGTGGCGGAGCCGAAGTAGGCGATCAGGGTTGCGATCGAGATGACGACGTTGTTCATAGTCTGCGATCATCGCACAAGCGAGACGGCCTGCAAACGAAAGTCAGCCCGGCAACCGCTGCTTTCCGGAGACTCAATCGCGCTGCCTTGACGTAGGTTAACAAACCGCGGCCAGCAACCGTTCCGATACTCGCGGAGCTGGCGCGCGTCAATCGATTGGGTCGAAATAAACCGGCTATCGGCAAACAAGTAAATCCCCAAACAGGATCATTCAGAGACATCATGTTCGACAATCTTCAGGATCGCTTCGGCGAGGTGCTGAAGGGCCTGCGCGGTCAGGCTCGGCTCACCGAGGACAACATCAAGGAGACCCTGCGCGAGGTGCGCATGGCCCTGCTCGAGGCCGACGTCGCCTTGCCCGTGGTGCGCGGGTTCATCGAGCGCGTGCGCGAGAAATCCCTCGGCGCCGAGGTGACCAAGAGTCTCACGCCCGGGCAGGAGCTGATCAAGATCGTCAACGACGAATTGGTCAGCCTCATGGGCGAGGCCAATGAAGGCCTTGACCTGCGCCAGCAGCCACCGGCGGTGATCCTGCTCGCTGGCCTGCAGGGCTCCGGTAAGACGACCAGCGCTGGCAAGCTTGCGCGCTACCTCAAAGAGCGCCAGAAGAAGCGCGTGATGGTGGTGAGCTGCGATATCTATCGCCCCGCCGCCATCGATCAGCTGCGCACCGTTGCCGCCGAGGTCGATGCCGTCTTCTTCCCCAGCACGCCGCAGCAGCAGCCGGTCGAGATCGCCAAGGCCGCGCTCGATGCGGCGCGCCGCCAGGGCCAGGACGTGCTCATCGTCGACAGTGCCGGCCGGCTCGCGATTGATGAGCGGATGATGCAGGAGATCAAGGACCTGCACGCCGCGGTGACGCCGATCGAGACGCTGTTCGTGGTCGATAGCATGACCGGCCAGGATGCCGCAAAGACCGCACGTGCCTTTCACGACGCGCTGCCGCTCACCGGTGTGGTACTGACCAAGACCGATGGCGATGCCCGTGGCGGTGCCGCGCTCTCCATCCGCGAGATCACTGGAAAGCCGATCAAGTTCTTGGGCGTTGGTGAGAAGAGCGATGCGCTCGAGCCCTTCCATCCGGACCGCATCGCGTCGCGTATCCTCGGCATGGGCGACGTGGTCTCGCTGGTCGAGGAGATGCAGCAGAAGGTCGATCATCAGAAGGCCGAAAAGCTGGCGAAGAAGATCAAGAAGGGTAAAGCCTTCGACCTCGTCGATTTTCGTGATCAGCTCCAGCAGATGAGCGCCATGGGTGGCATGGCTGGGCTAATGGACAAGCTGCCGGGCGCCGGTCAACTGCCCGAGCATATGAAGAGCCAGGTCAATGACAAGGAGGTGGTGAAGCTGATAGCCATCGTCGACTCGATGACGCCGATGGAACGTGAGCATCCGCAGATCATCAAGGGCTCGCGGCGGCGACGGATCGCCATCGGCTCGGGCACTCAGGTGCAGGATGTGAACAAGCTGATGAAGCAGTTCACCCAGATGCAGAAGGTGATGAAGAAGATGAAGGGCGGCAACATGGCCAAGATGATGCGCCAGATGCAGGGCCGACTGCCGCCGGGGATGGGCGGCATGGGTGGGGGGATGCCGCCGGGTGGTGGCTTTCCGCCCGGTGGCGGTTTTCCAATGTAGACCTGCTGTGGTGATGCCTCGCTGCCAGGCTCAGCCTTTGCCCGGTGGCCGTTCGCGTGACGGCTGCCGTTGCCATGCTGGCGGCCAAGGCGAACGGAGTCGATGCGAATGAGGAGTCGATGCGGATGAGCATCCTCAGTGGGCTTGTACAGAACGCCTCCCTGCTGCTTGCGTTAGCGTTCGCGCACGGTCTCTTTGTCGCGCGCTTGCCGCGTGATCAACGCTCAACCCAGGCCCTGATCGGGATACTGTTTGGGTTGACGGCGCTGTTGGGCATGGTCTACCCAGTGGTCGTCGGTCCATTGATCTTCGACGGGCGCACCGTCGTGATCGGCATCGCCGGGCTGTTTGGAGGCATGCCGGCTGCGGTGATCTCTGGCCTCATCGCGAGCCTCTACCGCGGCTGGCTCGGTGGTCCTGGGGTTGGCATGGGGATCGCGACCATCGTCACCGCGGCCAGCTTTGGCGCCCTGTTCCATTATCTGCGTCGCCGCGGTCAGGTCGAGATCAGCGTTTGGACCCTACTGCTCTTCGGCTTGGTGGTGCATCTGGTCGCGCTGGGCTGGGTCATCCTGTTGCCGACGACGCTAAGGGTGCAGGTGCTCAGGGACGTCGCGCTGCCGTTTCTCGTTGTGTTGCCGGCGATTGGCGTGCTGCTCGGTTTGTTGCTGCGCGGGCAAGAACAGCGGGTCGATGATGAGCGTGCCTTGCGCGAGAGCGAGTCTAGGTTGCTGGAAGCACGCAGTTTCCTCTCGACCCTGGTGGCCACGATCCCGGACCTGGTCTGGCTTAAAGATCCGGATGGTGTCTACCTCGCGTGCAATCCGCGTTTCGAGCGTCTTTTTGGTGCCACCGAGGCTGAGATCAAGGGCCGGCGCGATTCGGATTTCGTTCCGGCCGCCGAGGCGAAAGCCTTTCGCCAGCATGACCTTGACGCCATTGCTGCCGGTGGCTCAAGCGTCAATCAGGAGACCCTGACCTTCGCCGATGATGGCCATCAGGAGCAGGTCGAGACGATCAAGACCCCGATGTTCGATGCTGAGGGGCGCTTGGTCGGCGTGCTCGGCATTGCCCGTGACATTGGCGCCCAGCTGCAGACGCTCGAGGCATTGAAACGCGAGCGCGATCGCATCCAAGAGCTGCATGAGCGGATCCAGAAGATCGCCGCACATGTGCCGGGCATGATCTACCAGTACCAACGTTGGCCGGATGGCCGCAGTGCCTTCCCGTTCGCCAGTGAAGGTATCAAGGTGATCTACGGCCTTGAGGTCGCGAGCGTCGTCGAGGATGCGAGTCCAGTGTTGAGCGTGCTCCACCCGGATGATGTCGACCGAATCATGGCCTCAATTGAGCGTTCTGCCACTGAGCTGACCATTTGGCGAGAAAACTATCGGGTCAGATTCCCCGATGGTCGCACGCGATGGGTGGAGGGCGAGGCCTCGCCGCAACGCCAACCGGATGGCAGCGTGCTGTGGCATGGCTATATCCACGACGTGACCGAGCGCAAACAGGCAGAGGTACAGCTTCGGCTCGCCGCCAGTGTCTTCGCCCATAGCCTCGAAGGGATCGTGATTACCGATGCCGATAATCGTCTGGTTGACGTCAATCCAAGCTTCACACGCATCACTGGCTATGGGAGGGAGGAGCTGCTCGGCCATAACCCGAAGATCCTGGCATCGGGTCAGCACGATGCCGAGTTCTACCAGCGCATGTGGGCAGCGATTAACGACGATGGATTCTGGCAGGGTGAGATCTGGAACCGGCGTAAAGACACCGAGGTCTACCCGGAGCTGCTCTCGATCTCAGTCGTGCGTGACCCGGCCGGGGCGGTACTGAATTATATCGGCGTCTTCTCCGATATCAGTCAGTTCAAGGCGCATGAGGCAGAGCTGAATCGCATCGCCCACTATGATCATCTCACCGGTTTGCCAAACCGGCGCCTGCTGACGGATCGGCTCGATCATTCCATCGCCCATATTCGCCGCAAGGGTCGTGTGCTCGCGGTCTGTTATCTCGACCTTGACGGCTTCAAACCGATCAACGACCGCTACGGCCATGCTGTCGGCGACCGCTTTTTGGTCCAGGTTGCCAAGGCCTTGGGTCAGGTGGTGCGTGGCGAGGATACCGTGGCTCGCCTTGGCGGTGACGAGTTTGTTCTGCTGCTCACCGATCTGGGTCAACCAGAGGACTGCTTCGGATTGCTACATCGCGTCCTTGCTGCGGTTCGTGACCCGATTAAGGTTGGAGGGCTGATGCACAGCGTTTCTGCAAGCATTGGCGTCACGCTCTGTCCACCAGACATCGCCGATCCAGACACCTTGCTGCGGCATGCCGATCAGGCCATGTATCAGGCCAAGGAGAGCGGCAAGAACACCTACCATCTTTACGATGCTCAGCAGGATCAGCTGCTACAGGTCCGCCGGCAGAAGCTCGAGCGGATCGGTTTGGCCCTGCAACAGGATGAGCTGGTCCTGCATTTCCAGCCTCAAGTTAATATGATCAGCCGCGAGGTGATCCGCGCTGAGGCCTTGGTGCGCTGGCAACATCCCGAGCAAGGGTTGTTGATGCCGGCCGCCTTCTTGCCCGATATCGAGGGGACCGAACTCGAGGTGAAACTCGATGAGTGGGTCATCGAGAACGTGCTAAAACAGCTTGAGGCTTGGAATTGCGCGGGGCTTGGCCTTTCGGTCAGTATCAATATCGGTGCTCGCCATCTGTTGCGGCCCGATTTCGCAGCACGGCTCGAGGAGCGGCTGCGCGCGCATCCTGATGTCGCCGGAGAAGACCTGGAGCTGGAGATCCTGGAGACGGCCACACTCAGCGATTTCGATCAGGCCCAACGCGTATTGGCGGCTTGTCGCGCGTTTGGGGTGCGCTTTGCCCTCGACGATTTCGGTACTGGCTACTCGTCTCTGGCCTATTTTCGCGCCCTGCCGGTCGATGTGCTGAAGATCGACCAAAGTTTCGTGCGCGACATGCTATATGACCCGGGGGACAAGGAGATCGTCGAAAGCGTCGTGCAGTTATCCCACGCCTTCAACCGGCCAGTGATCGCCGAAGGGGTCGAGACCTTGGCGCATGCGGCCATGTTGACCTGGCTTGGCTGTCGCTTCGGTCAGGGCTATGGGATCGCGCGGCCGATGCCCGCTGAAGCGCTTCCTGAGTGGATCTCCCACTGGTCAGCTGGAGGCGTTTGGAGCGATCTCGAGGCCACTCCAGAGCGCGACGATCTGCCGCTGATGCTCGTGGCTCAGAATCATCGGTATTGGCTGCAAGGCTTTCTCCGTCAGCTTGCGCAGGCAGAGCGCACTCAACTCGCTGACCTAAGACCCGACGATCGGAATTTCGGTCGTTGGTACGCCGGCCCTGGCCGACGCCGCTATAAGACCTTCGCCGAGTTTCAGCCGATGGGTGTCAAGTACGACCGAATGCAGGCAGTTGCCGCCGATCTCCTCGGTCGCATCGAGCGCGGCGAGACCCAGCCAACCGAAGACAGCGTGCAGGCCTTGCAGAAGGCAAGCGATGACCTACTGACAGAGATTGGGCGGCTTATCCATCGCGTGACGCCCAGCGTTCGACAGCCAAGCGAAACGCGCTAACGTTCATCGCGCAGCGCCACCGGGAACGATGAGTCGATGGCTTCAGTGACACCGTTTTCAGCGCGGTTTCAGATGCTGCCTCGGTGCCGCAGCGCGACCTGCATCACATCGATGCGGTCGTCTAGGAATCCGGCCTCACAGTAAGAGAGGTAATAGCGCCACATGCGGATGAAGCGTTCGTCATAGCCCAATGCGCGTACCTCGGTTTCGCGCTTGAGGAAGCGCCGATGCCATGCCCGCAGGGTGCGCGCGTAGTCCTTGCCATAGAAGCTGCGCTCAGTGATCTCGAGCCCGGCCGCCTGTGCTGCCGCGTCGAAGCGGCCGACCGTCGGCAACATGCCGCCTGGGAAGATGTAGTGCTGGATGAAATCTGGGCTCGCTTTGTAGTCGTCAAAGATATCGTCGGCGATGGTGATCACCTGCAGCGCAGCCGTACCGCCTGGGCGCAGACGCTCTCGCAGCGTGTCCATGTAGGTTGGCCAATATTCTTCTCCAACGGCCTCGAACATCTCGATCGAGACGATGTGATCGAAGGTTTCGGTGACATCGCGATAGTCCTGCAGCCGCAGCTCGATTTGGGCGGCGAGCGGGCTGCCGCTGAAGCGCGAGTTGGCCCAAGCCAGCTGTTCCTCCGAGAGCGTGATGCCGGTGAGGTGCAGCCCTTGCTCAGCCGCTGCTTCGGCCATCGCGCCCCAGCCGCAGCCGATCTCCAACAGCCGTTGGCCGGGCTTGGCATCGAGCATCGTCAGCAGGCGCTGATATTTATGTCGCTGCGCCTGCGCGAGGGTTTGGTCGTCGTCATCGTCACTCAGCGCTGTGGTCTGACTTGGCGCTGTTCTCCGGCTTAGCGCTGCAGTCTGACGGGGAACGGCGATTCCGCCGTCTGGCCCGGTTGTTGGCCCCGCTGTTGGCTCGATGGTTGATACGGGGGTTGCGCCTCGGTTTGATCGGTCGTCTGCCGTTGACGTCGGGTCTAGGCACGAGTCGGTGACGGCATTGCGTGCCGCGCCTGAGTGCGGCTGCGCGGTCGGCCGCCGCAGCGTCGGCGCCGAGCCTGGCTCGGTATGGACGGCTTTAAGGGCGGCGCTGGCGTCGGTACTCGAGACGTCATCAGCGTCGGCGCGATAGACAGCGCTGGAGTAGGTCATGCTTGGGTCGAGCCAGAGCTGGTAGAAATCGTTACCAAGGTCGTAGTGATAGGCGATGTTGCGCCGGCTGCCGGTGCGGGTATTGCTGCGCCGCTGATGGCGCCGCGGCGACAATAACCGGTGCAGCGGACCACCGCGTTGGCGCTCGCGCCAGCGATGCTCATTGACCGCAAGCAGGTGCAGGACGGCGGTCGGGTCTGGGCTGTCCCAGTCGCCGGCCATCCAGCTCTCGCCGAGCCCGAGATGGCCCTTGGTTGCCAACCGCCGCGCCATCCGCAGCGGACGTCGGATATCGATCTCCGCCAGCGGTCCCTCCCGCTCGCTATCGAGCAGGTAGCTGCGGCCGCCGAGCCGGAGCCGCAGTTGGCCGGCGGCGATGCGGTCGAACAGCCTGGTGATCGGCCAGATCACCGGCTTCAGCAAGGTGCGCAGAACCGGCCCGAACAGCGGCTGCTGGAGTCGGGGTAGGGCGGCCTCGGCCGTCTTATCGCTTGCCATCAGGTCACCTTTGGATGGGCAGAGTCGGGTTTTGGAACATAGCGCGCACCGCGCAGCCAGATCTTCAAGGCCTGCCAATGGATGGCGACCATCACCTTGAAACTCATCAATGGGGTGCGCCGCAACGCCCGCCACATGGCGCGGTTGCTGAGTGGCTCACCAGCGCCGGACTGGGTCGCGACCAGCTCGAGGCGGCCGTCCTTGTGGAACTGGCGAATGAACACACCGAGCTTCTCATCGGGCTCGGCGAGCCGGAACCGATATTCGCCTGCCACCTCCATCAGTGGCGAGACATAGAAGCATTTCGAGGCCGTGTCGCGAACCGGCCAGGCCAGCGGCTTGCCGCCGTTGGCAAGCAGGTAGAAGTGCGAGTCGCCAAAGGTGTTGCTGACCTCGGCCAAGACCGCGCGTAGCTGCCCGTCGGCGTGCTCGCAGTACCAGAGGCTGAGCGGGTTGAAGCCGAACCCGAGCACCCGCGGCATGCAGAGCAGGCGGATGCGCCCGCCCGCGAGCTCGATGCCGTGCTCGCGCAGCAGTTGGTCGGCCCAGGGCCGCAACGCTGAGCCATCGCGCGGGCCATGGTCTTCGGCCGCGAAGCGCAATAGGCCAAAGCCTTTGTGGGTGCCCAGCAGCGACGGCACGCGGTCTAGCGCATCCAAGTCCAATAGCAGGCTGAAGACCTTGTAGGTAAAGCGATATTGCACCGGGAACAGTCGCCGGTGCATCACCTGAGTGAAGTAGATGCGATGCGGGGTCTCGCTCATCGGGTTGGCTCCGCCGTGGTCAGCATCGAGGTGTCGACTCCGAATCGATCGGCCATCGCCACCGCTGAGGCCAACGCATCCTCATGAAAGCCATAGCCGAAGTAGCTGCCGCAGTACCAAATGCGGTCTTGGCCTTGTAATTCCGCTAGCCGCGGCTGCGCATCCATCGCCGCCTGGTCGAAGACCGGATGATCGTAGCTCATCTCGGCGATGACCTGCTCGTCGGCCGGTGGTCGCAGGGGATTGAGTGAGACCAGATAGTCCTTGCTGGTCTTGAGCCCTTGCAGACGGTTCATCCAGTAAGTCACCGAGACCGCGCGCGAGCCGTCCTGACCTACTTGCGACAGATAATTCCAGGACGACCAGACCTGTCGGCGCTGCGGCATCAGGCCGATGTCGGTATGCAGATACGTCGGGTTTGGCTGATAGCGGAAACAACCCAACAGCGTCTGTTCGGCGGCGCTCGGCTGTTCTAGCAGTGCCAGCGCCTGATCGGCATGGCAGGCCAGCACGACATCGTCGAACATTAGATGATCACCGGATGCCAAACTGACCTCGACTCCCTGCTCGGTCCGTCGGACCGACTGAGCCGCATCGAGGCGCACCTGCTCTGGCCTGATCTCTTCCAGAAAACGATCCACATAGCGTGAGCTGCCGCCGGTGACCGAGCGCCAAAGCGGCCGATCGATCAGGTTCAGCAGGCCATGGTTACTGAAGAACCGCGCCAGGCTTTCTGCCGGGAAATCCAACATGGTCCGCGTCGGACATGACCAGATCGCGGCCGCCATCGGCAGCAGGAAGTGGTCACGGAAACTGTCGCTCATGCGCTCGCGGGCGAGGAGCTCGCCCACGCTGAGCCCATCGAAGCCGCCGTCGCGCAGCATGCCCTTACAGCGCCGATTGAAGCGAACCAGGTCCGCAACCATCCGCAGGAAGCTCGGGCTGACCAGGTTGCGGCGCTGCGCGAATAAGGTGTTCAGGCTGTCGCCCGAGTATTCGATCTCGCCGGGGCCGATCGAGGCCGAGAACGACATATCGCTCTCACGCGTCGCGACGCCAAGCACATCGAACAGGCGCGTCAGCAGCGGATAGTTGGCGATGTTATAGACGATGAAGCCCGTGTCGACCGCGAGTGGCTGACCATCATCGTCGACGTCGATGGTATGGGTATGTCCACCGACGTAGTCGTTGCGCTCGATCAGCGTGACTTGGTGTTGTCGCCTGAGGAGCCAGGTTGCGGCCAAACCGGCAATACCGCTGCCGATAACGGCGATCTTCTTTCGCATGCGTTGGTTATCTTCGTGATGTCCGACAGGCTACCGGCACCAAATCTGGACAGGTCCAGCATTTTCAATGCCTGCGCGTTGTCTGAACTGAGGCTGTCAAGGTGATCTGTTTGTCAGGCGCGCACGATGTCCGCGCCAGTCGCAAGGGTATCGATGATGACGCTCGCCGACAATCCTGGGGGCTTCGAGCCAGTCTAGTCCGACCGGTCTGCCTGCCGACCCGCTTGCCGACCCGCTTGCCGACCCGCTTGCCGACCTTCCTCCTCCGCTACGCAATCTCGTCGATCAAGCTCGGCGTCTCGCCGCTGTCGAGGCCGCTCCAAGGTCGGACGTCGCGTTGATAGTGACGCATGACTAGGTTGGCGAGCAGGCCGGTCCAGCCGGTCTGATGCGACGCGCCCAAGCCGGCACCGGTCTCGGCGTGGAAATACTCGTGGAAGGCGAGCAGGTCGTGCCAGTGCCGATCATCGTCAGTCGGCCAGTGGCCGCTCAGCGCGGGGACGCGTTCGCCGTTGCGATGCCGATAGAGATTGCTCAGCCGATCGGCAATCAGGCTTGCGATCTCGTTCAGGTTGAGCCGCTTGCCGCCGAGGCAGGGCACCGCAACGGTGAATTCGTCGCCGAGGAAGCGGTGGAACCGCTCCAGCGATGAGATCAGTGAATAGTTGGTCGGCAGCCAGACCGGGCCGCGCCAATTCGAGTTGCCGCCGAACATCGGCGAGATCGATTCGCCCGGCACATAGTCGATGAGCGCATTGCCGATGCCGGGAATAAAGCCGAGGTTCTGATCCTTGGCATGCACCCGGCTCAGGCTGCGGACGCCGAAGGCGGAGAGGAACTGCGCCTCGTCCAACAGGCGTTTGAGGATGCGCGGCAGCATTGAATGGTCGACCAGCGACAGCAGCCGCTCGCCGCGCTCGTTCTCCCAGTCCGGGCAGGCGCAGACATAGCTGCCGCGGAACAGCCCGCCCTTGTGCTCTTTCAGCAGCCGCTCGAAGCGCGGTGCATGGTTGAGCATGCGGCGGTTGACGATCTCGACCGCGAACAGCGGGATCAGCCCGACCCAAGAGTAGACCGGGATGCGATGCGCACCCTCAGGCGTTTCGAGCAGGTCCATGAAGAAGCCTTGATCCATGTCCCAGAGCGACGGGGTGCCGGTCTCCTCGCTCCCGGCCACAGCCTCGGCAATGGCGAGGAATTGCTTGTAGCAGTGGATGGCGATGTCCTCGTACTGCGGGTCCTCGACGCAGAGCTCGAGCGCGATCAGGGTCATCTTCAGCGCAAAATGCGCCATCCAGCCGGTGGCATCGGCCTGCTTCAGCTGATAACCGGCAGGTAGGGCTCGGGAGCGATCGTAGACCGAGATGTTGTCGAGGCCGAGGAAACCACCCTCGAACAGGTTGTTGCCCTCGGCGTCTTTGCGGTTGATCCACCAGGAGAAGTTCAGCAACAGCTTGTGAAAGACGCGCTTCAGGTAACCGTGATCACCGCTGCCACGCTGGATGCGCTCGGCGCGAAAGACCTTGATCGCGGCCATCGCCAGTACTGGCGGGTTGACATCGCCGAAGTCCCATTCGTAGGCCGGTACCTGGCCATTGGGGTGCATGTAGCGATCGGAGAGCATCAGCTCGACCTGTTCCTTGGCGAAGTCGACGTCGACCAGCGCTAGCGCGACGCAGTGGTAGGCGAGGTCCCAGGCCGCGAACCAGGGATATTCCCAGGCATCCGGCATCGAGAGCACATCGCGCGCGCGGACATGGCGCCAATGCCGATTGCGGCCTTGGCGGCGCTCGGTCGGTGGGGTTATGGTGTCGCCGTCGAGCCAACGCGCGACGTCGTAATGATAGAACTGCTTGCTCCAGATCATCCCGGCCAGGGCCTGGCGTAGGATCTGGGCATCGGCGCCCTCGGCCTCGGGGAGCAGATGCTGGTAGAAGGCGTCGGCCTCGGCCCGCCTTGTGCGGAACAGCGTATCGCTGTCGGCAAAGGGGGTGTCGAGCGGTTCGGCGGTCAGCACCAGCTCCAGGGTCTGAGTACTGCCTGGCTCGACGCGCAAATGATAACAGGCCGCGGCCTTGGTGCCGGTGCGGGCGGGGCTGACGGCGCTGGCGTCGCCATCGACCAGGAAGCGATGGAAGGCATCCTTGACGTAAGGGCTGGCGTTCTCACCGCCCCAGAGGCGCTTGGCATTGGATTCATTCTCGGTGAATAGCAGCTCGGGCGGGCGCTCTCTATCAGCAGCGCGGCCGTAGATGAACTGGGTGCCCAAACAGGGGTGCTCGCTCTGAAGCGCCCAATCGGCGCCACTTGGTGGCTCGATGGCGCGGATGACCGGGCGTTGCGGGTCAGTGTCCAGGTGCTGCGCCTCAGCGCGAGCACGGGCCTCGGCGGCGTCGCCCCAGAGGTCCGCATGCGGTTGTCCCCAACTCCAGGTGTTGCGGAACCAGCAGGTCGGCAGAACATGTAGTTCGGCTGGCTCCGGGCCTTGGTTGGTGGCCGAGATGCGGGCATGGATCTGCGTCGGGCTTGCTTTCGCATAGCAGACCTCGAGATCCCAGAAGCGGTTCTCAGCGAAGGCATCAGCCTCGATGAGTCCGAAGGGTGTTGCATCGCGGCCCCGGCGCGCGTTCTCGTCGATCAGCGACTGATACGGGAAGGCCCGCTGCGGGTAACGGTAGAGGTAGCGCAGCCAGCTGTGGCTTGGCGTTGCGTCGAGGTAGAAGTAGACCTCCTTGACGTCCTCGCCGCGATTGCCCTCGGCGTTGGTCAGACCGAAGGTGCGTTCTTTGAGAAAGGGGTCCCGGCCGTTCCAGAGCGCGAGCGCGAGGCACAGGTATTGCTGCTCATCGCAGAGGCCACCGAGCCCGTCTTCGCTCCAGCGATAGGCGCGCGAGCGCGCATGATCATGCGGGAAATAGGCCCAGGCCTCGCCGTCGGCGCTGTAGTCCTCGCGCACCGTGCCCCAGGCGCGCTCGGCGAGATAAGGTCCCCAGAGGCGCCAATCCGCCTTGCCCTGGCGTTGGTCCTCGAGGCGTTGACGTTCGACATTCAGGGGGCTTATTGGCATGCGGCAGGCAACCTCTCAGCAGCGCTTACGGGCGGGTTCTTGATGTCTCAGGCGTGTTCTTGATGTCTCATCGCAGCACTGGCGCAGAGGGCATGGACCTTGGTCGCGCTGACCGCCGCTGTGGCGCGGATGCGCTGATCGCCGCAGCGCTTAACCAAGCGCACGCAGAATCCTCGACTCAAGCCACCCGGTGGAGAAGCCAGCGCCGCGGGCTGCAATGAAGCCGACGTGGCCACCATGCGCCGAGAGCTCAAGCTGGATGCCGGGTCCAAGCTCATGCGCGAACGGGACCGTGCTCGGAAACATGAACGGATCATCGGCGGCGTGGATGATCAGGGTTGGCGTGTGGATTTGGCGCAGATAACCGCGGCAGCTTGCACGCTGATAGTAGTCGAAGACGCCCGCGAAGCCATTCAGCGGCGCGGTGATCTGGTCGTCGAACTGGTTGAAGTCCTGGATCTGATCCAGATCGACGCTGAGCGGTGACGACCGCTGTGCGAACTTCTGTCGATAGCTGGCCTTGAGGCGGCTGACCAGATAACCGCGGTAGAACCGGGCGAAGCCAAGCTCGAGCCGCAACATGGCGTCGCGCAGCACGAAGGGCACCGAGACCGCGATGGCACGCTCGAGTAACGGGTCGTCGGACTCGCCCAGGTATCTGAGCAGAAGATTGCCGCCGAGCGAAAAGCCGATCGCGGCCAGTAGCGGTCCTTCAGGGTCTTTGGCCAAGGCTTCGAGCACGGCGCGCAGATCGTCGGTCGCGCCGGAGTGGTAAGAGCGCGCGAGTCGGTTGGGCTCGCCGCTGGCGCCACGCAGGTGCATGAAGACGGGTTGGAAGCCGTTTTGCGCAAGCCGATTGACTAAGCGCGCCGCGTAGTGTGAATCGAGCCCACCTTCGAGCCCATGAATGATGAGCACGCGCGGACCCGCTTGGGCGGTGCTCATCGAGAGGTCGATGAAGTCTCCGTCTGCAAGCTCGATGCGGCGCCGTTCGAGGAGGGCCTGCGTTTGTTTGCCACCGCTGTCGGTTCTACCTGAGCGGCTGGGAAGGCTGAGGTGCATCATCAGCTTTGGCAAGAGCGTCTGCAGATGGGGGTTCTTCAGCCACCAAGGCGGTCGGAACTCGCTGGCAATGATTTTGCCGTTATTCATAGCTGCTTCACAGGGACGGGCTCTCAAGGGGTAGGTTCAGTTAGGGCCAGGCTCGAACTAGCGCACTGGCAGCAACCTGCCTTGAAACTGGAATCAATCGCTTGTTCTCCCAGGGTGGCGCTGCATCATGAACCTTATCATGCGGCAATCGGCTGATTATCCGGGGGTGGTGACGAGTGGCGAGCGACGAACACTAGCCGCGTTGGCGCGCATAGAGCGCGGCGTAGGGTCCGCCGCGCTCTATCAGGTCGTCATGCTGGCCCTGTTCGACGATGCGGCCACGCTCTAGCACGAGGATGCGATCTGCCCGACGCACAGCACTGAGCCGGTGCGCGATGATCAGCGTGGTACGGCTGGCGAGAAAGGCCTCTAACGCCAGGTGCAAACGCCCTTCAGTGGCGCTATCGAGCGCCGAGGTGGCCTCATCGAGGATCACCACCTTTGGGTCGGCGAGCACCATGCGCGCGATCGCGATGCGCTGGCGCTGGCCGCCGGAGAGGCGCACTCCATCGCGGCCGACGCGTTGATCGAGCCCATTGTCGAGCTTGCGGATCACGCCATCGAGCTGGGCGATCTCCAGCGCCTGCCAGAGCTGGGCGTCGGCGATCTCGCGGCCGAGCGTCAGATTCATCCGCACGCTGTCGTTGAACAGCGCCGGATGTTGGAGGACGGTCGCGACCTGATCGCGCACCACATCCATGCCGATCTCCTGCACCGGCACGGCGTCGAACAGGATGCGCCCGGCGGTGGGCGGATAGAGCCCGAGCAGGACTTGCACCAGGGTGGTCTTGCCGCTGCCACTGGCGCCGACAATGGCCAGCTTCTCGCTAGCGGCGATGCTGATATCGATGCCGTCGAGCACGTTTGGCCCGTCGCCATAGGCGAAGCGTACGTCTTCAAGCCTGACGCTGACCGTGGTCTTGCCGACGAACGGATTCTGCCGGTGCGGATAGGCCGGCTCCTGATGCATCTGTGTTAGCCGGTTGACACGACGCAAGGCGGCATCGGCGGCGTGGAATTCGTACTGAACGTTCAAGACCTCCTGCACCGGGCCCATCATGAACCAGAGGTAGGCGAAGACCGCCAGCATCTCACCGATGCTCAGGCCAGAGAACAGCACCATCAGCATGCTGACGGCCCGAAACAGATCAAAGCCGACCAAGAACACCATGAACGATAGGCGGTTTGCGGCCTCGTTCTTCCAAGTGAAGAGGCTCGAGAAGTGGCGCATCCGGTTTGCAGTGGCGATGCTGCGGGCGATATAGAAGCCCTCACGATTGCCAGCGCGGATCTGCTGGATAGCGTCGAGGGTTTCGGCGAGGCTCTCTTGGAAGGCCTGGTAGGCGCTGTTCTCGCGCCGCTTCATCTCCTTGACGCGGCGCCCGAATACTGTGGTGAGATAGATCACCAGCGGGTTCAACAGCAGGATGAACAGCCCAAGCTGCCAATGCATCCAGAGCAGGATGATGGCGGTTCCAAGAATGCTGAGCACGGCCACCAAGAACTTCGACACTGCGCTGCCAACGAAGCGGTCGATGGCATCAAGATCCGTCACTAGGTAGGAGGCCACGGTGCCACTGCCGAGGATCTCGTACTCTGCCATCGAGACGCGTTGCAGCCGTGTCAGCAGGTCGCGACGGATGCGGTAGATCACATCTTTGGCGATGACCGTAAATTCGCGCGTTTGCCAAACCTGCAATCCCAACGAGACGAAGCGTAGGAGGACGGTGAGGCAGAGCATGGCCAGGATAGAGAGCACTGGACCTTGCCAGCTCTGCGGGAACAGACTGTTCATCAGTTCCGTGGCAGCGCCTGGCTTGTCGAGCAGGACCTCGTCAACCAAGATCGGCATCAGCAGCGGGATCGGCACTGCAGCCAGGGTGCCAAGGATGGCGATTAGGTTTGCCAGCGCCAGCTCGCGTCGGTGCTGGCGCAACATGTGAAGAAGATCGCGCCAGTGATAGTGTTGTGGTTGCTCCGTTGCGGATGGCTTGACAGAGGGGCTAGCAGAGCGTGTGGCAGAGCGCTTGTGCGTGCGATCGCCGCCAACTGGCGGCGTCTGTTGCTGGGTGGGCATCTGTCTTGAATCCGCATCTGCGCTGCGATTGCGTGACGGGGATGGTAGGCTGATTCGCATGATCACGACATGGGGGCTTGCCGTCACTTCTCGCGCGCTCGTGCTCGGTGCTGACGGTTGTCAATTTAGTGTTCAGGTATTTCCTGACATTGTGGCCGATTGGGGCGCTCGCCTATACTCGCGCCATCGTGCGGCTGATCAAGCTCCCTGAGGTCGCGCCTCCTCTCCAACGGAAATGACCGGAGATAAGAATGAAATCGCTCCGCAGGGCTCCAAGCCCGCTCGCGTTGCTCTGCACGCTCGCGCTCCCAGCGCTCCTACTGGCCACGCAGGCCGAGGCCGAAGATCTGTTACAGATCTACGATCTCGCGGTCAGCAGTGATCCGTCATTACGCGAGGCCGAGCAAAATTTCTATGCGACACGTGAGGTCAAGCCGCAGGCGAAGGCGCTCTTGTTGCCGAATTTCGGCATCAGCGGTAGCGTCGATTACAACAACGTCGAGTCGCGGGGTAGCAATCCAACGCAGGGCAGCTTCACCCGTAACGACACCTTCGATCGCAGTAATCTCTCGGCTGTTGTCTCGCAATCGGTTTATAACCGCGGCGATTGGATGCGCCTGAGCCAGTCCGACGACACCATCGCCCAAGCCGAGGCTCAGTATCAGAGCGCCGAGATCGATCTTATGGTGCGCACCACGGATGCCTACTTCGCCGTCCTCAGGGCCTCTGATCTGGTGCGAGTACAAGAGGCCCTGGTCGCCGCCGACGAGCGCCAGTTGGAGCAGTCCAAACAACGCTTTGAAGTGGGGCTCGTCGCGATCACCGACGTCAACGATAACCAAGCTGCATTCGACCGCTCGCGTGCCAACCTGATCACGGCCGAGAATGATCTGAACAACGCCTGGGAGGCCCTACGCCGCATCGTTGGTCCGATTCAGGTGCCGTTGGCGAGGCTCGGTGACCGCCTGCCCCTATCGCCGCCCGAGCCCAACGATATCAACATTTGGGCTGAGACCGCGTTGGCCAACAACTTCGACATCGCAGCAGCCAAGGCGGCCGCCGAAGCGGCGCGCAAAAACATCGAGATCCAGCGTTCGGGCTACTATCCAAGCGTAGACATGCAGGCCGGATATGACCTGTCGCGCACCGGCCAAGAGTTTGGCACCGACACCGACTCCGGCTTCATCGGCCTCAACGTCAATATCCCGATTTACCAGGGTGGGGCGGTCGCCTCATCGACCCGCCAAGCGGGACATCAGTTTCGCGCCGCGCAAGATCGGCTCGACCAGCAACGCCGTGCGGTGGCCAACCAGGTCAAAGACGCCTTTCGCGGCATCCTCTCGAGCATCAGCGATGTCAAGGCGCGGCAAGCGGCGATCGTCTCAGCGCGTAGCTCGTTGGAATCGACCGAGGCTGGGCTCGAGGTCGGCACCCGTACCCAGGTTGACGTCCTGAACGCCCAGCGAAACCTCTTCGAGGCTGAGTTCAACTATCTCTCTGCGCGTTATGACTACATCCTCAACGGTATCAGGCTGCATCAGGCCACCAGTACCCTGTCCCGTGATGTCTTGGCCAAGGGCAATGCCTGGCTCACCGACCAGGACATGGTTGCCCCTCCAGCTTATTAATCAACGATTGGCAGTCGATCACCGTGTCAGGCAATAGCTTCGGGCGCTCGTTCGTCGTCACCAGTTTCGGCGAGAGCCACGGCCCGGCGATCGGCGGCATCGTCGATGGCTGTCCACCTGGGCTGCCGCTGAGCGAGGCCGATCTGCAAGGCGATCTGGACCGTCGCGCACCCGGCAAGTCGCGCCATACCACGCAGCGGCGTGAGTCGGATCAGGTGCGTATCCTCTCGGGCGTGTTCGAGGGCGAGACCACCGGGGCGCCGATCGGCTTGCTGATCGAGAACCAGGACCAGCGCTCCAAGGACTACTCCGAG
Organism: Lamprobacter modestohalophilus; assembly: GCF_016583905.1. Taxonomy (GTDB): domain Bacteria; phylum Pseudomonadota; class Gammaproteobacteria; order Chromatiales; family Chromatiaceae; genus Lamprobacter; species Lamprobacter modestohalophilus. Next base: position 56,040 of record NZ_NRRY01000009.1, on the reverse strand, counting down.
ATCGCGGCGCAGTTTCGGCCGGGTCATGCCGATTACAGCTACACCATGAAATACGGTCGCCGCGACTATCGCGGTGGCGGGCGCTCATCAGCGCGCGAGACCGCGATCCGCGTCGCCGCCGGTGGGGTTGCCAAGGTCGCATTGCGGCGCTTGGCGCAGATCGAGGTGCGCGGGTTTCTCTCGCAGCTCGGGCCGATCAAGCTGCCGGTGCCAGGGGATGCGGCCTTCTCCTGGGAGCAGGTCGAGCAGAATCCGTTCTTCTGCGGTGGAGCAGCTGAGGTTGCGCAGCTCGAGGCCTACATGGACGAGCTGAGAAAGTCCGGCGATTCGATCGGCGCCGAGGTCAGCGTCATTGCCACCGGCCTGCCGCCAGGCCTGGGCGAGCCGATCTTTGACCGCCTCGATGCCGACATCGCCCACGCGCTGATGAGCATCAATGCCGTCAAAGGGGTCGAGATCGGCGCCGGTTTCGCGAGTATTGCTCAGCACGGCACCGAGCATCGCGACGAGATGACCCCAGCGGGTTTCCTCTCCAACAACGCCGGCGGTGTGCTCGGCGGTATCTCCACAGGACAAGACATCGTCGCTCGCCTCGCCCTGAAGCCGACCTCGAGCATCCGCCTAGCGGGTCGCACGGTCGACATCACCGGCGCCGCGACTGAGGTCATCACCAAGGGTCGACATGATCCCTGCGTCGGTATTCGCGCGACGCCGATTGCAGAGGCGATGCTGGCTTTGGTGCTGGCCGACCATCTGCTGCGGCATCGCGCACAGAATGCCCAAGTGGTTCCCCCGCTGGCACCCATCCCCGCGCAAGCGCCATAAACCGGCCTTTGCGTCTGGCTGAGCCGATGCCTTACGCGCGTCTGTCGAGCTACTACTTCTTCCATTTCGCCTCACTCGGCGCCCTAGTGCCGTTCTGGGGCCCCTATCTGCGCGATCGCGGGTTTGAGCCGGTTGCCATCGGCGTGCTCATGGCGATCTTGATGGGCACCAAGATTGTCGCTCCCAACCTCTTCGGCACGCTGGCCGATTGGCGTGGTCAGCGCATGCTCATCGTGCGCCTCGGCGCGCTCCTCGCCCTCCTGAGCTTCACTGCGGTGTTCTGGGCCGAGGGCTTTTGGCCCATGGCGCTGACCATGGCGATCTGGAGCTTCTTCTGGAATGGGCCACTGCCGCTCATCGAGGCCGTGACCTTCAACCACCTCGGCACGCGGGTCAGTCGTTACGCGCAGGTGCGGGTCTGGGGCAGCATCGGCTTTATTCTGGTGGTACTGGCGGTTGGCTGGTGGCAGCAGCAGGCAGGCTCCGGCGTAGTTCCCATCGCGGTGCTGCTGCTGTTCGGCGGCATCCTGCTCAGTGTCATGCTGGTGCCGGATTGCCCACATGCCCATGTCGCCGCTGAGCAGCTTTCCTTGTGGCGCCTGTTAGGGCAGCGCGAGGTGCTGTTCTTTCTCGCCGCTTGCCTGTTGATGCAGGCGAGCCACGGGGCCTATTACGCCTTCTATTCGATCTATCTCGAGGCTGAAGGCTATTCAGACAGTGCCGTCGGCGCGCTCTGGGCCTTCGGTGTGGTCATCGAGGTGTTGGTCTTCTTGCGGATGCACCGGTTGTTGGAGCGGTTCAGTGCGCGCGCTGATCTTATGGAGTCTGGCGCTCGCGGTGCTGCGCTGGCTGCTGATTGGTCTGTTCGTCGACATCGTGGCGTTGCAGATTGCCGCTCAGTCGCTCCATGCCGCCAGCTTTGGCGTCTTTCACGCCTCGGCTATCCACCTGACGCACCGCTATTTCCCGGGCCTGACCCAGGCCCGCGGCCAAGCCCTCTATAACAGCATCAGCTTTGGTGTCGGCGGGGCGCTCGGTAGTCTGACCAGTGGACTGCTCTGGTCAGCCGTTGGTGCCAGCTGGACCTACAGCGTCGCGGCAGGGTTTGCGGCGCTCGGCTTCGTCGCCGCCGCATCCAGCAAGTGCCGAGGCTCGGTACCAGCTGGATGCTGATCGGTTTATAGGTCGCCGTTGGCGCCTGCGGTCATGATCGACTCGATATTGTCACGCACCAGCTCGGCCTTTTCCATCAGCTCCGGCGGCAGATTGGCGCCCGGGATGATCTTGCCGAGATCCAGCGTCACCAGCCAGGCCTTGCCGTTGGTGTCTTCGATCAGCGCGATGCGGCAGGGCAGGTAAGCGGCGAAGTCCGGGTTGAACTGCAGCATTTCGTTGGCGATACGGGCATCGCAGAACTGGTAGATGCCGATGCGTCCAGACTCGACGCCCATCGCCTCCAGTTCTTTGGAGAGTGGCAGTTCTGCGACCAATTTGAAGTTCAACGCATTGGCGCGAAGTTTCATCGAGTCGACGGCATCGTCCATCGACACATCCTCGGCCAGCGGCATCTTCAGCACAGTGTCTGAGATGCTGATCGTCTGAGCGCTCGCGGTGATGGTGGTCAGCGCGAGGAAGCAGGCAAGAAAGGACGTGAGCAATGGCAGTTTCAGCAACGACTGTTTCAGCAACGACTTGGAACGCATTTTTAGGAAATCTCCCCTCGGAGCCGAGCCCTAGGCGGCGGCATCGGTCTATTGTGTATTGTGAGCCCAGCGATGGTGAGCTGGTCTGTCTTGGGCCGGTGGTCCGATGCAGATCGGTCCGGCTCCAGCCATTGTGACCTGTCTCCGGTCGATCTGCCAAATCAGCGCTGGACTGTGACTGAAGGGACGCCCAGCGTATACTCCCGGCCGCGTCCGACAGAGAACGAGTCCAGGCCAATGAGTCTGGGCCGACGGACAAGCACTCAAACGCATTGGAGAGGGAGGAGCACGATGGAGCATGGCCATGGTGCACTGATCGAGCGGGTCGAGGCGCTGGGGATGGCGGCAGTTGCCTTCTCGGGAGGTGCCGACAGCACCTTACTGCTTGCGCTGTTGCGCAAGCATCTTGGTCGTGAGCAGGTGATCGCGCTAACCGCGGTCACCCCTTATATGGTGCGGCAAGAGATCGGCGATGCGGTGGCGCTGGCCGCCAGGCTCGATGTTCGTCATGAGCTGGTCGAGATGCCGATGCCGGCTGGTATGGAGGTCAACCCGACTGATCGCTGCTATCGATGTAAGCGTTCGATGTATACGCAGCTCTTGCAGAGCGCGGTCGACTTCGGCTTTTCCGGCCTAGTCGATGGCAGCAACACCGATGACGCCGATGAGCAGCGTCCCGGTTTGCGCGCCTTACGGGAGCTCGGCATTCGCAGCCCGTTTATCGAGCTCGGTATCGACAAGGCCGCGGTACGGCAGATCGCCCGCGAGATGGACCTGCCAACCTGGTATAAGCCGACTAACGCCTGCCTGCTGACCCGCATCGGGTTCAATGTTCGGTTTACGATGGAGCAGCTGCAGCGCATCGAGGAGGCCGAGCGCTTTCTGCTCGAGCTGGGCTACACCTGGGTGCGGGTTCGCTGCCATGGCGAGCTTGCCCGCATCGAGGTGGCACCGGTGCAGCGCGAGCGACTGCTTACCGATGCGGCGACGGTCATCGAGGGCATTCAGCGCTTCGGCTTCCGGTATGTCACCATGGACCTGGCCGGCTATCAAACCGGCAGCATGAGCGATTAGCCGTCCCCCAGACAGACTCGAAGTCAGGCGTCTCGATCAGTCGCCTCGATCAGTCGTCTCGAAATCAGGCACACTCAATCGAGCCGATAGTGTTTCTCGACCGGGGCGGTGATCTCCCAACGGCAGCTCATCCCCGCGGGGAAGGTGATCAGGTCGCCGCGCTTGAAGTGCTCGGGCTCGCCACCCTCGGGCGTCACACTGAAGGTGCCGCGAACGACATAGCAGGTCTCGCGCTGGTGATAGGTCCAGTCGAACGAGGATGGCTCCTTCTTCCAGACTGGCCAGCCCTCGATGCCGAGGACCTCGAGCTTGGCCGGCGGTGGGTTGTGCTCGCAGAGGATCGATTCTTCGGACATGATTGACTCCTAGCTTGTTTAGGGGGCTGACTGCCCCGCATCCTAAAGAGTGGTGTTAAATCTTGCAGCGACAAATGAGGGACCTGATGCGTGATCTGATTGGGTGACCTGATGAGTGACCCGATGAGTGACATCATGAGCGACCTGATGAGCGACCTGATGAGCATGGATCTTGATGGCCTGGCCGCTGAGCTTGGCCGCTGTTTGCAAGCGAGCGGCGATCGATTGGTCACCGCCGAATCTTGCACCGGCGGCTGGATTGCCAAGTGCATGACTGATATTGCTGGCAGCAGTGCCTGGCTCGACCGTGGCTTCGTCACCTACAGCAACGACGCCAAGCAAGAGATGCTCGGCGTTGGCGCCGACACCCTGGCGCAACAGGGCGCGGTCAGCGAGGCCGTGGTGCGCGAGATGGCGTGTGGCGCGCTGACGCGCAGCCGGGCAACCCTGGCCGTCGCCGTCAGCGGCATTGCCGGTCCCGGCGGTGGCACGCCAGCGAAGCCGATCGGCACGGTCTGCTTCGGCTGGGCCCGAGCGGGCCAGGTCAAGGCCGAGACGCAGATGTTTGCTGGCGATCGCGACCAGGTGCGCCGGCAGTCGGTCGCGCACGCGCTGCGGGTGCTCATCACCGATTGGGCTCATGCTTGAGCATCGGCCTGAGCACCGATTCCAGCGGGTGTGGCATCCGGTGCACTGTGGGATAATCCCGCGAAACAGCGCGTCGACCAAGCGAGGGCGGCGTCTCTAACCTGGTGGGGGATGACCAATGGACGAAAATCGCAAGAAGGCGCTGGCGGCTGCGTTAGGCCAGATCGAGAAGCAGTTCGGTAAGGGCTCAGTGATGCGCATGGGCGACGCCGGCGCTATCCCGAACATCGAAGCTGTGTCGACCGGCTCCTTGGGTCTCGATATTGCGCTCGGGATCGGCGGCCTACCGCGCGGGCGTGTGGTCGAGATCTACGGACCTGAATCCTCAGGCAAGACCACCCTGACGCTGCATGCGGTGGCCGAGGCCCAGCGTGCCGGCGGCACGGCAGCCTTCGTCGACGCCGAGCATGCCCTCGACCCGACCTATGCCGAGAAGCTCGGCGTGAATATGGACGAACTGCTGGTCTCGCAGCCAGATACGGGGGAGCAGGCACTCGAGATCACCGATATGCTGGTGCGCTCTGGCGCGGTCGACATGGTGGTTATCGACTCGGTGGCAGCGCTGACGCCGAAGGCCGAGATCGAGGGTGAGATGGGCGACTCGCATGTCGGCCTGCAGGCGCGCCTGATGTCGCAGGCGTTGCGCAAGCTGACCGCCAATATCAAACGCTCGAACGCCATCGTCATCTTCATCAACCAGATTCGGATGAAGATTGGCGTCATGTTCGGTTCCCCGGAGACCACATCGGGCGGCAATGCACTCAAGTTCTACGCGTCGGTGCGGCTGGATATCCGCCGGATCGGCTCGATCAAGCGCGGCGCCGAGGTGGTTGGCAACGAGACCCGTGTCAAGGTGGTCAAGAACAAGGTGGCGCCGCCGTTCCGCGAGGTCCTGTTCGATATCCTCTACGGTGAGGGCATCTCGCGCGAGGGTGAGATGGTCGATCTCGGGGTCGGTGCTGGCATCATCGACAAGTCCGGCGCCTGGTACAGCTACGATGGCAATCGGATCGGGCAGGGCAAGGATAATGTGCGCAACTTCCTGAAAGAGAATCCGGATCTCGCCGCTGAGATCGATACCAAGGTCCGCGAGGCGTTGTTGCCAAAGCCGAAGCCGACCCAGGCCGAGGCTGAGGCTGAAACGGCAAAACCGTTGGCAGCCGGTGCTGCTGGCGAGGCTAAGGAGGCTAAGGAGGCTAAGGAGACCAAGGAGGCCAAGGAAACCAAAGAGACGAAGGCTGCTAAGGTCGCCGCCGATGGGTGATCCGGCCCCGGCTGAGCCCCTGCCCGCGGGGGCGCTGCGCGACGAGATCCAGAGTCGCGCGCTCAAGCTGCTGACCACGCGCGAGCACAGCCGCCTGGAGCTTGCGCGCAAGCTACGCCAGCGTGGCTATCCGGCGGCCGAAGTCGAGACTGTGCTCGATGCGCTGGTCACTAACGACCTGCTCAGCGAAGAGCGGCTGATGGCCGCTTATGTCGCCGAGCGGCTCGGTAAGGGCTTCGGTCCAGTGCGTATCCGCTTCGAGCTGCGCGAAAAGGGGCTTTCGGACGAGCAGATTCAACCTTACCTGGATCAAGAAGAAGCGAGTCTCGTCGAGTCCCTCCGTCTGGCCTATCGTAAGCGTTTTGGCGATGAGCCTATTAGCGACCGCCGCGAGCTGGCCAAGCGCTCCCGCTTCCTCGAGTATCGTGGCTTCCCGTCGCACCTGATTGCCCGTTTTCTGACCTCTATTCAGAGCCCACCCTCTATGCAGAGCCCACAATGAAGAGCGATCTATGAAGAGCAGTGCCGAGCTTCGTCAGGCCTTTCTCGATTTTTTCGCCGAGCGCGACCACACCCCGGTCGAGAGCAGCCCGCTGGTGCCTGGGAACGACCCGACCTTACTGTTTACCAATGCCGGCATGGTGCAGTTCAAGGACGTCTTCCTCGGCCGCGAAAAGCGCTCCTACAGTCGGGCTGTCAGCTCCCAGCGCTGTGTGCGCGCCGGCGGTAAACACAATGATCTGGAGAACGTCGGCTACACCGCCCGCCATCACACCTTCTTCGAGATGCTCGGCAACTTCAGCTTCGGCGACTACTTCAAGCGCGAGGCGATCGGCTTTGCCTGGGAGCTCTTGACCAAGACGCTCGAGATGCCGGCCGATCGGCTTTGGATCACGGTTTACACCGATGACGACGAAGCGGCCCGCATCTGGCTCGACGAGATCGGCGCCGACCCGGCGCGCTTCTCGCGCTGCGGTGAGAAAGACAACTTCTGGTCCATGGGCGAAACCGGACCCTGCGGCCCTTGCTCTGAGATCTTCTACGACCATGGCCCGGAGATCCCAGGCGGTCCGCCCGGCTCGCCAGACGAAGACGGCGATCGCTACGTCGAGATCTGGAACCTGGTTTTCATGCAGTTCGATCGCGATGCCAACGGCGAGCTGCATCCGTTGCCGCGCCCCTCGGTCGACACCGGGATGGGGCTCGAGCGGCTGGCCGCAGTGATGCAGGACGTGCACAGCAACTACGAGATCGACCTCTTTCAGGCGCTGATCCGCGCCGCCTCCGAGGTCACCGGCTGTGCCGATCTCGGCAACAAATCGCTACGCGTGATTGCCGACCATATTCGTTCGGCCGCCTTCCTGATCATCGATGGGGTCACGCCCGGTAACGAAGGTCGTGGCTATGTGCAGCGGCGGATTATTCGTCGGGCCATTCGTCACGGCTATCAGTTGGGGCAGACGGCGCCGTTCTTCTGGCGCCTAGTCGAGCCGCTCGTCGAACAGATGGGCGATGCCTATCCAGAGCTGCGTGAGCGGCGCGCCCATGTCGAGCGTGTCTTGCGCACCGAGGAGGAGCGTTTCGCCGATACCCTAGAGCAGGGGCTCCGGATCTTCGATGAGATCGCCGCCCAGTTGGAAGGCACCGAGATCCCCGGCGAGGCGGTCTTCCGCCTGTACGACACCTATGGCTTCCCGGCTGATCTGACTGCGGATATCGCCCGTGAGCGCGCCCTGACCCTCGACATGGCCGGTTTCGAGCGAGCCATGTCAGCGCAGAAGGAGCGCGCGCGGGCGGCCAGCCAGTTCGGGGCTGGCGCTGTGATTCAGCTCGACATCGAGGGTGAGACCGATTTCACCGGCTATGAGGGCCTTGTCGATCAGGCCACGGTCATCATCTGCTACCAGGATGGTGAGCCGCAGGATCACATCAAGGCTGGACAAGAAGCACTGCTGGTGCTCGACGTGACGCCGTTCTATGCCGAGTCCGGCGGCCAGGTTGGCGACCGCGGCACCTTAACCACAGAGACCGCGCGCTTCGAGGTCCAGGATACCCAGAAGCAGGGCGGGGTCATCTGCCATATTGGGCGCTTGCTCGAGGGCGAGCTGACGGTGGGTGATCGCGTCGATGCCCGCGTCGACCGTGCACGGCGGCGCGCGATCGCGCTCCATCACTCCGCGACGCATCTGTTGCATGCGGCATTGCGCCAGATCTTGGGCGACCATGTGCAGCAACGCGGCTCGCTCGTCGGGCCCGAGCGGCTGCGCTTCGACTTCACCCATTTCGAGCCCGTGACGCGCGAGCAACTGCGCGAGATCGAGCGGCTGGTGAATCGCGAGGTGCGCGAGAACCATACGGTCGAGACCCGCATCATGGGGCTCGAGGATGCCAAGGCCTCGGGGGCCATGGCCTTGTTCGGCGAGAAATACGCTGAGCAGGTGCGGGTGCTGCGGATGGGGGATTTCTCGACCGAGCTCTGCGGTGGCACCCATGTGCGTGCGGTCGGGGATATCGGGCTGTTCAAGATCGTCTCCGAGACCGGTATCAGTGCCGGTGTTCGACGCATCGAGGCGGTTGCCGGTGATGTCGCGCTGAGCTGGGTCGAGGAAGAAGAGGAGCGACTGGCGCGCATCGCTGCCCTTGTAAAGGGTGCCGCGACCGACGCCGACGACAAGGTTGCCTCGCTGGTCGAGCGCTCGCGCCGGCTAGAGAAAGAGCTGGAGCAGATCAAGGCCAAGCTCGCGAGCGCGGCCGGCAGCGAGCTGACCGACGCGGTGATCGAGATCGATGGGGTGAAGGTGCTCGCGGCGCGGCTCGATGGTGTCGATGCAAAGTCACTGCGCGACACGCTTGATCAGCTGAAGAACAAGCTCGGCTCTGGGATCGTCTTGCTCGCCACTGAGAGTGACGGTAAGGTCAACCTGATCGCCGGCGTGACCAAGGATCTTGTCGCCCGGTTCAAGGCTGGCGACCTGGTCAAGGCGGCCGCTGAGAAGGTCGGTGGACGCGGCGGTGGCAGACCTGATATGGCGCAGGCCGGTGGTACTGATCCTGCGGGTATCCCCGCCGCACTGGACCTGGTCGGCAGCTGGGTGAAAGAGCGGGCATCCGCAGCTTAAGCGGTTTCTGTGAACGCTCATGCCGCCTTAGTCAAAGTGTCTATCAAAGTGTCTATCAACGTCTTGCCGATTTGCGGACCGCTGTTTGGCGATCATCGGGAAGTAGAAAATGGACAGCAACTTAGTCCAATTGCAGCAGTGAGGGCGCGAGTCGATCGATGTCGTTAATCGTTCAAAAATATGGTGGCACCTCGGTGGGCTCGGTGGAGCGCATCCAGGCCGTCGCCGAGCGCGTGAAGCGCACGCGAGACCAGGGTCATCAGGTGGTCGTCGTCGTTTCAGCGATGTCTGGCGAGACCGATCGTTTGATCGGGCTGGCGCGTGCCATCCAGCCGCAGCCAGTGCCGCGCGAGCTGGACGTGCTGATCTCCACCGGTGAGCAGGTGACGATCGCGTTGCTGTCCATGGCGCTGGAGGCTGCCGGTTGTCCTGCCCGCTCATACACCGGCTCACAGGTGCAGATTCGGACCGATAGCGCCCATAACAAGGCGCGGATTAGCGATATCGACGGCGCGCGCGTCTGCAGCGATCTCGACGCCGGTCGGGTGGTGGTGGTCGCGGGTTTCCAGGGCATCGATCGCGAGGGCAATATCACCACGCTCGGTAGGGGTGGCTCCGATACCTCCGCGGTCGCGATGGCTGCTGCGCTCAAGGCCGACGAATGCCAGATCTATACCGATGTCGATGGGGTCTACACCACCGATCCACGCATCGAGCCGCGCGCGCGCAAGCTCGACCGCATCACCTTCGAGGAGATGCTCGAGATGGCGAGCCTGGGCTCGAAGGTGTTGCAGATACGCGCGGTTGAGTTCGCCGGTAAGTACCAAGTCCCTTTGCGTGTGCTCTCAAGCTTCCATGATGGGGAGGGCACACTGATCAGCCTCGAGGAGGAGAACGTGGAAGACGCCAAGATCGCCGGCATTGCCTTCGCCAAGGATGAAGCGAAACTCACCGTGCTGGGGGTGCCGGATCAGCCGGGTATTGCATACAAGATACTTGGCCCGATCTCTGCTGCTAACGTGGAAGTCGATATGATCGTGCAGAACGTCGGCTCTGACGGGGCAACGACGGACTTCACCTTCACCGTCAACCGCAACGACTACGAGACTGCCCTACGGGTGTTGAAGGAGACGGCTGAGCAACTCTCGGCGCGCGAGGTCACCGGCGATCAAAAGATCGTAAAGTTGAGTCTGGTCGGCGTTGGCATGCGCTCCCATGCGGGTATTGCCAGCCGCATGTTCGAGGCCTTAGCCCACGAAGGCATCAACATCCGCATGATCTCGACCTCTGAGATCAAGATCTCAGTGGTGATCGACGAGAAATATCTCGAACTCGGTGTCCGTGCCTTGCATGATGCCTTTGGGCTCGACAAACCCTAGGGTAACTATTGATGCATTGCACTAGGGCCTACTGCTAAACTCTGTTCTTGAGTGGCTTGGCCCAGGCACCCGCAACAGCGGAGCCCGGGTTCAAGGCATTGGTAATCAGGCTGCGAGACCTAAAGATACGAAAGGGAACCGCGGCTCGGCTTTAAAAAAGGACATAAAGGATAGACCGCTATGTTGATACTGACCCGCCGCGTTGGCGAAACTCTGATGATCGGCGATGAAGTAACCGTCACGGTGCTCGGCGTCAAAGGTAATCAGGTTCGCATTGGTGTGAATGCTCCGCGCGAGGTTGCAGTGCATCGCGAAGAGATCTACGAACGGATCAAGCGCGAACAGGCTCAAGGTATCCCTGAGCAGCATGTCGCAGACGATCGAGGACTCGACGACTAGTCGAGTTCTGCAGTTCGCCTAAGACATCCGGGTGGCACGCCGGCCTGCATCAGGCCTAGATGATCAGGGCGGTTCCAGTGCCCTGAAGCATCAGCAACGCCACCCAAATCAACGCAAACACGCTAAACTTTGCTACAATCCACCCTGTCCGGAGAGATGGCCGAGTGGCTGAAGGCGCTCCCCTGCTAAGGGAGTATGGGTTAATAGCTCATCGAGGGTTCGAATCCCTCTCTCTCCGCCAATACTGCGGATAAATTGTAGTAGATTCAATAGATTATAATTTAGCCCGATCTGGCCCCCCGCTTGGCCATCGTTAATCTACCGATTTTTCGGTCCTATCCTCAACCTTGACCATCGAGCTCCCCCTCGCCGGGCTGCCCTCAGCTGCCGAAATGCCGGCTAACTTTGCCGACGAAGCGCGTTTTTTGCTCGCCGTTAAGCTCTTTGAGCAAGGCCGCATCTCATCGGGAAAAGCCGGCCGACTGTGCGGTATGGGGCGCGTTGAGTTTTTGCTGGCAGCGAGTCGTTCAGGCGTACCAGTGGTCGATTTACAGGGCGATGACCTGGTCACCGAGTTCGCCTGATGCTTGCCGAGCGTGCTGTGATCAATGCTGGCCCTTTGGTTGCGCTGTCTCTAATAGGGTGTTTCTGAGTCGAGCGGCGGCGACGAGGCTGTTGAAGAGCTGGCGTTGGCCGCGGTTGTAGAGAAGGAATTCCGGGTGCCATTGGACGCCGCGAACGCAGTGACGTAGGGGGGCCTCTATCGCTTGGATGATGCCGTCGAGGTCGCGGCCGGCGATGATCAGGCCTTCGCCCAGGCGGTCAATGCCTTGATTGTGTAGGCTGTTGATACGGGCGCGGTCGCTACTCATCAGGCGCTGCAGTTCGGTTCCGGGCTCGATGCAGAGGGTCTTGAGGGGAAAGATGGTCCAGCGGTTGGAGGTGTGCTTGCGGCGTGAGCGTAGCTCTTGGAAGAGGTTTCCTCCGAGGCGCACATTGAGCAGCTGGGCGCCGCGGCAGATGCCGAGCACAGGCAGGCCGCGCTCGAGTGCACGATCGATGACGGCCGATTCGAGCGCGTCGCGTTCTGGATCGTATTTCGGCGTCACCTCGGGGGCGGCGGCATAGAGTACTGGGTCGACGTCATGGCCACCCGTGATCACGATCCCATCAGCTGTATCTTGGATCTCCGACTTTGGGTTTGCCGGCGTGAGCAATGTGGTGCGCGCACCGGCGAGGCGCAAGGCAAGCTGAACCAGGAGCTTGGGCGCGTGCGAGCCACGCGTTGGGCCGGTGACGGCAATTAAAGGAGTCCGTTGTCGCTGAGCCATTGTTGGCAGGTCTGTTTCCAATCGCCGGTCAGGCGCTCGAAAGGGTTGCTGAGATAGGCGCTGTAGGCGGCGCAGAGCTGATCGAGTCGTGCCGGTTCTGCAGCCAGCTGCTCGACGACAAGCCAATCTTGCCAAGGTCTATTGAGATCCCAGTCGGGCTGATCGATCTCGCTATTGGGCAGTCGATAGTGCAAGGCAGGTCGTGCTTTGACCCGCTCGTCTTGGACCTGCGCACGCACCCGCGCCTCATCGAGGTGGGTAAAGAGGGGTAGCATGTCGAGCGCACGATTGCGGGTTGGGTTGGCATCGAGGTAGTCGTCGATCAACTGCGCGCGATTGGGCGAGTAGCCGGGCGCGACCGCGGTGCGCACATAGCCCTTCGGGAAAGGGTCGGCGAAGAAGGTGAGCCGCCGGGTCAGATCGACCTTGGCGCGCTCGCGCAGCCAGTCTTCGATGCAGAGGAAGGCCTGCAGATACTGGCGGATGCAGTCGACGTCGGTGGCCGGCATCTCAGGATTGAGCTGCATGCCGAAGGCGTAGGTAGGGTCATCGGCGGTGCCGCGTGCTCCAGCGGCGCGCAGACGCTCGATGATGAGGTTGAACTCGGCCAGCCGCGAGAGCGGTAGCGGTGGGCTGATGACCTCGACTGGCACGATGCGCTCGGCGACCAGGCGCAGCAGATCTTCGGCGAGTCCTTCGACCGCACCGCCGAGGTCGTCCTCGTTGCGCTCACGCCGCCCGAGCGCTTTCAGGTAGGCGAAGTCGAGCTCGATCTCCCAGTCGCCAGCGGGGTCACCGCGCAGTGCGACCTCGTAGCGCCCGGGATGCAGCATTTCTCCACCATCGGCGCCGAAGAGCGTCTCTTGCACCAGATCCGCGGTTTCGCTGAGCGTCAGTCCGCTGAGTTCGATCTCGACCCCGACGCGCCGTTCATGGCCGGCGCTGGTGTTGACCAGCGGTGGCATCGCGAGCTTATTTGTGGTTATCAGCATGGACACCCCTGGTGCGTCATCTGAATTCGGGTCTTCAATGTGAGTCATGATGCAGCATGATGCAGCCTAAGGTGCCTTGGCATCCGCTGCAACCCGAGGCATGGCGACCAGCGTCGCGATGGCTGGATTGATGTCATCCAGGAATTGCGCTGCCCGCACCTGTGCTTGGAGTGGCTGTGGCAAACCGGGCGCGCCCGAGCAAAGCGCGAGTCCATAGCCGGTCAGGGCTGGGTAGGAGCGCAGGAACCAGCGTTGCCCGCGATGGTCGATTTCAATCTCAGCATGGTCTTCGGCGATGGCGCAGAAGCTGCTGAGGCCACCGGCGATGCCTTCGCCGGTGGCCTTGAGCAGGCTCTCTTTGCGGCTCCAGAGGGCGACGAAGCGGTGTCTGCGCTCTGCGTTATCGAAACGGGCCAGCCACTGCTGTTCTTCGACCGTGAAGAAGCGCTTGGCGATGGCATCCCAGTCTCTGGTCGGGCGCACCTGCTCGACATCGACGCCAACCGGAGATGTACCGAGCGCGAGGGCGACAAACTGCCCTGAGTGTGAGAGGTTGAAGTGGAGCTGAGGATCGGCCGGGTAAAAGGGCTTTCCGGTCGGGCCGCGCTCGATATGGATCTGCGCTAAAGGCTGTGCGCGCTGATGGCTGATCAGGAGACGCGGCAGCAGTGCCGCGGCGAGGCTGCGGTAGCGGTCGGCATCGCGTCGATAGCGCAGGATGCGGGATTGCTCCTCAGCCGGCAGCTGCTCTAGCAGCCCCGCCTGAGCCGCGCCCCAGGGCTCAAGTGCTAACTCGACGACTAGGAGTCCAGTTTGGATTGTTGCCATGCGTACCGCCGACGTCTGAACCGGGCTTGGCGCGAGTCCCGAGCCAGATAGCATACTATCGGCAGATGAACGTCCAGGGCCATCTGTTCCGTCATCTGTTCCGCCCCTGATTTGAGTACGAGGCAAGGCTATGGCACGCATCCGGTTCGATTTTAAGAACCCCGAGGACCACCGGCTCGCGGGACTGCTGGAGACGCCGCCAGCGGGCGTCGAGACGCAGCGCTATGCGTTGTTTGCGCATTGCTTCACCTGCGGTAAGGATCTCGCGGCGGCAACCCGGATCGCCCGTGCCCTGGCGGCGCGCGGCATCGCGGTGCTGCGTTTCGATTTCACTGGTCTCGGCAATAGCGATGGCGACTTCGCCAACACCAGTTTTTCGTCGAATGTCCAGGATCTGCTCGCCGCCGCGGCGGCGCTTGAGGCTGAATACTCGTCGCCAGCGCTGCTCATCGGCCATAGTCTGGGCGGCGCCGCCGTGCTCGCCGCGGCGGGGCGCCTGCCGTCGGTCGAGGCGGTGGTGACGATCGCCGCGCCGGCGACGCCGGATCATATCGAGCACCTGTTCAGCGGTGTGCGCGGCGAGATGGAGTCGACCGGCGAGGCCGAGGTGCGGGTGGGTCGACGCCGGTTTCGCATCCGTCGCCAGTTCCTCGACGACCTCAAGCAGTATGCCGATGCGGAGCATATCCGCCGGCTGAAGCGCCCGCTGTTGGTGTTCCATTCGCCCGTCGATGAGATCGTTGAGGTTGAGGAAGCGGCAAAGATCTACCACGCGGCGCTGCATCCGAAGAGCTTCATCTCGCTCGATCGGGCCGACCATCTGTTGACCGATCGGGAGGATTCCGAATACGTCGCTGAGACGCTGGTGGCCTGGGCGAGCCGTTATCTGGGGCTGCATCGCCATCATGAGGAGGCCGGCGGTGGCACTGCACCCGCCGTGGAGCCCGGCGAGGTGCTGGTGACCGAGCGCGACCAGTCCTTTCTGCGTGGGCTCTATGCGGCGCGGCATCAGTTGCTGGCGGACGAGCCGGAGTCGGCCGGCGGCACGGATCTGGGGCCAAACCCGTATGAGCTGCTGCTGATGGCCTTAGGGGCCTGTACCTCGATGACGCTGCGCATGGTGGCGAGCCGGAAACGTCTGGCACTTGATGATATTGAGGTGCGGCTTCGGCATCAGGAGCGTCCGGCCGCAGAGGGCGCTCGGCAGGGTCCGCAGCAGATAGTGCAGCGGATCACGCTGGTCGGAGCGCTCAGCGAGCAGGAACGTGCGCTGCTGCTGGAGATCGCCGATCGCTGCCCGGTGCATCGGACGCTCGTGCATTCGCAGCTGCAGATCGTCACCGAGGGCGATGAGCCCTGATGTCCGACCCATTGACCGTCGATTTACCCCCAATTGACCCTCAATCTAACTCAATCTCACCGAACAGCTGAGGACGATGAAACGCTCGCGAACAGACCTAGAAACGACGTCGAACCGGAACGAGGTTGATGCCTTCCTGGCGCATGTGGCGGCGGTGCCCAAGCGAGCGCCGTCGGGTTCGCGCGGGCGGCTGATCTTTTCAATGGACGCGACCGCGAGCCGCGAGCCGAGCTGGGATCAGGCCGCCAGTTTGCAGGCGGCGATGTTCCAGGAGACGAACGACTTGGGTGGGCTGGACGTGCAGCTGGTCCATTACCGGGGGTTTCAGGAGCTGCACGCCTCGCCTTGGTGCAGTCGTGCCGATCAGCTCTTGCCACGGATGACGTCGGTGCGCTGCGCGGCTGGCATCACCCAGATCGGTCGCGTGCTGGATCACGCCATCGCTGAAACCGAGCGCAAGCGCGTCAATGCGTTGGTCTTCGTCGGTGATTGCGTCGAAGAGCCGCTTGATAGCCTGGCCGGGTTGGCGGGTCAGCTCGGCCTGCTTGGTGTGCCAGCCTTCGTGTTCCAAGAAGGGCGCGACCCGACCGCCGAGCGTGCGTTAAAGGAGATTGCGCGCCTCAGTGGTGGCGCCTGGTGTCCGTTCGACGCCTCGAGCCCAGGCACACTGAAGGACCTTCTCAGTGCGGTGGCGGTCTATGCCGCTGGCGGCCGCAAGGCGCTGGCTGACTTTGGTCGCCGGCGCGGCGGTGATGTACTGCGACTGACCCAGCAGCTGAGAGGCAGTAAATGATGATGGTGGAGTCTGAGCAATGGCGCGGCTGCTGATCCTGCTGATCGTCATTGGCGGTCTGTTAGGGGGTCTCTACTGGTTTAGCCGCACACCAGCGACGCAGGTTGCGCGGGTGCTGCGCCGCGTCGCGCTCTGGGGTGGCATTGGGCTGCTCGTGATCGCCACCCTCAGCGGGCGCCTGAACCCGATCTTTGCGGCGCTGGCCGCGGCGATTCCAGTCGGCTTTCGCATCCTCAATCTGCTGCACATGCTGCCGATGCTGCAACGGCTGCTGCGCTCGCTTGGGCTCAGTGGCCTAGCGGGCAGTATCCCGAGTGGCGGACTCGGTGGTGGACTTGGCGGCGGTCTCGGTGGCGCGGCAGGCGCCGGCGGCAAGAGCGAACAGCGCTCCGCCATCCGCACCCGCTATCTGGCGATGAGCCTCGATCACGAGAGCGGCGCGATGGATGGCGAGGTGCGCGAAGGTCCGTTCCAGGGCCGGCAGCTCTCTGAGCTGGTCCTCGACCAACTGTTGCGCATGCTCGAGCTCTATCAGGACAACGATGAGCAGTCAGCGGCGGTGCTGACGGCCTATTTGGAGCGCGAGCACCCAGATTGGCGTGAGCAGGCTGCCGAGGGCGGTGCGGATTGGAATGGGGATGCTCGCGATGGGCGCAAGGCGTCCGGCTCGGGCGGGCAGGGCATGACGCGCGACGATGCCTTAGCCATTCTTGGTCTTGACGCGGGCGGCGGGGCCGAGCCCGAGCCTGAGCAGATTCGCGCCGCGCATCGTCGCCTGATGCAAAAGCTGCATCCGGATCGTGGCGGCTCTGATTATCTGGCAGCCCAGATCAATGCTGCTAAGACGCTGCTGCTAGGCGATTGAGCATGCTCGCCCATCCGCTCAAAGCATGGCTGCTCGCCGACTGAGCCCGCTCGACCATCCGTTCAACGCGATGCCGCTCGACAACTTCAGGTGATCGACACCCAAGGTGAGCGCGCGGCTTCTGGTCAAGGACTGGTGAGCTTGATCTCGATACGCCGGTTGCGTCGATAGGCCGTGGCATCATCGCCGACAACGGCGGGGCGATGCTCGCCGAAGCCGGCCGCGACCATGCGCTCGGGCGGTAGGCCACGGCTGGCGAGGAACTCGACCACCGACAGCGCGCGCGCGGTCGAGAGCTCCCAGTTCGAGGCGTAGCGGTGTCCCTCGCGCAGCGGCTGCGGGTCGGTGTGGCCGTCGATGCGCAGCACCCAGTCGATCTCGTCGGGGATCAGCTTGGCCACCTCGAGCAAGGTCTCGGCAAGCTGCTCGAGCTGCGCGCGACCGGCCGGATTCAGAGCTGCTTCGCCGGACGGGAACAGCAGCTCGGACTGGAACACGAAGCGATCCCCGGTGATGCGCACATCGGGAGTCTCGCCCAGCGCCTCCTTCACGCGACCGAAGAACTCCGAGCGGTAGCGCTCGAGTTCGTTGACCTGTCGCGCGAGCGCTAGGTTCAGGCGCTCGCCGAGATCGGTGATCTCCTCGGCCTGCTCGGCTTTGTCGCGCTCGGCAGCCGCTAAGGCCCCGGCGACCTCCTGCAGCTGGGTGCGCAAGGCGGCGATCTGCAGATTGAGCAGGGCGACCTGATCGCGCTGCTCGGCGGTCAATTCCTGTTCTTGCGCGAGCGCCTCTTGCTGCGAAGCGACCAGCGCATCCAGCGCCAGCAGACGCAGCTGGTCCTGATCGCGGGCCGCGGCCAGGCTGTCGCGCTCGTCGGTGACCTCGGCTAGCTGCTCCGAGAACAGGGCCACCTGTGCGTTCAGCGCCTCGGCGCGCTCTTCGCTGAGGCCTAGGGCCTCGCTGACCTCAGCGAGACGGTTGCTGAGCAGATCCAGTGCGAATTCCTGATCCGAGACCACCTGGCGGAGCAGGAACTGCGCCAGCGTGAAGATCAGTAGCACGAAGATCACCACCATCAATAACGCCGAGAGCGCGTCGACATAGCCTGGCCAGACGTTGACGGTGCGGGAGCTGCGGCGGATTCCGGTGAACACTGGGTTTTGAGTGGTGAGTGGTGAGTGGTGAGTGGTTAGTGGTTAGTGGTTAGTGGTTAGTGGTTAGTGGTGAGTGGTGAGTGGTGAGTTGGGTCAGCGCTTGTGGGTGGCGGTCACCCCTGCGGTCGCATCGGGAGCTGGCGCTCGTGAGCCAGTCTGGGCGAGGAGTAGGGCTTCGAGGACTTGCCGCTGGGCGCGGAGTTCGTCGAGTAGGGCGGCTGTGTCGGTGTTGGTTGTTGCTAGGCTTGCGGTGCTCGTTTCGACCACGCGTGATTGTGGGCGGGAAGCGGCACCGCCCATCTCGGGCTCGTCGATCAGCTGGGTGAGGCCGGAGAGCCATTCTTCGAGGTCGTTGAAGAAGCGATTCTGCGCGTGTCCGGCTTGTAGGTCTAGGAAGCCGAGGATCAGCGAGCCGCCGAGCCCGAACAGCGAGGAGCTGAAGGCGGTGCCCATGCCGGCCAGCGGTGCTTCGAGTCCGGTCTTCAGGGTGGCGAAGACCTCGTCGACGGCGCCGCCGGAGACATCTAGCCCGGCGATGACTTGGCCGACCGAGCCGACGGTATCCAGCAAGCCCCAGAAGGTGCCGAGTAGACCGAGGAAGATCAGCAGCCCGATCACATAGCGTGAGATCTCGCGCGACTCGTCGAGTCGCGAGCGGATGCCGTCGAGGACGGTGCGCAGCGACAGCGCCGAGAGCCGGAAGCGATCCTTGCGCCGCCCGTGCAGATGGCGGGCCAACGGTTTCATCAGCCGCGGATGTTCTTCCAGCAGTTCGATATTGCCGGTGCGGAAATGCCTGATCCAGGCGATCTCGGGATGCAGTGCCAAGACCTGCTGCAGGTTGATGATGAGGCCGATCGCGAGTACACCGAGGATCAGGCTATTGAAGCCCCAGTTGGCGAGAAAGGCGTCTTGGAGCGGCACGAAGAGAACGGCGACCAAGGCGCCGACCAGCGCCAGGTAGACTGCCATCCAGAAGAGTGAATGATTTGGATTACTCATGGTTCGGGGCGAGCTTTTCCGGCAATCGCCCTAGCTGCTGTGCTCCGCGATGCGATCGCGCCAGCGTTGGGCGGCGGTGAGGATGTTGTCCGGCTCTAGGGTCAGGGGCTCGCCGTCGCGGATCAGCTGGCGGCCCGCGATCCAGACGTGCTGGACCTGGTTGCTGCTGGCGGCGTAGACCATTTGTGAGCAGGCATGGTAGAGCGGTTGCGTATGTGGGTTGCCAAGGTCGACCGCGACCATATCCGCCGCCTTGCCCACCTCCAGCGAGCCGGTCTCGTCGTCGATCCCGAGCGCCTTGGCACCGTTCAGGGTGGCCATGCGTAAGGCGGTTTCGGCGGGTACCGCAGCAGCAGAACCGGCGACCCCTTTCGCCAGCAGCGCTGCCGTTCGCATCTCCGCGAGCAGATTGAGGTCGTTGTTGCTGGCTGCGCCGTCGGTGCCGAGGGCGACATTCACGCCCGCATCCAAAAGGTCCGCGACCCGGCAGAAGCCACTTGCCAGCTTCAGATTCGATTCGGGGCAGTGCACCACATGCGCGCCGCTCGCGGCCACGCGGGCGATCTCTTCGTCCTCGAGCTGCGTCATGTGCACGGCAATCAGCTGCGGCCCCAGGAGGCCGAGGCGATCCAGTCGCGCCAGCGGCCGCTCGCCGTGCGTGCCGAGCGATTGCATCACCTCATCGCGTGTCTCATGCAGATGCATGTGCACCTGCACCTCAAGCTCATCGCTCAGGGTGCGGATGCGCGCGAGCGGCTCCTCTGAGACCGCATAGGTCGAATGCGGCGCGAACGCGATGCGTGCCAGTGGGTGGTCGTGGTATTGCTCATATAGCTCGAGGCCGCGTCGCAAATACTCATCGGCGTCCTGCGCATAGCGGGTGGGCAAGTCGACCACGATCATCCCGGCCAGCACGCGCATCCCGGCCTCGGCGGTGATCCGCGCCGTAACCTCGGGGTAGAAATACATGTCGTTGAAACAGGTGATTCCGCCGCGCAGCATCTCCAGCACCGCGAGCCGGGTGCCATCGGCGACGAATTCGGTATCCACCCAGCGACCCTCGGCGGGCCAGATGTGCTCATGCAGCCAGGTCATCAGCGGCAGATCGTCGGCGAGACCGCGCAACAGCGTCATGGCAGCGTGGGTGTGGGCGTTGATCAGGCCGGGGATGAGGGCATGGCCGGGTAGCTCGAGCACGCGCTTGGCTTCGATCTGTTGCTCCGCCTCGCTGCGCGGCAGGAGTGCGCTGATGCGCCCGCGATCGATACAGAGGCTATGCCGCTCCAGTGTGCTATCCGCCGCATCCACTGGCAGAATCCAGTCGGCATGAATCAGGAGCTCGGCTTGCATGAAGGGGTCCTCGGCATGTTGCCACTTGAGCGAAGGGCCAAAAAGGCCAAGAATGCACGAGAACTTTGCCACAAGGGATCGCGTCATGGAAACGTCCCAAGCTAAAACGCCCCAAGCTATACCGTCCCAAACGATGAAGCCGCATGCACTGGTTGCCCATCCAGACAACGCCATCGTCTGGCATGAGGACCAGCTGTTCCTGCTCGACCAACGCGCACTGCCTGCCGAAACGCGGTTCGTAGTCTGCGAGAATGCCGCCGAAACCGCCCGTGCAATCAAAGACATGGTGGTGCGGGGTGCGCCCGCGATCGGGGTGACGGCCGCCTACGGGGTGGTGCTCTCGGTGCGCGATCATTTCCAGCGCAGCCCGGCCGACTGGCGTCCCGGCGTTGACCAGGATCTGAAGGTGCTCGCTGCGGCGCGGCCTACCGCCATCAATCTGTTCTGGGCACTTGAGCGCATGCGTGAGCTGCTCGATCAGCTCGACCAGCTCGATCCGGTGCCGGCGCTGTTGATCGAAGCGCTGCGTATTCATCGCGAAGACGTCGCGGCGAATCAGGCGATGGGCGACCTGGGTGCGGCGCTGATCGAGGGCCCCACCGACGTCATCACCCATTGCAACGCTGGCGCCCTGGCCACTGGCGGCTATGGCACCGCGCTCGGCGTGGTGCGCAGTGCCTATGCCGCGGGCAAGCTCGGACGCGTCTACGCTGACGAGACCCGCCCGTGGCTGCAGGGCTCGCGGCTGACGGCCTGGGAGCTTGACCAATCCGGCATCCCGGTGACGGTGCAGGCGGACAACGTCGCCGCGAGCCTGATGGCGCGCGGTGGGATCGGCTGGGTCATCGTCGGCTCCGATCGCATTGCCGCCAACGGTGATGTCTGCAATAAGATCGGCACCTATGGGCTCGCCGTGCTGGCCCGCTATCACGGTGTGCGCTTCATGGTGGCCGCACCGACCTCGACCATCGATCTGAGCGTCGCGCGCGGTGCCGACATCCCGATCGAGGAGCGGGCCGCCGATGAGGTGCTCAGTTGTGGCGGAACTCGTGTCGGCCCCGAGGCCGTGGGCGCGCATAACCCGGTGTTCGATGTCACGCCGGCCGAGTTGGTCGATGTGATCGTCACTGAGCGTGGGGTGATCGAGCAGCCAACTGCGGAGAAGTTGGCTGCCTTGATGGCGCAGCGGTAATCGATTGCTGCCAATCGATCACATCCTACCAATCGGTCGCGTCCTACCAATACAGTCATGTGCGGCCGGTCAATCGATAAATCGCGGCGACAAATGGCTGTGAGTCAAGCAAGATCGGTTGTTCTGTGCATCAGCGAGTCAGCCTAGCGGTGAAGTCTGTGAGCCAAAACACCAGCCTGTGGAACATTCCGAACATCCTGACGCTGCTGCGGATCGCGCTGATCCCGGTGTTCGTGGTGGTGTTCTATCTGCCGGTGCCCTGGGCGCGCCTGGTCTGCGCGCTGATCTTCACGGTTGCTGCCATCACCGATTGGCTCGATGGCTACCTCGCGCGGCGCTGGAGCCAGACCTCGCCGCTCGGTGCCTTCCTAGACCCCGTTGCCGATAAGCTGATGGTGGCCGTCGCCCTGGTGCTCTTGGTGCAGGCCGAGGCCAGCATCCTGTTTGTGCTGCCTGCCGCCGTCATCATTGGCCGAGAGATCACCGTCTCCGCGCTGCGTGAGTGGATGGCCGAGATCGGCGCCCGGGCCAAGGTCAAGGTGTCGATGGCCGGTAAGGTGAAGACCACGCTGCAGATGATCTCGATCGTCTTGCTCATCCTCGGCAGCCCGTTCCTCGGCATACCGATCTACTGGCCCGCCGTGGTCTTGCTCTACATCGCCGCGCTCCTCACGCTCTGGTCGATGATCCTCTACCTGCGCGCGGCCTGGCCGAGTCTCACCAATACCGAGAAAGACCAGTATGCCGACTGATCAAAAACCAGCAAAAACCGGAACAGAACACCATTTGCGCTGATCATCAGGCAAGAACCGGAACAGACCAGGATTGACGCTGACCATCATGCAAGTTGAAGCCATCTATCGCCAAGGCAGACTCGAATTTCTGACGCCGTTGAGGCTCAAGCAAGACCCGTTGCGGGTGGTCGTCGAGGTGCCTGACGAAGCGATTGACGCGGCGATTCGCACTGAGGTGAGCACTGGGGGGCTCGCCGGCAACCTGCCATCTGAGGTTGTCGCGCACGCCAGAGCCAAGCGCGAAATGCTCGACGCCATTCGCAACGCGCCACCGCCACCAGACGATGAGCTGCCCGCGATGAGTGACAAGCAATGCGAGCGTCTCGAAGCCCTAGCGTTGCGAGAGGACCGCTGAGTGATGGACTTGCTGTTGGATGTGAATGTCGCAGTCGATAGCTGTGTCGGACGAAAGCCATGGTGTGAATCGGTCGATCTGGCCATCGCCAAGTGTCTGGCCGAGGGCGGTCGGCTTTGGCTCTATGCCGGCAGCGTGCAGACGCTCGATTATGTGGTCAGACGAGCACTGCAGCGAGCCCGGTCGCCCGCAGCGAAGCCGCTGTCTGCCAAGCAGCTTGCACATCAATCAAAATCCCTTCTAAAGGTCTTTGCGGAAGACAAGCACTGGCTGGCCGCGCTCGCGGGGGAAGGGCCCGTTTTCGACAGTCCCGATCCAGAGGATGAGCAACTGCTTCACGCGCTCGACCGATTTGCGCCCGGCTCGATCAAGTTACTCACGCGCGATGAGGTGCTTCTGAAAGACCATCGCGACCGCTGTGTTTCGCCCGAGGCTTTCTGCCAGCAACCAGCCACTCAGACCGGCATGGGTTTTATCGATCTGAAGACCCAGCAGGACGCCCTGCGTCCGCAGTTGGAGCAAGGTATCCACCGCGTCCTTCATCACGGTCAATACATCTTGGGCCCCGAGGTGACTGAGCTGGAGCAGCGCCTGGCGGCCTATACCGGCGCGCAGCATTGCATCACCGCGGCCAGCGGCACCGATGCGCTGCTGATCAGCCTGATGGCGCTGGGCATTGGGCCGGGCGATGAGGTGATTACAACGCCGTTCACCTTCGTCGCGACGGTTGAGGTGATCGTGCTGGTGGGCGCGACGCCGGTCTTCGTCGACATCGAGCCGGGGACCTGTAACATCAACGCCGCACTGATCGAAGCCAAGATCAGCGACAACACCAAGGCCATCATGCCCGTGAGTCTCTACGGGCAACCGGCGGATATGGATGAGATCAACGCCATCGCCGCCCGCCATGGCCACCTGCCGGTCATCGAAGACGCGGCCCAGAGCTTTGGCGCGGAATACAAAGGCCACAAGAGCGGCAACCTGAGCACCATCGGCTGCACCAGCTTCTTCCCCAGCAAGCCGCTTGGTGGCTACGGCGATGGCGGTGCCATCTTCACCAGCGACGATGCCCTCGCGCAAGCCTGCCGCGAGATCCGTGTGCATGGCCAGAGCGCGCGCTACATCCATGGGCGCATCGGCATCGGCGGGCGCATGGATAGCCTGCAATGCGCGGTCGTGCTCGCCAACCTCGAGCGCTTCGAGCAAGACATCGCCCAACGCCAAGCCGTCGCGCGCCGCTATCATGCGCTGATCCAGAAGAAAACTGGCGGGAAAACCGACGATAAAGCCCACGAGGCAACAGGCCCAGGCCAGGTTTTCACAGGCAGGAAAGCCGCGACCGCCGAGGCGATCACCGTGCTGCCCTGGCCAGCGCCAGATCGCACCAGCGTCTTCGCCCAATACAGTCTGCGGGTCCAGCACCGCGATGACGTTCAAGCGAAACTCAAAGCGGCGGGCGTGCCGACGGCCGTGCACTATCCGATGCCGATGAATCAGCAGCCAGCGTATGCGCATCTCTGCTGCCCGGAGTGCACACCGGTTGCTGCGGCCACTGCTGAGCAGATCATGAGTCTGCCGATGCATCCGCATCTGACCGAGGTCGAGCAACGGCGTATTGTCGATGCGCTCGTTGCTACCGAGGGAACAACTCGATTGGAAACCGATTAGGAGCCCGAGCGATGCCTACGACTGTTATTCGCCGCTGTGCGATCTGCATCTTGCTGACATTGAGCCTCGCAGCATGTGGCGGGGGCGGCGCCAAGACAAACGTCAGCGCGACCAGCACCACGATGGGTCAAGAGTTGATGGACCTGAATGCCAGCTATGAGCAGGGCCTGATCAGCGCTCAAGAATACAAGCGCGCGAAGAAAGATATCCTGCACAAGTACGATCAATGACCCTGATGTCTATTCGGGGGAGAGGGGAAACAGGGAGCTTATTGATCGCCTCAACAGCCGCGGGGCTCTGATCGGCATCCTTGGGCTAGGCTATGTCGATCTGCCGCTGATGTTGCGTTTTAGTGAGGTCGACTATCGTGTGCTGGGGCTGGATATCGATATAACCTTACATATGAATCCGCTCGCAAGGCCAAGGCCCTGCGAGCGGCCTCTGTGTCTAGACGCGGATACCGCGCGCCGAGAGTTGGCGACGAACGATGGGGTCAGTTCGGTTCTTCGAGGTCGCGGCCTTCATGAAGACCACCAGGCGATCGATGTCGCGGATGGCCCCGAGTAGGTTCTCGTCGGTCGCGTACAGCCTGCCCAGCGATTCAAACGAGAGATCCATCAAGTGCTCGTCGGCGCGTGCAATGCCGACGGCATAGGCGATGCAGCAAGCGAGACCCGGTTGGCGTGCATGCAGGCGCCCGGCGAAACGCCGCCAAGAATCGATCCATCCATCCCACTCGAGCTGCGAGACGTTGAAGCGGCTGGTGCGCAGGAACAGGCTGATGCGCACAAACTCGGCGCGCCAGTCCCAGTGGCTGGCTCCCGATAGCTCGCGCAGACGGTCGACGACACGGCCGTGATATTTTTGGCAGTGATCGCACTGATAGTAGATGGCCAGTGCGTAGGCGATATACTCGCGCTCGAGTTCGCTCAAGGTGAACGGATCGGACTCGCCGGGTACGCCGGTGAGGGTGTGGGCATGGAGTTCGTTCAGGACATCGTTGAACGGATGCCCCTGAATAGATTCTCGAACGGCTTGGACGGCCATGTTGTGCTCCTGAGGATTGGCGACGGTTGATCAGTACTCGATGATGTGCTTGATGCTAAGGCCAATGCCGCACTGCAACAAGACAGGAACAGCAAGGTTGTTGATCTGGCCCCGCTGTTTTTTGATTCCTTGAGTGCTTGACAAAGAAATTCTCGGTGGTATTCTAAGCGGCTCCTAGCGGGAATAGCTCAGTTGGTAGAGCACAACCTTGCCAAGGTTGGGGTCGCGAGTTCGAGTCTCGTTTCCCGCTCCAAATTAAGAAATTAGGCCGGCTTCAAGCCGGCCTTTTTTGTTGCGTGAACCCTGTCTTTGCCTGCGACAGCTGCACCGGCTTGGCCTTGACGCCGATTCAGCAACACAGGAAGCTCGACCTTTTTAGAAGCAACGATCGATATCCACGACGCACGATATCGCCGTGTCAAGCTTGAAGCTGTGGTGCAGGAGGTGGTTTTGGACGAACGGCAAGACCGAGTAGCCTGCGGGGTGACCAAGCCTGATGACTTTTTGCGCTTGCTAGCGCTCAGCCTAGCTTGTTGGCAGCGTAAGGCTTGAGGCTGGCGTTATTGCGCTCGCGTGTATGTCGCCGCAGCACGACGCGATTAGGGGGCAAGACGCTCGATTTTCCAGGGGGTTTCGGGCGCTTCTCGTCGGTAGCGGAAGCGATCGTGCAGCCGGCTGTCGCGTCCCTGCCAGAATTCGATGCTCGTCGGGATCACTCGATAACCGCCCCAGAAGTCTGGGAGCGGTATCTCGCCTTCGCTGTATCGGTGCTTGATCTCGGCGACCTTCTGCTCGAGTAGCGAACGTGAGCGAATCACCTGACTCTGCGGCGAGGCCCAGGCGCCGATACGGCTGCCTCGACCGCGGGTCATGAAGTAGCGCAGCGACTCGCTGGTCGGAATGCGCTCGGCGGTGCCAAGGATGCTGACCTGCCGCGCCAGCGCAACCCAAGGAAACAGCAGGGCGACCCGGTTGTTGACGCCGATCTGCTGGGACTTAGCACTGTGGTAGTTGGTGAAGAAGATGAATCCCTGCGTGTCATACAGTTTGAGCAAGACGGTGCGCAGGCTCGGCTGACCAGCGCTGTCGACCGTGGCGAGGGACATTGCGTTGGGCTCCGGGAGCTGGGTCGCAAGGGTCTCTTGGTACCAACGCTGGAACTGAACAATGGGGTCAGCATCAAGATCCTCGCGCTCGAGCCCTCGCTCCATCGCTTGCGTGCGAAAGCGGGCCGGGTCGGGATTCGTCTGCTCCGGGGTTGCGAGATAGTTCATGGCTGCTGCACGAGGCGTGGCTGCTCCTATGGCGTGCCTTGGCTCAGGATCGCGTGCTCAGCAGCGCGTCGATTTGGGCCTCGGCAGCGGCCCAGTCGTCGGCATGGTTGCCGGGTGCGAATCCGCGTTTCTCTGCGATGTAGTAGGCGGCTTCTTGAATCATGCGGTAGCGCTCTTCGGCGCTGACCTCAGTCACCGGGCTCAGGGTTACCGGGCGCTCTTGGCGCGGTTTCGGGCTGGCCTTTTTGCTGGTCGTCTTCTTGGTGACGGGTGGAGTGGCGGGCTTGGCAGCCGCCGAGCTAGGAGTGGCTGGGGCGGCCGGGCTCGGACGCGAGGCGGTGGGAGCCGCCTTCTTGGTCACCGTCTTCTTGACGGCTCCGGTGGGGCTGGGTGCGCTGCTGGTCTTGGCGGCCGCGGTTTTCTTGGTCGCGGTCTTCTTGCTGCTGGTCTTCTTGGTGACCGGCCCATTGGCGCCTGGCCTATTGGTGCCCGGCCTGTTAGGCATCGGCTTGTTGTCGGCCGCGGCGGCCTTTGCGCTTGTCTTCTTGGTTACGACGGTCTTTTCATCAGCCATGTCGTTCACTCGCCTCCGAGTACTGCATTGGTATTCAGCTCCGGTAGAGAATACACGACCTTTCTGGTCAATCGAAGCATGTTGGTGTGCAGACTGTTATCGGGCTTTCCGCGTGCGCGTCTATTCTTCACGAAGCGCACGGGCGGGAACGGCTCTGGCGGCTCGGATGGCCGGGTAGATGCCGGCGAAGATGGCCGCAAGCCAGGCGAGCACAAGCCCCGAGATCAGCGTCTGCGGCTGCACCTGCATGGGCATGGTCCAGCCGAAGGAGCGCAGGTTGATGACGCTGATCAGCAGATCGCCCATCGCCAGGCCGAGCGGGATGGCGAAGAGGCCGGCGGCGAGGCCCATGGCCGAGGTCTGAATCAGGATGAGCGCGCGCAGCTGGCCGCGGGTCATGCCGGTGGCGCGCAGTACCGCGTAGTCGCGGGCGCGCTCTAGCTCGAGGGCCATGAGGGCGCTGAGGATGCCGACGAAGGCGACGCCGATGGCGAGCAGCCGCAAGACCTTGGTGATGGTGAAGGTCTGGTCGAAGATATCCAGCGAGAGCTCGCGGATGGCGCGATTGGTCTGGACGCTGGTGGTGATGTCGAGCTGGGCGAGGAGCGTCTCGACCTGTTGGCTGACGGCGTCGGCATCGGCCTCGTCAGCGAGGCTGATGCCGAACGAAGAGACGGCGGGATCATCCCATTTCTCAGCGTAGAGGGAGCGGGGCAGGATGAGGGTGCCGCTGTCACTGCCGTAGTCTTGGAAGATGGCGCCGATCTCGAAGCTCTGCCAGCCGCTGGTGGTGAACAGCTCGAGGTCGTCGCCGACCTGCAGCTGCCGGCGATAGGCAAGCGGTTGCGAGATGAGGATGAGCCTTCCGGCCTGCCAGCCTGGCCAGAGATCCGCTGCGGTCGGGCCTTGAAAACGAAAGCCGCGCGGCTGGCCGGTGCTGGATTCGAGTGCGAGGGTGAGGACGGGGCCGTCACGGGTCTCGATGCGGTTGCTGCGGCCTTGGCTCAGCGCCTCGACCGCGGGGAGCGCGAGCAGTTGATCAGCCAGCTCGGGGGGCAGGTCGCCACCGCGACTCGCGCCGCTGCTGGATTCGGCCGAGATGTAGATGTCGCTGGTCAGGGTGTTGGCGAGCCAGTCGGAGACGCTGGCGCGGAAGCTGCCGATCATGATGCTGACGCCGAGCGTTGCCGACACGGCAACGGCGAGCGCGGCAACGGCGAGGCCGGATCGCGTGATGGAGGCGGTGATGCCGCGCGCCGCGAGCCGGCCCTGGGTGCCGAACAGGCGACCGAAGAGGGGCGTGGTCAGGCTGGCGAAGCCATGCACGGCCAGCGGCATCAACAGTGCAGTCCCGACGATCACCAGGAACAGGGCGAGGAAACCGATACCCATCGAACGCGCCGAGAGGGCGATGAGGCCAAGCCCGATGAGGATGAGCAGAACGCCGCTGGCGGCGAGCCAGGGCAACAGCCGTCGGGCTTGGCCTTCGACGCGAGTGCGACGGATGACGTCGCGCGGTTGCGAGCGGGCGGCCTCGAGCGCGGGGCCGAGCGCGGCGAGCAGTGTCACCCCGAGACCCAAGCCAATCCCCTTGAGCAGTGACAGCGGCGCCAGGTGCAGGCTGCGGACACTAAGCTGGAAGTAGATATCGTTGATGGTGCGGGTGACCAGCTGGACCAGACCGGCGCCGACCGCGATGCCGAGCAAGACGCCGAGCAGGGCGCCGACGAGGGCTAGGGCCAGCGTCTCCACCAGCACGAGTGCAAAGAGTTGGCTGCGGGTGGTGCCGAGCATGCGCAGGGTGCCGAGCAACGGTCGGCGCTGGAGCACGGCGAAGGTCATGGTGTTGTAGACGATGAAGGCGCCGACCAGCATCGCCAGCAGGCTCATCGCGGTGAGGTTGGTGTGGAAGGCGCGGGTCATCTGGGCGAGGGCGTTGCTGCGCTGCGCCGAGGCCTCGAGCCGCACGCCGTCGGGCAGGGCGGCGGCGACGCGCTCGGCCTCAGCGTCGGTCAGGATGAGATCGATCCGCTCGATCTCGCCGAGTCGGCCGAGCACCTCCTGGGCGGTGGCGATGTCGGTGATCGCGAGTCCGCTAAGGTTGGCCTGTTCAGGCAGGATGGCAGCGACGGTCATCGGCATGCTTGCGGCGCCCAGATCGAGCTTGAAGGTGTCTCCCGGCTTGAGCCCGAGGCGTGCTGCATCATCGCGACTCAGCGCCAAGGTGGCTGGGTCGCGGAGCAGACGCAGCAGGCCGACGAGACCGTTCGAGGTCCTAGTTTCGCCGCTACTGTTCGGTTGGCTTAGGGTTTCGTCGCTGGTTTCGGTCGCGGCTTGGCTGCTGGTTTGGCTGCTGGTTTGGCTGCTCGTCTGGCTGCCGGTATCGGAGTCAGCGTCGGCATGCATAGGCCCTTCGGTCAATGCCGCGCGCGGTGGCGAGCCAGCGGGACTTGCTGGCGCTGCTGCAGTGCCCGCGCTGGCTCGATTGAGACTGGCACGCAGATCCGGGCGCATCGAGGCGGCGGCGAGCAGGTCGAGTCCGAGCAAGGTCAGGCTGCGCTCGCCGATGCGCACCGGTGCATCGATGACCGGCGTTGCCTGGGTCAAGCCCTGCTCTAGGCGCAGTTCCGCGTACAGCGTTTCTGGGAGACTGCCGCCGGCGCTGATGACCTGGTGGGTGGCGGGGCCAGTGACCTGTTCGACCGAGAGCCGAAAGCCGCGCTTGGCGCTCTCGTTGGCCAAGTCGACCGCGATGACCACGGCGACGCCGAGCGCGATGCCGGCGATCGACAGCCAGGTCTGCCAGGGGTGGCGCGTCAGATAGCGCCGGCTGGCGCTGAGAAGGGACTTGGTCAGCATGCCAGGCTTCGCCGTGCGCTCTGCATTGCGCTCTGCATTGCGCTAAGCGTTGCTCCCAGTGTTGCCCATGGCATTGCCCCAGGTATTGCTCCCGGTGCTGCCCACAGTGTTGCCCCCTGTGCTTCCCATAGCATTGCCTCCGTATCGAGCTTGCTGCGCGGGCCGCTGGCGCGCGTCTGTTCGACCGACGTCGGTTGGTCGTGGAGGAGTCCGAGATTTACCATGACAGTGCCTCGGTGTCGGTGCTGAGGCGACCGTTATCGAGCGCGAGCACGCGATCGGTGATCTCTGAGACCTTGCGGCTATGGGTGACCAGGATCAGGGTGCGGCCCTCATCGCGAAACAGGTGGGCGAGCAGCTCGAGCACCACTTGACCGGTGCGCGCATCGAGGTTGCCGGTCGGCTCATCGGCCAGGACCAGTGCTGGGTTGTGGATGAGGGCGCGGGCGATGGCGACGCGCTGCTGCTCGCCGCCGGAGAGCTCGTCTGGGAAGGCGCCCTCGCGGCCGTCGAGCCCGACCTTTGCGAGCCAGGCGCTGATCTGGCCTCGGCGCTCGCGCGGTGGCGTGCCATTGAGCTCGAGCGGCAGGCCAATGTTCTCGGCCACCGTTAGGGTCGGGATGAGATTAAAGAACTGGTAGATAAAGCCGATGTGCTCACGTCGCAGCAGCGTGAGCTCTGGCTCGCCCATCGCCGCCACGCTGCGCCCCATGATCTCGACGTCGCCGGTATCGGGCTTGTCGATGCCGGCCAGCAGGTTGAGCAGGGTCGATTTCCCAGAGCCGCTCTGGCCGACCAGTGCAATGCACTCGCCGCGAGCAACCCCGAAGCCGATGTCGGCCAACACGGTGCGCCGTTGGTGGCCCTCAGCGTAGGACTTGCCAAGACCGGCGAC
Source organism: Lamprobacter modestohalophilus (assembly GCF_016583905.1). GTDB lineage: Bacteria > Pseudomonadota > Gammaproteobacteria > Chromatiales > Chromatiaceae > Lamprobacter > Lamprobacter modestohalophilus. The sequence continues at coordinate 24,940 of NZ_NRRY01000009.1, read as the reverse complement.
GGCCAGTACGGGCGTTTGATCGTTATCGTTGCTATCCATTAGGGTCAGAGCCAACGGACCAGGTAATATAATCGCTGACTCTCAGACGAGGACGAGGGTCCGTAGACCACCGCGGGTTCGAGCTTTTTCGTCTGATCACGGCCGGCTCGCGCCGCCTCCTCGCTCTCGACGAGGGTCACGCACCCCTCCGGGAAACGGGCGCGTCGCTTGCTTGGCGCCTTGATCAACGCAAAGCGCTCGGCGAGCGACGTCGAGTCTGGGTCGATGATGACGTGCGGCATGGTTCGTTCACAGTGCGTTCAAAGCGCGTTCAAAGCGCGTTCACATTGGTTGCTGCGTTGGTCAGAGCGCCCGCGCGCTCAGCATAAGGCCATTCAGCGCAAGGTCATGGCCTTGACCCTCTATGTCGCGTGGTTAGCCGCCTAGATCAAGCCGGTTGGGCAGGATTGGCGAAAGAGCCGCCGGTTGCGTCGCCGGCTCATCGCGGTCTGACTGGACCAGGGCGCGAGTCCGTGACCAGGCAGGGTCTGTCAGCGACCGCACCGCAGCCATCCCGATTGATCTCTGACGAGCATGATCTCAGACGATGATGCGATGGCCTAATCCGCTATCATCTTGCCCTAAGCTGTCACCTCGGAGAGCCCCGCCTCGATGCACGCCCATCACGCCCTGGTCCTGAACCTTCATCAGCCACCAGGTAACCTCGAGCAGCTGCTCGACGAGCAGACCTGGGAGGCCAAGGAGATCCTGTTTGCGCTCGACCGCATGCCGCGCAGTCTATGGGGTCAGGAAGACCTGGCGCGCGTGCACCTGTCGCTCTCAGGCACCCTGCTCGAAACCCTCTCCAGCCCGGATTTCCAAGCGCGTGTCTACGGCATCGTTGACTGCGGTAAGCTGCTCTGGTTCCTGCAAAACCAGCAGATCTTCGATATCCTCGGCACCGGCTACTATCATCCGGTGCTGCCACTGATTCCGACCGCCGACCGCCCTGAGCACCTGCGCCGCTGGCAGGGCATCGCCCAGCATCTGTTCTGGCGCTCGCGCTTCGACGGCTTCTGGCCGCCCGAGATGGGCTTCTCGATGGAGCTGATTCCGCTGCTGCGTCGTTTCGGCTATCGCTATGTGCTGGTCGACAGCGAGCATGTCGAGCCGCTTGCGCCGATGAGCTGGCAGGAGCTGCGCTACCGGCCGCATATCGCCCGCTATGGCGATGACGAGATCATCGTCGTGGTGCGCGATCGCGAGCTCTCCGATGCCCAAGAATCCGGGATGGACCCAGGCTGGTTCGTCAACGAGGTCGCCGAGCGCACACGCTGGTGCGACTTCCCGCCGCTGGTGACGACGGCCACCGACGGCGAGAATGGCGGCTGGTTCCGCAATGTTACCGAAGGCTCTAACTACTGGTCGGTTTTCTACCGACCGCTGCTCGACATGATCCGAGCCGGCGACGCCAATCTGCGCCCGAGCTTCATCCATGACTATCTGGACACCTATGGTGCCCACGGCGAGGTGCGTGTCGCGACCAGGGCTTGGAATACCGGCTGGCATCATGGCAAAGGCTTTACCCAGTGGACCGGCTCGCAGACCCAGCGTGATGTGATCAGCCGCTACGCCGAGGTCAGTCAGCGGTTGCACGCTTGGCTCGAGCGAAGCGCTGCCGTGGCTGCTGATGGCGCTGGCGAGACCGCCAACGCGGGGGCTGAAGCGGTCGGCCGGGCAGCTCTCGGCGAGCGGGAAGCTGTCCAAGAGACAAGCGTTCGAGAGGCGTCTCCGCAAGGCGCCGCTGCGGATTTAGGCATCTCTGCCGCAGCCTCACAAAGCTCACAAAGCGCGGAAATGAGCACGCTAATCCCCGCAATGGAGGGTTTTGAAAGCACCACATCGCCAAGCCAGTCGGATGCTTCCGCGGTTGTTTCTGCGGCTGTGCCATCGACTGTGCCATCGGCGATCGATGTGCTTCCCAGGGAATTCTCGCAGCGTTTGGAAGATGCACAATGGCATCTGCTCCGCGCTGAAACCAGCTGCAACATCTTCTGGGGCGAAGCCTGGTGCTATCGCGCGGCGGCCGATCTAGACGTCACCGAGGATCTCCTCAACCAGCTCGATGCTGAGGCGAACCCTGAGGCGAACCCTCAGGCGTAAACGCCCAGCTCAAAGCCCGGTGCCACCGTCGCAAGGGGCTCGGGCGGCTGCCGGGGGCGTCGATCGCCAAAGCGCACTAGAAAACCACCAACAGCGCCGAAAAACAGCAAGAAAGCCACAAAACCAGACCATCCCCGTACCACCTCAAGCAACTGCACACTCAAACCAGCAACCTAACAGGAGCCAAACCCATGGCAGACCTCCCTGAGCTCATCGACGGCCTTCCCAACATCTGCGGCCAAGAACCCACCATCGAGCAAGCCATCAAGGCCGGCCAAAACAAAACGCTCAGCCAATCCCCAGGCGCGGTCGACTTCGGCAACATCCGCGCCGCCTGCGCGATCGCGCTGCATCAACACCAACCGCTGATCCCGGCCGGCGGTGATGAACTGCACACCGCTGCGATCATCAGCAACCTCAAGTACATGATGGACCACCAGGACATCGGCGATAACTACAATGCGCCGGCCTTCGCCTGGTGCTACAAGCGCATGGGCGAGTTCATCCCGCAGCTGATCCATGAGGGCAAATCACCGCGGGTCATGCTCGAATACTCCGGCACGCTGCTCTACGGCCTGCGCCAGATGGGCGAGGACCACGTCCTCGACGCCCTCAAAGGCATGACCATGAACCCCGATTACAACTGGGCCGTCGAATGGCTCGGCATGCCCTGGGGTCACGCCGTTGCACCCTCGACCCCGGTGCAGGACTACCGGCTGCATGTGAAGGCCTTCCAGCACCATTTCGCGGCACTGTTCGGCACCGAGGCCCTCGAACGCGTGCGCGGCTTCTCGCCCTCCGAGATGGCGCTGCCGAACCATCCCGATGTCGCCTACGAATTCGTCAAGACCCTCAACGACTGCGGTTTTCAATGGGTGCTGGTGCAGGAGCATTCGGTCGAGCAGACCGACAACGGCTGGCATCCGCAGCGTCCACACCTGCCGCATCGCCTCGTCTGCACCAACTCCAAGGGCGAGACCGCCAGCATCATCGCACTGGTCAAGACCCAGGGCTCGGATACCAAGCTGGTTGCGCAGATGCAGCCTTGGTATGAGGCGCAGAGCCTGCAGCGCTGGGAGCTGGCGGGCAAGCAAGTGCCGCCGCTGGTGACCCAGATTGCCGACGGCGAGAACGGCGGCGTGATGATGAACGAGTTCCCGGACAAGTTCTTCGAGGCCGCGCGCAACGCCTCAGGCTCTGATGTGCCGTTGATGAACGGCAGCGAGTACCTCGAGCATCTATTCGCGATGGGGATCAAGGAGAGTGACTTCACCGAGATCCGCCCGGTGCAGCAGGGCAAGATCTGGGAGCAGATGCAGCCCGGCGATGGCCCGGAGAAGCTGGCCAAGGTGATCGACGAGCTGAAGCAGTCCGACCATCAGTTCCACATGGATGGTGCCAGCTGGACCAATGATCTGTCCTGGGTCAAGGGCTACGACAACGTGCTCGGGCCGATGGAGGAGGCTAGCTCAGTCTTTCACGAGAAGGTCTTGAAGCCCAATACGCCGACCGATGATCCGAACTATCGCAACGCGCTCTACCATCTGATGGCGTCACAGACCAGCTGCTATCGCTATTGGGGCCAGGGTCAGTGGACCGACTACGGCCGCGAGATCTGCCGGCGGGTGACCGAGATCGTTAAGCACGACTTCGGCTGATCAAGCGCCACCGAGCAGTGGCGTTTGGCGACGACCGAGCACTGGCTCGGCCTCTGTTTGGTCTGTCGCCAACCCGCCGCACTGGACGAGCCCCTGCGCGGCGGGCGCTGGCGCCTCCGCGATCAGATTCAGTCTGTCTTTGATGTCGGAATAGAAGTTGGCCTCGCAGGCCAGGCTCCAGCAAGCGCCTACCACACCGACGTCGGGTTCCTGCTGAATGCGCGTCTGCCGGAGTTCATCGAGCAGTTGGAGGTTTAAGCGGTTCTGCTCGTCCCATTTGCGTTGGGCTAGCACAGGGCACTCAGCACTGCGGCGCTTGGTGCCCAGGTGCGAAGGGTATCCGCTCTGCGATCTCGGGATGATGCGGGGTCGCTGGGCAGGTGGAACCTTTCCGTTCGTTGGGTCAGTCCACCTGCAAGAAATCACTCCCCGCTGGGCGCTCGAAGCGGAACATGGCGTAGTCGAGCTGCGGGTTGCGCTTCAGGTTGGTGAAGATGAAGCGGGTGAGCTGGCCGAAGCGGTCTTCCATCAGTAGGTTGTCGAGCTGGCCCTCCGTAAAGGCGATACGCAGCTTTACGACCTCGGTGTCTTCGGTCTTTGGGACCAGCTCGACCCAGGTGCGACCGTCGCCTTCATCCATATTGCTTAGTGTGAAGTAGTCCTCGACCGGTTGCTCGCTGGCTAGGAGCTGGGCCGGGGTGCCATCGAGGATCTTCTTCTGGCTGCTGTGAGTGACCTGGTTGAGCTCCTTGTCGTGGACGTAGATGCGCGAGCCATCGGCGACGATCTCTTGCTCATTGGGCGTCTCGTAATCCCAGCGGAAACGGTTTGGCCGTAACAGATAGAAGGTGCCGGTCGACTCGATCATCTGGCCGCCATCGGCGCTGATGGTGATCTGGCGGAAATTGGCGCTCAGGCTGTTGAGGCCGCGCAGATAGGACTTCAGCTCATCGATGCCATCGGCGAGCGCCAGCGGTGTCCAGAGGACGCTGAGTAGGAGCGCAAAGAACAGCATGCCGAGACCGCTTGCGACAGCCCCGCTTTTCCGGGCAGGACCGTTTGGCCTCTGTGCTGGTGGCCTCTTTGCTAGTTGCCTCTGTGCTGACTGCCTCTTTGCTGATGCTAGCGAGCATCCGTTTTGCTGCTGTGTGCCGCTGTGGCGCGCGGCTGCACCGACGCTGCGGCGAGAGGGCTGCTGGGGCGGCAGATGGCGAAGGTTTGGATGAGCCATGCTGGAGTCTTCAGCCTGGCTAGAGCGGGCGATTCGATCTCTATCGATCACGAGATTCAGTCCTGTGGTGGGGGCGCGAGCACTTCGCGGTTACCGTTGGTCTCGGCGGGGCCGACGACGCCGATGCGTTCCATCTCCTCGATCATGCGCGCGGCGCGGTTGTAGCCGATCTTCAGCCGCCGTTGGACGCCTGAGATCGAGGCGCGGCGACTCTCGACGACGATCTGCACCGCCTCGTCGAACAGCGGATCTTGATCCTCGACATCGCCGCCGCCTTTGGGTTCCGGATCGATGCCGGGTAGATGGTCGGACGGCTCTTGCAGGATGTTCTCGATGTACTCGGGCGTCCCCTGCTGCTTGAGGAAGTCGACCACCTTATGCACCTCATGGTCGTCGACGAAGGCGCCATGGACGCGCTGCGAGATGCTGCCGCCCGGCGGCAGATAGAGCATGTCGCCATGGCCCAGCAGATGTTCGGCGCCCATCTGATCGAGCACGGTGCGCGAGTCGACCCGGGCCGAGACCTTGAACGCCATTCGGGTTGGGATGTTGGCCTTGATCAGGCCGGTGAGCACGTCGACCGACGGGCGCTGGGTTGCCAGTAGGAGATGGATGCCAGAGGCACGTGCCTTTTGCGCTAGGCGTGCGATCAGCTCTTCGACCTTCTTGCCGACCACCATCATCATGTCGGCGAGCTCGTCGATGATGACGACGATGTTCGGCAGCTTCTCAAGCGTGGGCACCTCGGGCGGTTCGAAGCCCTGGGCGATGGCGGCGTTGACCAGCGGCGCATAGGTCGGGTCCGAGATCGGCTCGCCGGCGGCGATGGCGTCGAGCACCTTGCGGTTGTAGCCGGCGATATTGCGCACGCCGAGAGAGGCCATCAGCTTGTAGCGGCGCTCCATCTCGCCGACACACCAGCGCAGCGCGTTGGCAGCCTCCTTCATATCGGTGACCACCGGCGTGAGCAGATGCGGGATACCCTCGTAGACCGAGAGCTCGAGCATCTTCGGGTCGACCATGATCAGGCGCACATCATCCGGGCCAGCCTTGTAGACCAGGCTCAGGATCATGGCGTTGATGGCGACCGATTTACCGGAGCCGGTGGTGCCGGCGATCAGCGCATGCGGCATCCGACCCAGGTCGGCGACCACCGGCTCGCCAGAGATGTTGGTGCCCATGCTGATGGTCAGCGGCGATTTAGCCTCGTGATAGGCGCGCGAGCCGATGATCTCGCTCAGGGTGACCATCTCGCGTTGATCGTTCGGCACCTCGATGCCGATCACTGACTTGCCGGGGATGACCTCGACCACACGCACGCTAATCTTCGACAGGGCGCGCGCGATATCCTTGCTCAGGCCGGTGATCTTGCTGACTTTGACACCGGGGGCGAGCTCAAGCTCGAAGAGCGCGACGACCGGGCCGGGATGCACCTCGACCACCTCGGCGACGACGCCAAACTCAGCCAGTCGCGCCTCGAGCTCGTGCGACATGGCTTCGATCTGCTCTGGCGTGGCGGCATTGCCGCTGCGCCGGGGTGGATCGAGCAGGTCGAGCGGTGGCCGCTGGCTGAAGTCGCCGCGGATCGCCATGGTGCCGCTCGGCGCTGGCTGCGGAACTGCGGGCCGGGCCGCGGGCGTATGGGTGAAGGTCGCTGCGTCGGCCCAGGCCGGCTCGACCACCGGGGGCGCCAGGGGCGTTATCGCAGGGGTCGGCGACAGCGTTGGGCTCGCAGCGGCGGCCGGCATCGAGCGCTCTGCGAGGGTCGGCGAAAGGGCCTCGGTAGCAGGCGTTTGAGTCTCTACTGTCCGCTCGCTTGCTGGCTCCTGCCAGCCAGATCCAAGCGACTCGGCGTCTTCGTGCTTGGCCGTCTCGGCCACCGATGTTGAAGCTGGCGCTGAGAGCGGCTCGCTCGGTCGTCCTTGCGTGGCGGCGCGGGCCAGCGTCGACGAGGAATCGAAGCCCGTACCGACCCTGATCTGGAGGTTTGGCTCGGCGCTATGCAGAGGCGGCACGCCCATGCTTAAGCCTGTCTCGGCCAGCTCGGTTGAATGGCCGTGCGTCTCGTCATTGAGGCTACGAATCGCGTTCCTGGGCGTCTGTTTGGGCGTCTGCTGCGGAGCCGTGGTCTCGGGCAGGTCGATCTCGTCGAAGCGGCTCGCGCTACTGCGCCATGGCTCGACACGCTTTTCTAATGCGTCGGCATCATCGTCCTCGATCTCGTCAAGCCAGTCCTGTTCGGAGTCGTCTTCGTCCTCCCATTCGGCCTCCCAATCCTGTCGCTGACGGCGCTCAGCGAGCGTTGCGCTGATGCGCCGATAGAGCGGCACGGGGAAACGCAGTACCATGAGGGTCAGGTCGCCGATGCCATCGACGATGAGCAGCGGCGAGAGTCCGGTGAACAGCGACAGGCCAATCAGCAGCAGCCCGAGTAATAACAGCGAGCCGCCGCCGAGGCCGATGGCCGCCGCCGCGAGTTCAGAGACCATCTGGCCAAGGCCGCCGCCGATGCCGTTTGGAAGATCGCCGAATGGGCCAGCAAACTGCAGGCTGGCGAGGCCGGCGCCGGCGGCGAGGGTGAGTAGAAGCCCGATCCAGCGTAATACGAGCCAATAGAGCTTGGTCTCGGGCTCTGGCTCGCGCTCGCGGAAGATCAGAAAGGCGCTTGCAGCCAGGCCGATCGGGATGAGATAGGCAAACACACCGAACAGGAACAGGGACAGATCGGCAAACCAGGCGCCAAAGCGCCCGCCGGTGTTGGCGACCATGGCCTGTTCCCCGGCGAAGGACCAGCCGGGGTCATCCGGTGAGTAGGTGGCGAGCGCCAACACCAGATAGAGTGAAATGATGACGACGGCCCAGAGTGCTCCTTCGCGCCAGGCGCGCTCTAGATAATCACCGAGACGGGCGTGTCTGAGTCGAGTCGCTTGTTCCACATGATCCTCCTAACGTTTGGCGGATTATAGCCTTAGACGGGGAACTTCGTCGTGTTTCGATGATAGTGACTGGGTCGGGCTGAAAGCCCTGATGCTGGCGTGCTGCTTTACCCTGGTCGGGTGCCTGCGTACCATCAACGGTTTGAATCTGGGCGCATTGGAGTATCACGATGAGCGACACCAAACACTGCCGGCTGCTGATCCTGGGCTCGGGACCGGCTGGCTACACCGCGGCCGTTTATGCGGCGCGCGCGAACTTGCAGCCCGTGCTGGTGACCGGCCTAGAGCAGGGTGGGCAGTTGATGACCACCACTGAGGTCGAGAACTGGCCGGGCGATCCGGATGATCTGCAGGGGCCGGATCTCATGGAGCGGATGCGGCGCCATGCCGAGAAGGTCGGCACCGAGATCATCTTCGACCATGTCAACAAGGTGGCCCTGGATCAACGGCCGTTCTTACTGACCGGCGACTCGAGCACCTACAGCTGCGATGCCCTCATCATCGCCACCGGGGCCAGCGCCATGTACCTCGGGCTCGAATCGGAAGAACAGTTTCGTGGCCGCGGCGTCTCAGCCTGTGCGACCTGCGATGGCTTCTTCTATAAGAACCAGAAGGTGGCGGTGATCGGCGGCGGCAATACCGCGGTCGAAGAGGCGCTCTACCTGGCCAATATTGCCTCAGAGGTGACGCTGGTGCATCGTCGCGACGCGCTGCGCGCTGAGAAGGTGCTGCAGGATCGTTTGCTGGAGAAGGCCGACAACGGCAATGTGCGCATCGCCTGGAATCATATGCTCGACGAGGTGCTTGGTGACAGCAGCGGGGTGACTGGGATGCGGATCAAGAACGTGCAGGATGGCAGTACCGAGGAGGTCGAGCTGCAGGGCGTGTTCATCGCCATCGGGCACAAACCGAACACGGGGATCTTTGACGGTCAGCTCGAGATGTCGAATGGCTACATCAAGGTCAAGTCCGGCGCTGAGGGCAATGCCACGGCAACCTCGATCCCGGGTGTGTTCGCGGCTGGGGATGTGATGGATCATGTGTATCGGCAGGCGATTACCTCAGCGGGCACTGGTTGCATGGCGGCACTGGACGCCGAGAAGTATCTCGACGGACTCGCGGGTTGAGCCTGCGGCGGCTGGCTTGGAACCGAGTGCGGAACCGAGGAGGAATGCGGCGATGAAGCGTCACCAGTTTCCGGCTATTGCGCTGACCCTGGCCGTGCCTCTTCTCGGGGTGCTCTGGATCGGTGGCGGGAGCCGGTCGGCTGATCCCGAGTCTGGTCCCTTGTTGCCATTGCTGACGCTGCTGATGGTCAGCGAGTTTGGCTTGATCCTGTGTCTTGCCGGTGTCGTGCTAGGCATTCAGCACGGTCGGCATCAGGGCTGGACTGGACGTTTTATCTTGATCACGGCCGGTTGCGCGCTGGCCGCTGTGGCCTTCCTCTTGCAACTGATCCGATGGTGGCCATTCTAAGGGGCGATGTATCAGCTCCGCGTTTACTCATCGATCGATCAATTCACTGCGGCCGACTGGAATCGGCTCGCGGGTGAGGATCTGCCGCATCTGCGGCACGAGTTCCTCGCGGCGATGGAGCGGCACGGCTGCGTTGGCGAGCGCTTCGGCTGGCTACCGCGTCATCTTGGCCTGTTCGATCAGGCCGAGCGGTTGGTTGCGGTTGCCCCCTGTTATCTCAAATTCAACTCCTACGGCGAGTTCGTCTTCGACTGGGCCTGGGCCGACGCCTATCGGCGCTCCGGGCTCGAGTATTATCCCAAGCTCGTGGTTGCCTCGCCCTATACGCCCGCGACCGGGCAGCGTGTGCTGACCGGTGATGCGCCGAATCGGGCCGAGCTTGCAGCGGCCTTGATCAAGGGGTCACTCGAGGTCGCCAAGCAGATGGGCGTCTCCGGGCTGCACTGGCTCTTCAGCAGCGATGAAGAGACCGGCTGGATGCGCACGGCGGGGTTCATGCCGCGGTTAGGCTGTCAGTTCCATTGGCAGAACCAGGGCTACGCCGATTTTGACGCCATGCTCGCCCGCTTCAGCGCCGAGAAGCGCAAGAAGATCAAGCGCGAGCGTCGTCGGGTGGCAGAGGCTGGCGTCTCGATCCGCCGAGTGCCGGGCAGCGAGGCGACCGCCGAGGAATGGACGATCTTCCATCAACTCTATGAGGATACCTTCGACAAGCGGGGTGGCATCCCGACCCTATCGTTACCCTTCTTTCGCGAGCTCGGCGCTCAGATGGGCGACAGTACGCTGCTGGTGCTCGCAGAGCACGCGGGTGAGATCGTTGCCGCAGCCTTCTGCTTGGTCGGTGCGCGAACCCTCTATGGTCGACACTGGGGCTGCTCCAAGGAGTTCCATAGCCTGCACTTCGAGGCCTGCTACTACCAAGGGCTCGAGCACTGCATCGCACAGGGGCTCAGCGGCTTCGAGCCAGGCGCGCAGGGTGAGCACAAGGTTGCACGCGGCTTCTTGCCGACCCGCACCTGGTCCGCGCATTGGATTGCCGAGCCCGGATTTCACGAGCCGATTGGCAAGTTCCTCGAGCACGAGATCGAGGCGGTGGAAGAGTACATCGCCGAGATGAACGAGCGCAGCCCTTACCGGCGCGATCTGGGTTGATTGGGACGTTTATGGAGGGAGCCCGGTTGGTGTCAGCGATGTCGATGCCCTATCTCTTGGCGCCAAATGACCCCAGCGGTTCGTTTCCTGACCCGTCAGAGGCCATGCGCGACCCGGATGGCCTGCTCGCGGTGGGAGGGGATCTGAGCAACGGGCGCCTCATCAACGCCTATCGGCATGGCATCTTTCCTTGGTACAGCGAAGGCGACCCCATTCTGTGGTGGTCACCGGACCCACGAACCGTCTTGATTCCGAGCGATTTACATTGTTCGCGCAGCTTGCGCAAGCTGCTGCGTCGGCGGGCGTTTGCTGTCACCATGGATCGCGATTTTCCGGCGGTCATCCGCGCCTGTGCCGGGCCGCGGCCGGGCAGCCAGGGAACTTGGCTGCTGCCGGAGATGATCAGCGCCTACTGTGGCCTCCATGTGCACGGGATTGCCCATTCCATTGAGGTCTGGCAAGACGGGCACTTGGTGGGCGGTCTCTATGGGGTTGCGATCGGCGGCGCCTTCTTCGGCGAATCCATGTTCAGCCGGGTCGACAATGCCTCCAAGGTGGCACTGGTGCACCTGTGTGAGCACCTGATCCGCCACAAAGTCGAGCTGATCGATTGCCAGGTTTTGACCTCGCATCTGCAACGCATGGGGGCCGAGCTCATGCCACGCGAGCGCTTCTTGGCCCGCCTGCACGCGCTGCGCGATCGGCCGTCGCCGATTGGCCACTGGGATGATGGCCAACTGCATTATCCTGGTTGTTCGGACGCTTGTTCAGGCGCTTGCTCAGATGAGCGCGTTTGCGCAGACTGAGGTCTGCGACCGCTGTAGGACGTCATTGCAATGAACGCGAATCGGACCATCCCGGGCCATCTGCAGCTCTATCTCACCGGCGAACATGACTGTTCCTATATCGAAGGGTTGCGCGCTCGGACCCTGTTCGTCGACCCCATGGCGCGGATCGATCGCGAGCGGGCGCAGTGGCTGCAGCAGATCGGCTTTCGGCGCAGCGGTATGCACTTCTATCGCCCCGCCTGTCGCGGTTGTCAGCGTTGTATCCCGGTGCGGGTTCCGGTCGCCGACCTGGCGATGAGCCGCTCCCAGCGCCGAAATGCGGCGTTGAACGATACCGATGTGCGCATCGCCTTCAAGCCAGTGCAGTTGCGGCCGGTGCATTACCAGCTCTACGAGCGCTATATCCTGGCGCGGCACAGTGACGGCGATATGGCCGACGATGTCTCGGTCGAGACCTACATGCGTTTCCTGCTCAGCCCTTGGGGTGGTCAGACCTGGTTCATCGAGGCCTACTTGGGCGAGCGGCTCATGTCGGTGGCGGTGACCGACATCTTCCCGGACGGCCTCTCCGCACTCTATACCTTCTTTGACCCCGATCTCGCGGCGCGAGCGCCCGGCACCTATGCGGTGCTGACGCAGGCGCGTGAGGCCGCGCGGCTGGGCCTGAGCTACCTGTATCTGGGATACTGGATCGAGGAGAGCCCGAAGATGGCCTACAAGGATCGATTTCGGCCGATCGAGGCCTGGGATGGTCAGCAGTGGCAGCGTTTCGAGCGCGCTGAGCAGATCCGTTTCGCGTCTTGAGGGTATCCCCCGATTCCAAGGGTCAGGCTGGCCTGTGATATACTCGTGCGGTTTTACGGCGGCGATTCGCTAGGGCAGGTCGCCCTTGGCTGATGCTCAGTCCGTACGCGATATCACGACACAGATTTCATAGTCATGGCAAAAGAAGACGTAATCCAGATGGAAGGCGTGGTCACCGAGACCCTGCCGAACACCGTATTTCGGGTTGAGCTCGAGAACGGTCACATTGTCACCGCCCATATCTCCGGCAAGATGCGTAAGCATTACATCCGCATCCTCACGGGCGATAAGGTCACGGTTGAGCTGACCCCTTATGACCTGACCAAGGGCCGCATCACCTATCGCGTTCGCTAATCGCGGTGACCGTGCAGTAAGGGCTGCCTGGTCCAGGGTGGCGACGCGCTCTGTGCATTAGGTTGGGCCACGGATCATCCCTGAATCCGGGCTCCTTAGAATGCCAATAACCTCAAGCGGCCGTCTTCTCGGTCTCAAAGCCGAACGTTAGCTCGTCGTCCTCGCCGAGACGCACCACGACGGTTCCACCACCGCTGAGCTCGCCGAATAGCAGTTCGTTCGCGAGCGGCTTCTTGATGTGGTCTTTGATCACGCGCGCCATCGGTCGGGCGCCCATCTTCGGGTCGTAACCCTTCTCTGCTAGCCAAGCACGGGCCTCTGGCTCAACCATCAGCGCCACCTTCTTCTCAGCGAGCTGTGCCTCGAGTTCGAACAGGAACTTGTCGACGACGCTGCCAATGGTCTTGGCGTCGAGCGCGCCAAATTGAACGATCGCGTCGAGCCGGTTGCGGAACTCAGGCGTGAAGTACTTCTTCAGCGCCTCCATGCCATCGGTCGAGTGATCCTGCTCGGTGAAGCCGATCGAGCGGCGGCTGGTCTCCTCGGCACCGGCGTTGGTGGTCATCACCAGCACGACGTTGCGGAAATCCGCCTTGCGGCCGTTGTTGTCGGTCAGGCTGCCATGGTCCATGACCTGCAGCAGCAGGTTGAAGACGTCGGGATGGGCCTTCTCGATCTCGTCGAGCAGTAGCACCGAGTGCGGATGCTTGGTGATCTCCTCGGTCAGCAGGCCGCCCTGGTCGAAGCCGACATAGCCGGGCGGGGCGCCGATGAGGCGTGACACCGTATGCCGCTCCATGTATTCGGACATGTCGAAGCGGATCAGCTCCAGGCTCATGATGCGCGCGAGCTGGCGCGTGACCTCGGTCTTGCCGACGCCGGTGGGGCCGGTGAACAGGAACGAGCCGATTGGCTTTTCGTCGGTGCCGAGGCCAGAGCGATTCATCCGAATCGCCGATGTCAGCGCATCGATGGCCTCTTCCTGGCCATAGACCACCATCTTCAGGTCGCGATCGAGATGGCGCAACGACTCGGTATCGGAGCTGGACACCTTGCGCGTCGGGATACGCGCGATCTTGGCGACGATGCTTTCGACATCGGTCACATCGATGCGCTTCTTGCGCTTGGCGGCGGGGCGCAGCTGGACGTTGGCGCCCGCTTCGTCGATCACATCGATCGCCTTGTCGGGCAGATGACGGTCGTTGATGTACTTGGCCGAGAGCTCAGCGGCGGCGCGCAGCGCCGGGTTGGTATAGCTGACCTGATGATGTTCTTCGAAGCGGCTCTTGAGGCCCTTGAGGATCTCGATGGTCTCTTCGACTGAGGGCTCGTTGACATCGATCTTCTGGAACCGTCGCGCCAGTGCGCGATCCTTCTCGAAGATGCCGCGATACTCCTGATAGGTGGTGGAGCCAATGCAGCGTAGATCGCCCGAGGCGAGTACCGGCTTGATCAGGTTGGAGGCGTCCATAACGCCACCGGAGGCGGCGCCGGCACCGATGATGGTGTGAATCTCATCGATGAACAGGATCGCGTGTGGCTTGCGCTTGAGCTCGGCAAGCACCGCTTTCAGGCGCTTCTCGAAGTCGCCGCGATACTTGGTGCCGGCCACCAGCGAACCGAGGTCGAGGGCGTAGATCACCGCGTCGTTCAGGATCTCCGGTACTTCACCGTCAACGATCTTCTTCGCCAGCCCTTCGGCGATGGCGGTCTTGCCGACGCCAGCCTCGCCGACCAGCAGTGGGTTATTCTTGCGCCGCCGACAAAGGATCTGGGCAGTACGCTCGACCTCGCTGGCCCGGCCGATCAGCGGATCGATGCGGCCTTGGCGGGCCATCTCGTTGAGATTCGTGGCGAAGTTCTCGAGCGCGCTCGGCGCCTCCTTGTCGTCGCTGCGCACCTCGTCTGGCTCGGCGTGCGCATCGTCATCTTGGTCCTCGCCCGGTACCTTTGAGATACCGTGGGAGATGTAGTTGACGACATCCAGCCGGGAGACGTCTTGTTGACTCAGAAGATACACGGCTTGGCTGTCCTGCTCGCTGAACAAGGCGACTAGGACGTTGGCGCCGGTGACCTCCTTCTTGCCGGCCGATTGCACATGGAACACAGCCCGCTGCAGCACGCGCTGGAAGCCGAGCGTGGGCTGGGTCTCGCGCTCGTCGTTTTCGGCGATCAGTGGTGTCGTCTCTTCGATGAAGGTCGCCACATCGATGCGCAGTTTGTCATTGTCCGCGGCACAGGCGCGAAGCACCTTGGCGGCAGCTGGATTGTCGATGAGGCAGAGCAGCAAGTGCTCGACCGTCATGTACTCGTGCCGCTTTGCCCGCGCCTCTTTGAACGCCTGGTTCAGCGTGAATTCAAGCTCTTTGCTCAGCATGGACTGTGACCCCGGAACGGTTCGTTGAAGACGGATTGCTGTTCAAGGCGCATCTCAAGCCTCCTCCATCGTGCACAGCAGTGGATGGTGGTTTTTGCGCGAAAAATCATTGACTTGCGAGACCTTGGTCTCGGCGATGTCGCGTGTGAAGACGCCGCAGACACCGACGCCGCGCGTGTGCACATGCAGCATGACTTGGGTCGCCTTTTCCGGCGACATGCTGAAGAAGGACTCAAGCACATGGACGACGAACTCCATTGGCGTGTAGTCGTCGTTGACAAGCAGCACCTTGTAGAGCGGTGGGCGCTTGACTGCAGGCTTGGCCTCTTCCACCGACAGTCCAGAGCCGTCGTCACCTTCTTCCTGATTCGACAGGCTTATCTGGGTCCCGCGGATGACGTAGAGGGTGAAAGCTGTGGTGAATCGGTGCGGCATCGACCTAATTAGCGTGTTTCTGTGCCGGCGGGAGTGGCCCGTGCGGCGCAAGGTTTGTGATAAGACGCTTATCGCGCTTCTAGTTACGTTTCTGGTTGCGCTTCTAATCGCGCTTCCAGATGAGTAGGGGTCATGAACGGAAAAATACAGCCCCGAAGTGACAACGTCTACGCCTTGATTGCCGCCTCGTCGCCGCATCCGTGCCGCACCTTCCCGAGAATGATGCTGCCTGCGCGCTGCTGAACCGGCTTTGCCGCAGCAAGATTGACCAAGCGGATCAGACAACTATACTTTCTTAACGCCCCGCCCGGTTCAGCTTTGCTCCGGGGAGGCGAAGCAGAGCCGTTCAGCGTCGGCCTTGCCTACTACAACAAGCTGGAAAACCAACCGAAGAAGAGCGAAGTCGTAGAGGAGTTTCCGATGATTACAGGTATCGTCAAATGGTTTAACAATGCCAAGGGCTATGGCTTCGTCCAACCCGATGGTCGCGATGAAGATGTCTTCGTGCACTTCTCGTCAATCGATATGGACGGCTACAAGACCCTGAAAGAGGGGCAAAAGGTCCAGTTCGAGGTCTCGCAAGGGCCGAAGGGGCTGCATGCTGCAACCGTGCAGCGGGCGATGCAGTAGTCGCAATCTAGTGCGCGCGCCCGGTCAAAGAGGACGCGCGGTCTGTCAATCTGTCACAGAAGCCGCCACGGCTTGTGCTAGCCGCGGCGGCTTGGTACTAAGCAGCCGTCCACTTTCTACTTCCCGATTCTTGCCGGACAGTGGCGCTCAAATCGGGAAGCAGTTGGTGGACACTTTCTAAGGTCTGGCATCGCGATGCACGTCAGCCCATCTTGGCAATGACGGCGTCGCCGAAGGCCGAGCAGCTCAGCTTGGTCGCTCCCTCCATCAGCCGCTCGAGATCGTAGGTCACCGTCTTGGCCGCGATCGAACCCTCGATCCCCTGAATCACCAAGTCCGCCGCCTCGGTCCAACCGAGATGGCGCAGTAGCATCTCGCCCGAGAGCAGTAACGAACTGGGGTTGACCTGATCCTTGCCGGCGTATTTCGGTGCCGTGCCATGGGTGGCTTCGAACATGGCCACGGTGTCTGAGAGATTGGCGCCTGGTGCCATGCCGATACCGCCGACCTGGGCGGCAAGGGCATCGGAGATGTAGTCGCCGTTGAGGTTGAGGGTGGCGATCACGTCGTAGTCCTTCGGGCGCAGGAGGATCTGCTGCAGGAAGGCGTCGGCGATGACATCTTTGACGACGATGTCCTTGCCGGTGGTTGGATGCTTGAAGCGGCACCAGGGGCCGCCATCGATCAGCTCGGCGCCGAATTCCTCGCGCGCGAGCTCGTAGCCCCAGTCTTTGAACGCGCCCTCGGTAAATTTCATGATGTTGCCCTTGTGCACCAGGGTCACCGAGTCGCGCTGGTTGTCGATCGCATACTGGATCGCCTTGCGCACCAGGCGTCTGGTGCCGTCACGCGAGACCGGCTTGATGCCGATGCCTGAGCTGGCTGGGAAGCGAATCTTGGTCACGCCGAGCTTGTCTTGCAGGAAGTCGATGAGGGTCTTGGCCTCATCAGAGCCGGCTGCCCACTCGATGCCGGCGTAGATGTCTTCCGAGTTCTCGCGGAAGATCACCATGTCGGTGTCTTCAGGGCGTTTCAGTGGGCTTGGCGTACCCTGGAAGTAGCGCACCGGTCGCAGGCAAACATAGAGGTCGAGGCGCTGGCGCAGCGCGACGTTGAGCGAGCGGATGCCGCCACCGACAGGCGTGGTGAGCGGGCCCTTGATCGAGACCACATAGTCACGAACCGCGTCGAGGGTCTCGTCCGGTAGCCAGACATCTGCCCCGTAGACCTTGGTCGCCTTCTCGCCGGCGTAGATCTCCATCCAGGCGATCTGGCGCTGTCCACCATAGGCCTTGCTGACAGCCGAATCCAAGACCTTCTTCAACACGGGAGTGATGTCGACGCCGATGCCGTCGCCCTCGATGTAAGGGATGATGGGCTGGTCCGGGACATCGATACTGTGATCGGGGTTGACGCGAATCTGCTCGCCGGTCGCTGGGACCTGGATCTGTTCGTAGGCCATGGTCGTGATGCTCCTGTTGATCGAATGCCCTGGATATTACCATCGCCGGCGCGGCCGATGCGGCGTTGGTCAAGTCTGCTGGCCTGCGTATACGCCCTTGTCTTGGAGGCATGGGCATGTCATATCAGCGTCCATTCTGAGTCTAAACTGAGTCTAAACAGAGGGAATGCTTGATGTCTGATGCCCGCAATGTCCTGGGTGAGCCACTCGAGATCTGCTCCATCGAGCCCATGACGGGCTTTATGCGCGATGGTGCCTGCGAGACCGGGCCCGAAGATATCGGCTCGCATACCGTCTGCGCGCGAGTGACGCGCGAGTTCTTGGAGTATTCGAGGTCGCGTGGCAACGACCTGATGACGCCAATGCCCGCCTTCGGCTTCCCCGGCCTGAAGCCTGGCGATCGGTGGTGTCTTTGCGCGGCACGCTGGCAGGAGGCGTTTGAGGCCGGCTGCGCGCCGCGGGTGGCCTTGCGCAGCACCCATGAGCGTGCACTCGAGGTCTGCGATCTCGGGGATCTGAAGCGGCACGCGGTCGATCTCTCTTAGGCGCGCCCTGGTCATGGCGTTCACTACGTTGCGAGGTTTGCTGGCGCGATCCGGGCTGACCCTGGTCGGTGTGTTGGGGCTCAGCGCCTCGGTCGCGGCGATGTCGGTGCTGCCGGGCTGCGTGGTGCGCCAGGCCCAGGACGGACCTGCACTGGCTGCGCAGCGCTCGACGCCGCTGTTGGCCGATGAGGTCTTGGTCAAGAAGGGTCAGCGCCGGCTTTATCTGATGCGTGACGGCAAGCCGTTTCGCACCTATCGCGTCGCCCTTGGCTTCGCGCCGGAGGGCCACAAGGAGCGCGAGGGGGATGGCCGCACCCCAGAGGGGCGCTATGTGCTCGACTGGCGCAATGCGAGCAGCCGCTTCACCAAGGCGATCAATATCTCCTATCCCAACGTCGAGGATCGCGCCCGTGCGGCGATGCGCGGCGACAGGCCGGGGGGAGCGATCATGATCCACGGCGAGCCGCGTTGCCACGTCGATCCGGCGCTGGCTGATCTGGTGCGCTACGAGGATTGGACCGAGGGCTGCGTGGCGGTCTCGAATCTGGCGATGGATGAGATCTGGCGCTACACCCTTGACGGCACGCCGATCGAGATTCGGCCCTGAGAGACCTGATATGGCGCGGGCAGGGAAGCCTTGGCTTGGAGCCCGAGGCATGGAGCCCATGACACGGAACCCGAGGCATGGAACCCTGTGCAGATGGAGCGGCCTGAGCGTTATCACATCAGAGCGCTTGTCGGTCCTGATCAAGCATTGGATTGGCTACGGCGCGCATCCTGGGCAGCCGTAGATACGTCTGCGGCGATGTGTCGGTGCCTCTGCGATGATGAGTGTGGGTGTCCATTTCGGGGCGATTTCGGGGCGGGGTGGTTGGAGCAGGCTGCGACTCGACAGCGAGGCGAGTGATGATTAAAACGGCGATGGGCGATTGCAAGAACCGGTGGCGTCTGCTGGGGCATTTCAGGCCAAGCCCGTTGCTATCGCTGCTGACCTCGGTGAGCTTGACGATGACGCTGCTGTCTTGCGCAACCGCCCCGGAAACGGGGCGGCGGCAGCTGTTGCTCGTGAGTCCGGTGGAGGAGGCCCAGCTGGGGCTGCAGGCGTTCCAGCAGCTGAAGCAGCAGAAACCGGTGGTGACCAACGGCAAGGATGTCGCGATGCTGCAGCGGGTCGGTGGGAGGATCAGCCAGGTGGCGCCGCTGCCGGATGCGCGCTGGGAGTTCGTGCTGTTCAAAGACCAGTCGCCGAATGCCTTCGCGTTGCCCGGCGGTAAGGTTGGCGTGAATACCGGCATCTTGCCGATCACCAAGGATGAGGCCGGGCTGGCGACGGTCATCGGCCATGAGATTGCGCACGCGGTGGCGCGCCATGGCGCGGAGCGGATGTCTCAGGGCATGCTGGTGCAGCTGGGTGAAGCTGGACTCTCCGCCGCGTTGGGCTCGAACCCGGGCGCGACCGGCGATCTCGTCATTCAAGCGTACGGGCTCGGTAGCCAGCTGGGAGTGATGCTGCCGTATTCGCGGATTCAGGAGCTGGAGGCTGACGAGCTGGGGCTGTTGTACATGGCCCGGGCT
The DNA here is from genome assembly GCF_016583905.1 of Lamprobacter modestohalophilus. Lineage (GTDB taxonomy): Bacteria > Pseudomonadota > Gammaproteobacteria > Chromatiales > Chromatiaceae > Lamprobacter > Lamprobacter modestohalophilus. The sequence goes on along the minus strand of NZ_NRRY01000009.1, from coordinate 5,375 downwards.
GGCTATGACCCGCGCGAGGCGATCGGGTTTTGGACTCGTTTTGCGGCCTACAACGCAAAGCGGGGCGGGGCGCCGCCTGAGTTCTTGAGCACGCATCCGATGGATCAGCGGCGGATTGAGGCGCTTGAGCGGGCGATGTCGCGGGCGGTCGCCGAATATGAGCGCGCTCGGTCGCGATGAGCAGTCGCCGAGGCCGGTTGATTTTTTTGGGTCTAACTTTTTGGTCGAGCTTTTTTGGTCAAGCTTTTTTGGTCTAACTCTTTGGTCTAACGGTGGAGCGTCTCGATGCGTTGGCTGGCATTGCCTGTGGCGTTGGTGATCTTGGCGGGGCTGGCCTACGGGCTCTGGCCGCGGGGGGCGATGCCTGCTTCCGGCGGCTTCGATGCGACCGCGCTGGCCGCGGCGCTTGCTGAGTTGTCCAGCGAGCCCGGGCCAGCGGCGGTTGCTGCTAGCGCGCCGGTGTCGTTCCCCGCGGATCATGGCGCGCACCCAGAGGCTCGAGCGGAGCTTTGGGAATTGAGCGCGGTGCTCCAAGATGCCGGCAAACGGCCGGTCGCGGTGCGGCTGACGGTGGCGCGGCTCGGGCTGTCTGATCGGGCCGAGCCGCGAGCGTCGGCGATGGCTGCGGATGCCCTGTTTGCCGGCGAGCTGGTGGTGACCGCGGGCGGCGACATAAAGGCCGGCGCGCTGCGCGAGCAACGCGTGAGCCGTGCTGCGCTGGGGCTGGCTGGTGCTGGGGCGGATCAGGCTGGTGTCGAGCGGGTTTGGATCGAGCAGTGGACGCTCGCGCGCGAGGCGGGGGGCTCGGTGGTGCTGCGTGCGGCTGCCGGCGGTGTTGAGCTGAGGTTGGGCTTCTCGCCGCTGAAGCCGCCGCTGGTCCTCGATCAGCAGGCGTTCGCAAGCCCGACCTCTGAGGATGGGGCGGCATCGTTGCGCCTTTACAGCCAGTCGCGTTTGGCCGTATCGGGGAGTCTGCGCCTAGAGGGCGTCGAGCAGCCGTTGCAGGGCTTGGGGTGGCTAGATCATGGCTGGGGAGACTTGTCAGAGACACTGTCTGGAGGGCGCGGCCAGTTGGTGGCGAATCGCTTTCAGTTGCAGCTGGACGATGGCTCCGAGCTGGCCTGTTTGCATCTGCGTCGGCGCGGTGGCGGTGGTACGCCCATCCCGAGCTGCGTGCTGATCGGAGTCGATGGCGAACAAGTGGTTTTGCAGCGACGCGATCTGACCCTGGCGCCAACGGACGCCAAATCGGTGGCTGTGGGCGGCACCTCCTATCCTCTCGGTTGGCGGCTGATGATCCCCGCGCGCGAGCTAGAGCTGGAGATCAAGCCGCTGTTTGCTAGCAAGGGCTCAGGGCCGGCCTCGACGGTCCTGATGCAAGGCAATCAAACCTGGCGTGGCGCGGTCGAAGTGAAAGGTCGGCGCGGCGCAGATGCGTTGGATGGTCATGGACGCATGGACCTCAATGGCTACGCTGAGGGCGGAATCGTTGGCACCGGCTTTGGAATCTGAACAGCTCGGGTGTCTGCTGCTTGCCCTGCTGCCTTTTTGGCCAGTCGCAGCAGGCAGAACAAGTCATGATTAAGGCCGAGCGCGATCTGAGCCCATCCGCAAAGGCATTGTCGAGCGCAGACCTTTCGAGCACAGATAAGCCAAGCACGTATAAGCCGAGCACGTATAGGCATTCACTGATGAAAAAAATTTCAGCTTTTCCAGATGTTATGAAAACGTTAAGAGCACTCGATTTCGCTGATGGATGCGACGCTGCGCTTTTCCAGGTAGCTGCAGATGTCTGCTGATCGTCATCTCCGCTGGCTTGCCGGTGCAAAATGGGTGACGACAATTTTGGTGATGAGTCTGTGGTTTTTGGTCGGCTGCGATGGCAGTAAGCCGCGCTCGGTCACCAAGGCCGAGCCTGGGCCGATCCCGGAAACCCCGCAGCGCCCGGGTGATCCAGAGGTTGGGTACGACGTCCTGGTGAATCGGGCGGTGGTGACCTGCGGCCTGCCCTACGATGCCTATGTTGAGGCGAGCGTTGGTGGAGCCTTCGATCCAGCGCCCGACTCTGCGATCCCCGGTCGGCGCGGGCGTAACGCTGAGCTACCCTACGCCCTGACCGCCTTCACTGCGGAGAGCGGCGTGGAGCTGGTCACAAGCAACTGCCTCGGCTGTCATGCAGCGCCATTGAATGGCGAGCTGGTGATCGGGCTTGGCAATGAGTTTCTCGACTTCACCGCTGATCCGGTGATGGCGGTCGAAGGTGCTGGCGCCTATGTCGATGGCGAGGCTCAGGTTGCCGAGTGGCAGCGCTGGGCGGATCGCATCGGGGCGATTGCTCCTTGGTCGATGACCGATACCATCGGCGCGAACCCGGCGCAGGCGATCACGCTCGCGTTGATGGCACATCGCGACCCGGAGACGCTGGCCTGGTCCGATGAGCCGCTATTGCCGTTGCCGCCGACTGAGGTTCTACCGGCCAGCGTGCCGCCTTGGTGGAACGTCGGTAAGAAGCACGCGATGTTCTACAACGGTGAGGGGCGTGGCGATCATGTCGGCTACATGATGCTGGCGTCGACCACCTGCACCGATTCGGTCGCCGAGGCGCGTGAGATCGATGCCTGGTTCAAGGATGTGCGCGCCTATCTAGCGACGCTCGAGGCGCCCGCTTATCCCTATCCGATCGATGCGGAGCTGGCTGCCGAAGGGCAGCGCCTGTTCAAGGCGGAGTGCACTGAATGCCATGGTCGCTACGGCGAGCGTGAACGGTACCCGAATGAGCTGGTCGCGCTGGACGAGGTCGGTACCGATCCGGCGATGGCTGAGCAAGCGTATCGGCGTACAGATCGCTTCGCGCGTTGGTTCAATGCCTCGTTCTATGGTCGAAATGCCAATGCGCAGCCTGGGCTTGGCTATGTGGCGCCGCCGTTGGATGGCGTCTGGGCGACGGCGCCCTACTTGCACAACGGCGCTGTGCCAACGCTGGCGGCGCTGCTCGACACCCGTGAACGCCCGACCTACTGGCGGTTCGAGAGCGCCAGCCCAGACTACGACCAAGCCGAGTTGGGATGGCGCTATGAGCGGCTCGAGCAGGGCCGAGAGCAATTCGCGAGCCTGGATGAGCAGAAATGGGTCTACGACACCTCCCGCCGCGGCTATAGCAATCAGGGGCACGATTTCGGCGACCTGCTCAGCGCTCAAGAACGCCTTGCGCTGCTGGAATATCTGAAGACGCTATGAGCGAGCAGTCCGTGCGAGCAGTCCGTGCGAGCACTATGAGCGAGCGCAATCGTGAGAGTCCCTGTCCCGAACCACTGCGATTCGCCCCGAATCCTGATCGAACATCGGCGTCGCAGCAGCGTGAAGGCAAAAAAAGACTTGCGCAAACCTCAGTCTATGCCTATAGTAGGCGGCTCAGTTGCGGGGTGGAGCAGTCAGGCAGCTCGTCGGGCTCATAACCCGAAGGTCGCAGGTTCAAATCCTGCCCCCGCTACCAAATAAAGCAAGGGCTTACGTCATCGCGGCGTAGGCCCTTTTTGTTTGGCGCGCGCGATGAAGCCGAGATGTAACCGTTGCGCGAGATTCTTGGCCCTGGTTTCCGACCTTGGTGTAACGCAAATACCTTGCGATCCACCTCACTCAAATCTTGCTACTCCTGTTTTTGCGGGTGAACGGGTGGACGAGTCTGGTTGGCTGGCGATTCGATGTTGCCCAAGGGGCACGTCTCAGGTGATGCTCCTGTTCGATCCCATCTAACGAACTTCATGAGCGCCTCGAACTGCCGGAGGCGATCAACGCGCTGATCGGCCAGAAGTCTGCGCCGCTGCTCGAATGCTCGCTGCACTGAACACCGCTCTCATCGCCATCGCATGCTCGAACCGCTCTTCCTGATCCTCCTCTGCCAGCTGCTCGGCGAGACCTTGGTCCAACTGGCCACGTTGCCGATTCCCGGACCGGTGCTCGGCATGCTCCTGCTGCTGGGCTGGCTGTTCCTGCGCGGTGGCGTCGCCGAGGAGGTCGGTCGCACCGCCGATACGCTGCTCGCCCACCTCTCGCTGCTGTTCGTGCCCGCCGGCGTCGGTGTGATGCTGCACTGGGAGCGGGTGCGCGCGCACTGGCAGGCGCTCGCGCTGGCCCTGATCCTCGGCACCCTGATCACCCTGGTGGTCACTGCGCTGACGATGGCCGGCATGCGTCGTCTGATGGCTTGGCGGCGGAGACCGAGCGATGGTTGAAAGTCGTCTGAACGAGATCTGGGTCTATCTGGCCGCCTCGCCGCTGCTGTGGCTGACCGCGACCCTGACCTGCTACCTGATCGCGCTACGCCTCTATCGCCTGACGGGGAGCACGCCACTGCTCAACCCGGTGATGGTCGCCATCGCGCTGCTGATCGGTCTGCTCTGGCTCACCGACACCCCGTACCGGATCTACTTCGAGGGCGCCCAGTTCGTGCATTTCCTGCTCGGTCCTGCCACGGTCGCCCTCGCCATCCCGCTCTATCGCCAACGCCATCGGCTGCGTGCGCTCGCGCTGCCGATCCTGGTCGCCTTACCGGTCGGGGTCGCCACCGCCGGCCTAAGCGCGATCGGTCTCGCGGCGCTGTTCGGCGCTGAGCCGGCGATCCTGCTGTCCTTAGCGCCGAAGTCGGTCACCGCGCCGGTGGCCATGGGCATCAGTGAGAAGATCGGCGGCATCCCCACGCTCACCGCCGTGCTGGTGATCAGCACCGGCGTGGTCGGGGCGGTGTTCGGCACCGCCGTGCTGCGTCTGCTGCGCTGCCAAGACCCGGCCGTGCAGGGCTTTGCGCTCGGCCTCAGCGCGCATGGCCTGGGCACCGCCCGGGCGTTTCAGGTCGATGCCACCATGGGCGCCTTCGCTGGACTGGCGATGGCGCTCTCGGCCTTCGCCACGGCGCTCTTGTTGCCAGCGCTGCTGAGCTGGATCGGGCTCTCCTGAGCCGCGCCTTCCCGCGACGCCTCAATCCTCAATCCTCAATCCTCAATCCTCATATATGGTCCGCCCCGCGATGCAAGAGCCACTTGACTGTTCAGCAGAAGGAAACGTTGCGGCCATATATCCGGCGTCGTGATGAGGTGGCGTGATCGCTCCTCGCGCCCTGATGGAATCCGCGCGCATTCCTGTCCTTATCACTGTTTCAGTCTCGGCGATGCCGGCTGGTGAGGATTACAGGGTTTCAGGAATGCAGGACAAGCCTTTCATGCCATCACAGTGACAGTCACTCTTAGCAACTCGTGGTTAGAAACTCGTGGTGTGGGTGATCGTGCTCGCTCGGATGTGACTCAATCCCTCATCGGTGCTCGCGGCGGTTAAACCGCCTGACTCAAGGCGTGCTTTGGATCGTAGGCCTCGCCTTTGGT
>NZ_NRRY01000008.1 GCF_016583905.1 Lamprobacter modestohalophilus | reverse complement strand
CGTGATGGCCCGGTCTTTGTGAGTCTCTGTCATTGGTCTGCTCCGCTACCTTGGTTGACGATGGGTTCTCATCATCGCTTATTGTGCCCGCTCGGGGTGTGTTGGAGGAGCGGGGCGGACCATTCCATTACTGATGGCGCCGTGAGTCTAGTCCCGGCCGGTCGTGACGAGGCCGAACTGCAGCTTGAGGAAGGCGCGGTGGTGCGGGTCTTTGGTCCTCGGCGGCGATTGCTGCTGATCGGCGATGGCCTGATCGCGCGTCTAGTCGCGGAGATGGCGCTGGCGCTGGGGGATGAGGTGATCCTCTGCGATCCGCGTATCCAGGAGCCGGCCGACTGGTCCGTTTCCGGGGTGCGCCTCGACACCCGCATGCCGGATGATGCCGTGTGCGCCGAGGCCAGTGATCCGCTCAGCGCGGTGATGACGCTGGCGCATGATCCGCGTCTGGATGATCTGGCGTTACTCCAGGCCCTCAATGCCGAGACCGGCTATGTCGGCGCCCTTGGCTCCAGAGCCAGTAACGCTCAGCGCCGTGAACGGCTGGCCTCGCTCGGGGTGTCGGCGGCGCGGCTGGCGCGGTTGCGCGGCCCCATCGGGCTGGCCATCGGTGGCCGCACCCCGGCCGAGATCGCCGTTTCCGCGATCGCTGAGCTGATCGCGGTGCGCAACGGCTCGCCGCTCGCTCAGCGCGAGCCGCCGAGACCCGTTTACTGAGACCAGCTTGCCGAAACCCATAGAGCTATTCGCCACGAAAACGAGACATGAGCATGACAAGACCTGGAGCCTTTGTCGGTCGATGATCTCCGGCGATTCGCTAGGGCGGCTTTAGGTTGGATTCCGTGCCGGTTGGGCTGTTGTTGGCCGCGGGTGAGAGCCGCCGGTTCGGCGCTGATAAACGGCTGCAGTTGCTCGCCGATGGCACGCCGATGGTGTTGGCAGCGGCGCGTGCGCTGCGCTCGGTGTTGTCGGGGGTGCTGGTGGTGGTGCGCGAGCCCGGGGTGGTCGCTGACCGTCTGGCGGCGGAGGGGCTGGAACTGGTCATCTGCCCAGCCGCCAGCGCTGGCATGGGACATAGCATTGCCTGCGGTGTGGCGGCCAGCCGCGACGCCGATGGCTGGTTGATCGCGCTGGGCGACATGCCCTGGGTGAGTGCGCGCAGCATCGGCGCGGTGGCTGATGCGCTGGCCGAGGGGGCTAGCGTGGCGCGTCCGGTCTATGCGGGCGTTGCGGGTCATCCGGTCGGCTTCAGTGCCGCTTTCCGAGCGGCGCTTCTTGGCCTGCAAGGTGATCAAGGCGCGCGCGGCCTACTGCGGCAGGCCGCGGTGACCGAGGTGCCGTGTGCGGACCCAGGCGTGTTGCGCGATGTCGATCGACCGCGGGACCTGGAGTCAATCTGAAAGGGGCCGTCTGAGGGGATGTTTGAAATCCGAAACGCAATGCTTAGGCGATTGCCGGAAAAGCTCGTACCGAATTGCGCAGGATTTTCGTTTACCTTCGAGGAGCGTTGCCGGGAACATAGCCGGGCTCTATGACCGTCGGCGCGATTGACGTCCGGCCCGCGGCCGTTCAAGCTTCGCGGCACATCTCGAACACTGCTCCTAGATGACTGCCATGAAAGACCTCCTGTGGGACAAGACGCTGAGTGTCGATGTGCCGGAGATCGACCAGGATCACCGCCGGCTGCTCGAGCTGTTCAATCGCCTTGGGCACGCGGTGGAAGACGGCGAGCCACAGGCCTACGTCGAAGCCACTCTAGACGAGCTGATCAGTTGCACCGGCTGGCATTTCCAGCACGAGGAGCGGCTGATGGAGAAGCATGGCTACCCTGGGCTGCAAGAGCATCGTGCCGAGCATCAGGCACTGATCACCAGTGGCGAGGCATTGCGGCAGCAACTGCGGCAATCTGGCGCCTGCCCTTCGCCGCAGGAGATCGCGTTTCTCGAGCACTGGCTGACCGGCCACATCTATGGCACCGACATGGCGATGGGCGCCTATCTCGCGGAGACAATGGAGCCCTGAATCCAGGGCAGGAATCGTTTTTCTCAGGTCGGGGTTGCCATCGTTGAGGCGACTGATGGCACCCGATCATTCCTGTATCGTCATGCGTTAGCGCTGTTATTAGGACATGGACGAAATTGCCAGGATTGATATCCTTTGGGTGCTATTGAGCAGCGTACTGGTCCTGCTCATGCAAGGCGGGTTTCTGTGCTTGGAGTCCGGGCTGACGCGCAGCAAGAACGCGATCAACGTCGCGCTGAAGAATGCCTCGGATTTTCTGATTGCGACCCTGGTTTGGTACCTCGTCGGCTTTGGTCTAATGTTTGGCGACTCGGGGCACGGTTGGATCGGCTCTGATCGTTTCGTTCCCGACCTCTCCGCCAGCGACCCTTGGGACGCGACCTTCTTCATCTTCCAGCTGATGTTCTGTGCAACCGCGGCGACGATCGTCTCCGGTGCGGTCGCCGAGCGGATGCGATTCAGGGGCTACCACCTGGTTACCTTGATTACGGTCGCGCTGATCTATCCGTTGTTCGGCCATTGGGCTTGGGGCGGCGCGCTGGGCGGTGAGAGCGGTTGGCTGGCGACCCTGGGCTTCGTCGACTTCGCCGGCTCGACCGTGGTCCACAGCGTCGGCGGTTGGATTGCGCTGGCCGCCGTGTTGGTCATCGGTCCACGTGCGGGCCGGTTCGGCGAGGGTGAGCCGCTGCTGATTCCCGGCAGTAATCTGCCGCTCGCCATGCTCGGTGTGCTGTTCTTTCTGGTGGGTTGGGTTGGCTTCAATGGTGGCAGCACCCTGGCGCTGGATACAGCCGTGCCGGGCATTATTGTCAACACCTTGATGTCGGCGGCTGCCGGTGGTGTCGCTGCCTACCTGCTGACGCGCTGGCTTGCGTTTCCCGGACTGGACCGAGTTGCGGTGCCCATGAATGGCGTGATTGCCGGCCTGGTGGCGATCACCGCCGGCTGCCATGTCGTGGCCACCTGGGAGGCGATCCTCATTGGTGCCCTGGCTGGCTTGCTCGTCGTCTTCGCGACCGAACTCCTGGCGCGCATGCAGATCGATGATGCCATTGGCGCGATACCGGTCCACCTCGTCGCCGGCATCTGGGGAACCTTGGCGGTCGCCCTGTTTGGTGCGCCGGCGCTGATCGGCACCGGCCTCTCGATGACTGAGCAGTTGGCCGTGCAGGCATTCGGCATCGTCATCGCCGGGGCCTGGGCCTTTCTGGTGTCTTACCTGTTGCTGCGGTTGATCAATGCTGTCTTCCGGCTGCGGGTCACTGCGGCCGACGAGGAGGTCGGCCTGAACGTCGCCGAGCATGGCGCGAAGACCGAGTTGGTTGATCTGATGACCGCGCTAAAGCGTCAGGAGCGATCAACCGATCTGTCTTTGCGGGTCCCCGTCGAGCCCTTCACCGAGGTCGGGCAGATCGCCTCTCAGCATAACCGGCTAATGGATGCGCTCGAGCAGGCCGTGACACGCAGCCAGGCGATTGTGCGCGACCTGCGCGATGGCATCCTCACCTTTTCGGATGCCGGTCTTCTGACCAGTCTCAACCCCGGGGCCGAGAAGATCCTCGCAGTCGCTGGCGAAGCCGCCGTCGGCACCGCATTCGTCGACCTCTTCGAGTGCGAGAGCCAGTTCATCAGCGGCGGGCTCGATGCGCAGCAGAGCAATGCGGACTGGTGTCGCGATCCGGCCGAATTAGTCAGCGAAGGCAAGGTCGAGGTTGCGCTCAAACGGCGCGAAGCCGGTCGGCCGGTCTTCGTTGAGCTGGCGGTGACCGAGGATTCCCGCTCGCAAGGCAGCTATACCTGCTTGATGCGTGATGTCAGCGACCGCCGCCGGGTCGAGGAGCAGCTGTTTGAGGAAAAGGAGCTTGCGCAGACGACCCTCGAGGCGATCGCTGACGGCGTGATCACAACCGACCGCGGCGGCCGGGTGCTGTACATGAACGCGATCGCCGCCAAGCTGACCGGCTGGCCAGTAGAGACGGCTAATGGCCAGCCTCTGTATCGCGTGTTTCCAGTGGTGGATTCGCCGACCGAGATGCCCACCGACTGGATCACGCGGCGTGTGCTGCGAGACGGGGAGACCCTGGTCGAATCGAAGTCGCGCCTGTTGTACTGTCGCGATGGCAACGTGCATGTGGTGCAGCTTACGGCAGCGCCAATCCGCGATGCTGAAGGGCACCTGCGTGGACTCGTCGTGGTCTTTCACGACAAGACCCAGGAGCGGGCGATGGAGCGCCAGCTCACCTATCAGGCCAAGCACGATGCGCTGACCGGGCTGATCAACCGGCGCGAGTTCGAGCACCGCCTCACCGAGTTGATCGAACAGCTCGAGGACGGACCCGCCCAGCACCTGCTGTGCTACATCGATCTTGACCAGTTCAAACTGGTTAATGATGTCTGTGGCCATGCCGCCGGAGATGCCCTGCTGCGGCAGGTCGCCAACCTCTTGCAACGTGGTCTGCGCAGCGCCGACACCCTAGCGCGCTTAGGCGGTGACGAGTTCGGCGTGTTACTGACCAACTGTCCCATTGAGCGCGGTACCGAGATCGCCGAGACCATGCGCGAGCGCGTGCATGCCTTGCGTTTCGCCTGGGAGGATAAGCTGTTCGCCATTGGTGCCAGCGTTGGCCTAGTGCCCTTGTCGCGGTCCTTGGGCAACCTGGCCGATGCCTTGAGTCGAGCCGATGCCGCTTGCTACGCCGCCAAGGATGGCGGTCGCAATCGAGTGCACCTGTACGATCCAGACGATCAGGAGCTCAGTCTGCGCAAGGGGCAGATGAACTGGGTCTCGCGGATTCAGCGCGCGATCGACGAGGATGGCTTCCAGCTCTTCTATCAAGGTATTGCGCCGGTCAAGCGCCCGGAGGAGATCAACAGCCATTTCGAGATCCTGCTGCGCCTAACCGGCGACGGCGACGAGGTGATGCCGCCAGGTGCCTTCATCCCGGCCGCCGAGCGGTATGGATTGATGCCTGATGTCGACTATTGGGTGGTTAATCGCACCCTGCAGTGGCTATCGGCCTACCAAGCGCGGGGCGGTGCCGAAATCAAACGCTGTGCGATCAACCTCTCCGGCGCCACCTTGGGAAACGATAAGCACACCGCCCGCATCCGCGACTGTCTCACGCGCTATCGCATTGACCCGAGGCTGATCTGTTTCGAGATCACCGAGACCTCCACCATGGCCAACGTCGACCAGGCCAAGCGCTTCATCACTGAGGTCAAGCAGCTCGGCTGCCGCTTCGCCCTCGACGATTTTGGCAGCGGCCTCTCGTCGTTCGGCTATCTGCGCGATCTCGATGTGGATCTGGTCAAGATCGATGGCAGCTTTATTCGCGACCTCGACAGCAACGCGATCCACCGCGCGATGGTTGAGGCGATCGTCGGCATTGCCGGCGTGATGGGCCTCGGCAGCATCGCCGAGTTCGTCGAAAATGCGCGGGTGGTCGAGGTCTTGCGCGAGATCGGCGTCGACTACGCCCAGGGCTTCCATCTGGCCCGGCCGCGACCGCTCACCGAGTACCCGCTGCCGCCGAGTTGATGGCTTTTGGGTTCGTGCACTCGTGACGCGCGCGGAAGACAGTCGCATTGATCGGAATGATTCGCTAGGCTTTACCTCATGGCAAAGAAACGAAAGAAACAAGCAAACCGGCCAGTTGCCAAGGCGAGAGCGCCGCAGACCCCAGAGGCACGTGAAGCCGAGGCGCTGCAGGCCCTTGAGGCCGGGCGTTATCGCGATGCGATCACGGGGCTCAAGGCGCTCTTGAAAGACGATGCGGCCAGCGAGCGCAGTGGCGCGCGACGGCTGGCACTCGCCGAGGCCTATGCGGGTCGCGCGCGTGAACTCAGTACCAAAGGCATGCTCAAGGAGGCGCTGGTGATCTGGGAGAACCGCGCCGCCCTCGGCCCCGAGGTGCCGCCGGCCCTAGAGCACAGCCTGCTGTGCCTGCGTCTCGGTGATCACGAGCCATTGCTGCGGCAATGGTCGCGGGGTGAAGCGCTGTCGCGCGCGGAGCGCGAGCGCATCGGCGAGCAGCTGGCAGCTGCGGTGCTGGGCGGGGATGAGTCGCTGCTCGAGCGCCTCGATGCCGATGACCTGGTCCGGCGGCATGCCGAGCCGGCCCGAGCCGCGCTCGCCGCCTATTGCGCGAATGAGGCCGAGGCGCTCGAGGCGGCCCTCGCCCAGCTCCCATTCCGCTCGCCTTATCGCACCTGGGTCTCGTTGTTGAAGGCCCTCATTCGGGCCGAGCACGACCCGCAGGCGGCTCGCGAGATGCTCAAGCGGATCGATGACAACTCCGCCTTCGCGCCGCTGCGGCGCGCGGCCGAGATGGCGCTGCTCGAGGATGCGGCCTTCATCAGCGCGCTTGAGCATGCCGGGCCGCGCCAGGCCGAGCTGGCTTCCCGCTTGCGTGGCTGGGCGCCCCAACAGCTCGAGCTGGCCAGAAACTTGGCCGCGATCGAAGCCAATCCGTCTGCGGCCAAGGCGCCGAATCACCAAGCCCTGCAGCGGATACTTCAGCGCTACCGCGACCTGCTCGGCGCAGACTGGGTACAACAGGTCTCGCTGCGGCTGTTGCCGCCAATCAAAGAGCCTTGGGACCCGCGCCCAAAGGGCTGGAATGTACTCAGCGAGCTGCAGCAGGGGCTGGTCGAGGCTTGGAGTGCCGAGGCGCACCACAGCCCTTACGGCTGGGATCTGCCTGAGCTTTGGGAGCAAGTCGCCGAGCTGTTGGAGAGCGATCACAGCATGGTCGACCAGCCGCATCGGTCGCTGGCGGTCGCTTTGGCGTTAAGACGCTTCGATGCCCACTTTAAGGTGCTCGAGACCGATGATCCCGACGATGATCCCGACTCGCCAGAGTTGATCGCTGTCGAGCAGCTTGAGCGCAGCCTGGAGTGGGACCCAGACCATCGTGAGACCTATCTGCGCCTGATGAGCTGGTATCGGAAGGCGAAGCGGCTCAAGGACGCGCGGCGTGTATTGAGCGTGGCACAGATGCGTTGGCCGCGCGATATGGCCGTGCTGGAAGCTGGGATGCAAATAGCGCTGGCCAACAATGCCTTCAAGAAGGCCGCTGGCCTGGCGCAGCAGATGCTCAAGATTGATCCGATCAATAGCGGCGTGCGCCAGCAGTTGGTCAAAGCGCATCTGCAGCATGCTGCGAAACAGGTGCGCAGCCACCGCGGTGATCTCGCGATCAAGGAGTTGAGCGAGGCGCGGAACTGGGTCGGCCGCGGCTCGGGTCTCGACAGCTTGCGCGGGCGCTTGACCTGGCTCGACGGCGTTCTGCACATGATCTATGTCGACCGCGACGCGGGACGTGCCCGCGTGCTGGAACAGCTCGAGGGGTGGGGCGAGGGCATGGTCGGCCGTGTCGATCTGATGCTGGCTCTCGAACTGCTGGCACTACGCCAGGAGTATGTCGCTAAACTACTCGACCTGAAGCCAGGCAAGGTGCGGGATCGTGCCGATCTGCTCGCGATCCTCGCGCAGCTGCGCGATTTTCTCGACCAAAGCGAGCGCTACTCCCAGGGGCTGGTCGACCGGATCGCGGCCCTGCTCAAGGGGGCCCCCTGGAAACAGCTCGAGCGCCCGGAGCTGGAGCAGGCCTGCGAGACCTTGCGCCGCTTGCGGTTCCAGGCCGCGCGCCAGGCAGCTGCGCAGGCCGCGCTGAAACGCTGGCCGCACACGCCGGTGTTCGAGTATCACCTCTACGACAGCAAATTTGCCGAGCGTGGCGAGCCTAACGCCAAAGAGTTGGAGCGGATGCAACAGGCGTTGGAACGGGCCTTGGCTGCTGGCGATGAGCGTGTTGCCAATCAGCTACGGGAGTTGCTGCAACTGTTCCTGCCGTTCCGCGGTCTGCCGATGCCCGGTTTCGGCCCGGACCTTGATGATGACTTTGACGATGACCTTGATCCGCTCTTCGATTCGGATTTGAATGACGCGGCCTCAGCCGAGCTCGTTGCGGCACTCACTGGCGCGCTCGGGCTCGATCGTCTGCTCGATGCCCTCCGCAGCAAGCCATTGAAACAGGCGCTCGAAGAGACGAACATGCCCAAGTTTTTGCGTGATCATTTTCTGACGCTTGCGCAAGAGGAGGGTGAAGACTTTGTGGTCGAGATCCTTGAGGACATGGTGTTGAGTGCCGGGGCCAGCCTCGATGGGGGGCCGCAACCAGGCCCGAACTCGGGAAAGCGCAAGTCTAAGCCCAAGAAAAACCCCTTTAACCCCTTCAATTTCTTCTAATGCCTGATCCCTTTCTGATCCTCGGCATCGAGCCCGATGCCGATGACGCCGCTGTGGAAGCGGCCTATCGCAGCGCCATCAAACGCTGTCCTCCCGATCGCGAGCCGGTCGCCTTTCAGGCCGTGCGCGAGGCCTATGAGCGGCTGCGTACCCGGCGCGATCGCATTGGCTATCGGCTGTTCGACACCGAGCCGCCGCAGCCGATCGATCTGCTGCGCCGAGCCGAGGCGAACCGCCGGGCCTCCGCGTCGGCTGAGGAATCGGTGACTCAGCGAGCTAACCGCCGGCCTGATCCGGAATTGTTCAAGGCCTTGTTGCGGGGGGAGCATTGAATGGACATGGATAGCACGACGAAGGATGCCCTGGCCGAACGCTTTCGGCTCTATCTGGATCAACCGCCGGAAGCCCTGGTCGCGGCCGAACAGGCGCTGGCCGATGCCCCGGATCTGCTCAGCCTGCTCGCCGAGCTGACGGCGCTGAAGAACGAGGTCAAGGTCGAATCACGCCAGGTCAAGACCGCGCTGGATGAGTTTCGCGGGCTGTTCGAGACCCTGCAATCGGTCCAGTCGCGCCTTGAGCAAGAGCAGCAGCGCCGGCGCGAGCAGGAGCGCAGCGCCCGCGCTCGCCAGCACAAGGAGCTGTTGTTGGATCTGTTGGAGCTGCGCGACCGCCTGCACGCCGGGCATGGCAGCGCGGCCGGTTATCGCCCGAAAGGGCTGTTCGGTCGGCGCCAGGCGCGCCGTTTCGCGGCCGCGATGGCCGAGGGTCTGGCGATGAATCTGCGCCGGCTCGACGAGACCCTGGCACGCCGTGGTGTGCGTCTGCTGCCGGCGCTTGGCGAGCCCTTCGATCCGCATCGGATGCACGCCGCCGAGCTGGGGTTCGATCCAGAATTACCCGTCGGCCAGGTCATCGCCGAGCGCCGCCCCGGCTTTCTGCTGGATGATGAGCTGCTCCGCGCCGCTGAGGTGGTCGTCAATCGACCCGAGCCAGCCCAGGTTGCCATGGCTACTAAGACTGCTAAGACCGCTAAGACCGCCGACCCTGTTATCCAGACATCGACCGATTCTTCCGAGCATTCATCATGAGCGACATCATCATCGGTATCGATCTTGGCACCACCAACTCGGAGGTCGCGGTGCTGCGCGACGGCCGTCCGGAGGTGATCGAGGTCGATGGCTCCCGCATCCTGCCCTCAATCGTTGGCGTTGCCGATGACGGCGCGCTGCTGGTCGGCCAGGCCGCGCGCAATCAGTACACCCTCTATCCGGAGCGCACCATCCGCTCGGTGAAACGGCGCATGGGCGAAGACGTGCGCCTGCCGATGGGCGATCAGTCCTACAGCCCGCAGGAGATCTCGGCGCTGATCCTGAAGCGGCTCAAGCGCGCGGCCGAGGCGCATCTTGGCGAGACGGTCGAGAAGGCGGTGATCACGGTGCCGGCCTACTTCTCCGATGCCCAGCGCCAGGCGACCCGCAATGCCGGCGAGCTCGCCGAGCTTGAGGTGGTGCGCATCATCAACGAGCCCACCGCCGCTGCCTTGGCCTACGAGGTCAATGCCGTGGAGCCGCGCACCATCCTGGTCTACGACCTCGGTGGCGGCACCTTCGACTGCTCGGTGGTGCGCGCCGGGGGCGAGATCACTGAGGTCCTGGCCAGCCATGGCAATAATCACCTCGGTGGTGATGATTTCGACGCCAAGCTGATCGAGCATGTGGTTGCGCATGTGCAGGAGCAGCAAGACTGTGATCCACGCGACAACCCGGCCGCGATGGCGCGCATCAGTCGCGCCTGCGAGGCGGCTAAGATCGCGCTCAGCGATGCCCCCTATGCGCGCATCGACGAGGAATATTTGCTGCCGGATCGCGATCCACCGGTCAACTTGTCTTTGGAGATCAGCCGCCTCGACTACGAGGCGATGATCGAGGGCTACATCGACGAGACCCTGGATGCCGTGCATACGGCGCTGAAGGGTGCCGAGCTGACCGTGACCGACATCGACGAGGTGGTGCTGGTCGGCGGTGCCACGCGCACCCCAGTGATCCAGCAGCGCCTCGAAGAGATGCTCGGCATGCAGCCACGCGCCGAGATCGACCCAGACCTCTGTGTCGCGGCCGGGGCCGCGGTTCAAGCCGGGGTGATGTCGGGGCAGTCGACCAGCACCGTACTGGTGGACATCACGCCCTATACCTTTGGCACCAGCGCGCTCAGCGAGATGAACGGTATGCCCTATCCGCACTGCTTCGTGCCGCTGATCCGCAAGAACACGCCGATCCCGAGTAGCAAGACCGAGGCCTTCCAGACCATGTTCGATGGCCAGGAAGCGGTCGACGTGCGCATCTATCAGGGCGAAGATCGAGACGCGCTGAATAACACCGAGATCGGCTCGTTCCGGATCGAGGGGCTGAGCGATGTGCCGGCCGGCAATGTCATCCTGATGCGCTGCGATCTCGACCTCGATGGCATCCTCAAGGTCACTGCGCTCGAGAAGCGCACCGGCCTGGAGAAGCACATCGAGATCGATAACGCTACCACTCGGTTCGAGGAGCAGGAACTGGGTGCGGCCAAACAACGCCTGGCCAGCCTCATCGATGGCGATGCCGAGCGCGTCGATGACGCCGAGGCTGGCGCAAATGCCGACACCGCGCAGCACCGCGAGCAGGTGCAGGCAAAGGCCCTGCTCGACAAGGCCGAGCGCTTGCTCGAGACCGCCAGCGCCGAGGATAAGGAAGATCTGATCGACCTGATCGAAGCGGTCCGCGATACCTTGGAGGCCTCGGATATGGACGGACTCAAGCGCTCGACGGATGCGCTCTCAGACCTGCTTTACTATCTCGAGACCTAAGCAACAAGACCTCAGCAACTGTCCATAACGGCTTCCCGATTGAGTGTTTATTTCAGGCAGTCATCGGGAAGTGGAAAATGGATAGTCACGAGCTGCGAAGCCGTGGGTGACGATCACCGCAGGATTGCAAGACCCTCTATGGACCGCTGTCCCAATTGCCGTGCCCGTCTCGATGACGCCGCTGAGACCTGCCGCCGCTGCGGCATGGAACTCGGCCTACTGAGGGCCATCGAGCGTGCCGCCGATGACTGGCTGCGCTGCGGCATCATGAATATGATGCGGGATGAGTCTGATCTCGCGCGGAAGGCATTTTGCCGCGCCTTAACGCTGCGCCGCGATCCGCTCACCGAATCACTGCTTGGCTTGCTGAGCCACGAAGCGACAGCAGTCGCCCCGTCGCCGATCGTCTCGACACCGCTGCCATCGAGTTCGACGGTCGTGGCAGGCCCCGATGATGAGGAGGAGGGGGAACCGATTGCGGATCAGGTCGAACGCATCCAAGGCGGACGCCTTCGTGCCTTCTATCGTCGGTTCTTTCACCGGCGTTGAACCGCCGTTGCAGCGCCTGCATCCAGGCCCGATCAGTGACGCCTCGATAGCTGCTCTCTCGAGCAGGAGCTAATCCAACCGCTTCTTGAAGCGCAAGGAGGCCAGCAGCAGCCCCAGCAACATGAAGCCGAGCAGCCAGAGCGTATCTTCGGCAACCTGGTCGAGGCTGGCATCGCGCAGCATTACGGCACGGATGGCGCGCATGAAGTGGGTTGCCGGTAGCACCTCGGCGATGTATTGAGCTGGGATCGGCATCCCTTCATACGGGAACATGAAGCCTGAGAGCAAGATCGACGGCAATAGGATGAACACCGTCATCTGTGTCGCCTGCAGCTGATTGCTGGCGATGGTTGAGAGCACGAGTCCGAGCGCGAGGCTAGCGCCGATGAAGGCGAGCGTGGCGACCGCCAGTGCCAGAAGCGAGCCATGCAGCGGTACGTCGAAGATGAGATGGCCGAGCAGCAGGATGATTGTTGTCTGCACCAGGCCGATGAGGATGTAGGGCGCGATCTTGCCCAGCATCAGCTCGAGTGGTCGCACCGGGGTGTTGATCAGCATCTCCATGTTGCCGCGCTCGCTCTCGCGCACGATGGCTGCCGAGGTGAACATCACCATGGTCATGGTCAGGATCACCGCGACCAGGCCAGGCACGATGTTGATCGCGGTGCGCTGCTCCGGGTTGAAGAAGAGCGCGACGGCGAAGGTCGGCGTGCTGCGGTTGGCGGGCCGGCGCAGCAGCTCGGTCAGCGGCATCGCACGGAGACTCTTGATGGCGCCGGCGATCATGGTATCGGAGCCATCGACGATCCATTGCGCCACCGGGCGACTGGTCTGTTCGTCGGTGGAGGGCGGTGTTTGCAGTCCCGCGCCGACACTGGCGCTGCGGGCGACACGCTGGCTGAGATCGGGTGGGATGATTAAGGCGGCGCGCACTCGGCCTTCGACGATCGCAGCTTGTGCCGCGGAGATATCGACATAGCGCTCGGTGAAGGTGACGACTTGGGTGGCCTCGACCGTCTGGGTCAGCACTCGGCTGAGCCCGCTGTTGGCCTGATCGACCAGTGCTACCGGGATATGACGCACATTGGTGTTGATCGCATAGCCGAACAGTAGCAGCTGGATCAGCGGGATCATGATGACCATACCCAGCGTGGTGCGGTCGCGCCGCAGCTGCGTCAGCTCCTTGGAGAGGATGGCGAGGATGCGCCTGGCCGATTGCAGCATGCCGTTCACCGTCGGTGGTCCTCTTGATGCTGGGCGGTGTCGTCAGGCGTGCCCGCCGCCTCGGTGTTGGCGTCAGCGTCGGCTCTGGCGTCGCCGTCGGCTCTGGATGGGCGTTCTAGGCTCGAGCCTTGTCGCGCGCTCTTGCCAGTACTGGTGACAAAGACATCCTCCAGGCTCGGACGCGCAAGATCGAGCCCCGTGGGCGCCGGTTGCAGCGACTGCGCCTTGAGCCAGTTGATCGGGTCATCGATGCGATCTCGCACCAATACTCGCAGCCGGCTGCCGAGCTGGGCCGCCGAGATCACCTCCGGCAGTGCCGCAAGCTGCTGCTTCAGCGCTCGCAGGTCGGGTGCCTCGACCTCAACCACATGGGCACCCATCGCCGCCATCAGCTCCGCCGGCGAGCCATCGGCGCGCTTGTGACCGGACTCCATGATGGCCAACCGGTGGCAGCGCTCGGCCTCGTCCATGTAATGGGTCGAGACCAGGATGCTGGCGCCGGCGTCGATCAGGTCGAACAGCCGCTCCCAGAAGTCGCGGCGGTTTTCCGGGTCGACGGCCGAGGTCGGCTCATCCAGGAACAAGAGGGTCGGCGCGTGGATGGTCGCTGCCGCTAGGGCCAGGCGTTGACGCTGCCCGCCGCTCATGCGCCCGGCGCGTCGGTTATGCATCGGCTCCAGCGCATAGGTCGACAGCAGCTCGCTGATCCGCTGGCGCGCGATGCGATGGCTGAGACCATAGATATGGGCGACGAAGCGGAGATTCTCGGCGACGGTGAGGTCGTCGTAGAGCGAGAACTTCTGGGTCATGTAGCCGATCCGACGCTTGAGCAGCTCGGCGTCGCGCGGCAGCTGATGGCCGAGCACGGTGACCGTGCCGGCGGAGGGTGTCAGCAGGCCGGTCAGCATGCGCACGGTGGTGGTTTTACCGCAGCCGTTGGGGCCGAGAAAGCCATAGATGGTCTGCGGCTCGACGGTCAGATCCAAGGCGTCGACGGCGGTCAGCGTGCCGAAGCGGCGGGTGAGGCCACGCGCCTCGATCACCGGCTCCGTCACGGTAGCTCGACCTGCGCTGGTACGCCATTCGGTAGCTTGGCCGCGCTATCTGGAAGCTCGACCTCGGCCAAGTACATCAGTCGTGCGCGGTCGCTGGCATTCAGCGCGTAGTAGGGGGTGAAGGCGGGGTCGGAGCTGATCCAGCGCACGCTGCCATCGAAGGTCTGCTCGAGTCCGTCGACTCGCACCTTGAGCGTATCGCCCTGGTTGATCTTGACCCGATAAGGCTCCGGCACGTAGACGCGAGCGTAGGGCGCCTTGCCGGCCAGCATCACCGCCACTGGGCTGCCGATGGTGACGCGCTCGCCGAGATTCCAGGGCAGGCTGTCGAGTACCCCATCGCGGGTGGCGACGACGGTCAGCTCGGCCAGTAACGCCTGCTTGTAGTCAAGCTCAGCCTGTGCTGCATTCAGCTCGGCCTCGGCTTGGCTGATCTCCTCCGGTCGCGTACCAGCGAGCAATTCACCGAGATTCTCCTTGGCCTCATCGAGCCGTGCGCTGGCCGCATCACGCAGTGCCTTGGTGCGATCGACCTCGGCCTGGCTGACGGCCTTGCGGCCGAGCAGCTCAGCATTGCGATCATAGGTGATCTCGGCCTCGCGCAGGTCTGCTTCAGCTCCTGCAACCTGCGCCCGGGCCGCCGCGATGTCTTGGTCGCGCGGGCCGTTGCGCAACTGCTGCAGCCGAGCCTCGGCCTGCGCCACCTGGGCCTTGGCGCGCTCGACCTCGGCGCGCTGCTGGCGGTCGTCGAGTTGGGCGAGCAGGGTGCCCTTGGTCACTGGCGAGCCCTCGGCAACGGGGAGCTCGAGGATGATCTCAGCAGCGGTCGCGGTAAGGGCGACACGATCGCGCTCCAGCGTCCCGAGGGCGAGTGGTTGCTCGGTGTCCAAGCAGCCGGCGATGAGAGCAGGAGCGATGAGCGCAAGCGAGAGTCTGAGCTTGGACATGAATGAGGTGCCTGGCGAGTTCGCAGATGCCGTCCTGTCGACGGCAACAGTCAGGCCGTCTTGGCTTGACCTTGGTCAGAGGCTAGAGCGATGCCGAACCCCGGTCAAGCCTGTGGTCCGGACGCTGAGCGTCGGTTTGGGAGTGCGACCTCTTTGCCACGAGCATGATTGAGCTGGGGCGCTCCTGCCTACGAATCCAGCCTTGACCCCAGATTGGCGAGAGATAGGCTTATGTCGGATTGGTGTAGACATCTATCGTCTTGATGGACTCATGCAGTTGGTAGGGTTATCGCGGTCTGTCAGCGTGCATTCCCGTTGAAGAAACGCGGGCTTTGCTTTTGGTAGACCTGGCTGGATCCTTTGACTATGCTCGCAATGACTTGTCGAAGCGACTTGGTCCCGCTGCTATGCCCTCATCTCATCTCGGACTCGCATTGCTGGTCAGTGTATTAGTGGTTAACCCCCAGCAAGCCATCGGCTCAACATTCTCGCCAGCATTGAGCTGGAACTGTAGCGGTTGTCATGGCTTCGAGGGAGTGAGCGAGGGGCCGCTGGTGCCGAGCATTGCGGCGATGAACGCGCGCCTATTCTTCTACATCATGCGTGGTTATAAGCTGGATGAGCGCCCATCGACAATCATGGGCCGCATCGCCAAGGGCTATAGCCTAAAAGAGCTTCGCGCGATGGCCGACTATTTCGAAGGTCGGCCTTGGCGAGGGGCGCTAGAGGCAAGCTTGGAGATTGATCGTGAGCGCGCCTTGGAATTGCACGATGACCTGTGCGCGGAGTGTCACGATGATGAAGGGCGGTTTCAAGACAAGGAGATCCCGCGCCTTGCAGGTCAGTGGCCAGCGTACCTCAGCATGATGCTGACTGATTACCGGGATGCCGGCTCCGGCACAGCCGAAGGTTCGGCTGCCGGTTCTGTGCTACCCCAGCCTGAGAAGATGCGAGAGCGGGTTCAAGATCTGAGCGACGAGGAGATCAACTTGCTGAGCCTGTTCTACTCGCAGATCAACTGATTCGAAGGGCGAATGCGTTGACTCACCACTCACCACTCATCAGGCGCTGGACAGGCGGGGAATCAGCCGTCGCCAGGCTGGGCGGCTGGGCTTGGCATGTAGCATCTCGCGGAGCTCGATGAGCGCATCCTGGAGCGCCTCTTCGATGACCGGGTGGTAGAAGGGCATCTCCAAGGCACGATCCACGGTCATGCCGCTTTCGATTGCCCAGCAGAGCAAATGCGCCAGATGCTCACAGCGGGGGCCGACCATGGCGGCCCCGAGCAGGCGACCGCTGCGGCGATCAGCGTAGACACGCATCAGCCCGCGATTCTGCCCCATGATCAGCGCCCGGCCGACCGGACCAAAGCGCTGCTGAGCGACTGCGGTGCGGTCCGGGTCGAGTGTGTGCCACTGCCGGCCGACGACGGCGATATTGGGCTCGGAGAAGATGATGGCCATCGGGGCGCGACTGCGGTAGCGACGCTGGCGCCGGTGCACCGCGTTCCAGCCGGCGATACGGCCTTGCTCAGCGGCGCGCTGCAGGTTGGCGATGCCGCCGACGGCATCGCCAGCAACATAGATCGGCCGTTTGGAGAGCTTCAGCGTTCCGGGATCGACCAGGGGCATGCCCTGGTCATTCAGGGGGACGCCGAGCCGCTCCAGGTGCAGCGGCTTGAGGTGGGCATGACGGCCAATGGCAAAGAAGATCGCCTCCACGTCCACCTGGTTGTCGCCGGAGCGGACCACAAAGCCGCCGTCGCGGCGGCTGATGCTGGGCTCGTGGCCAACCAACAGCGGGAATTCGCGCTGGAAGATATCGATCGCAGCGCGGTTGACGGCGGGATCAGCAATGCGCGCGATGCGCTCGCCGTGGTCAAAGCCCGTGACATCGATGCCGAGACGATGCAAAGCTTGGCCGATCTCGAGCCCGATCGGGCCGAGGCCGATGACGGCCACCGATTCTGGTAGCCGCTCCTGCTCGAACAGGGTATCGACGGTCAGCACCCCATCCGCAGCCTCCCACTCCGGTGGTACGACAGAGCGAGCACCGGTGGCAATGATCACCGCCTTGGGCGCAATGATTTGGTCGCCGACCTTGATTCGGTCCGAATCGATAAACGCCGCATAGCCGTCAACCAGGTGCTCCTCGTCCATCTCATCCGTCGTGTTGGCGAGCACCAGGTCGACAAAGGTGTCTCGCAGGTCGCGCACGTGCTCCATTGCCGCTTGCCGGTCGATCTGCAGGTGCTCAGTGCCGCCAACGCCATAACGCTCGAGTCGCTGGCGGATCTGGTAGGTGTCGGCGAGGTGGATGGCGACCTTGGATGGCATACAGCCGATCCGCGCGCAGGTGGTGCCAAGCGGCCCGCCATTGATCAGTATCCAACGATCCGTGACCTTGCGAACCTCCTTGACGGCGTTCAGACCGGCGTGGCCGGCACCGATGATGGCGACATCAACGTTCGTGGTCACAGCATTCTCCGTTCGAAAACAACGCCACTTTTAAGCACTGTCCAGCAGGCTTTGTTTGATCACAGCAGTCAGGGCCGCAGAGCTAATGAGAGCGCAGGGTGTCGAGGTGTTCGGCGGCAGGGCAAAGCTTGGAGGCTGCGCAGAGGTTGCAGCCTCCAATCATGTCGCGTGGGTGACGGAGAGGGGCGGCTACTGCATCGAAAGCCATTCGGTGATTGATTTGACCTGCTCGTCATTCGGAGGCGCGTCGCAGCTCGATGGCGAATAGAACGCGGCGTGCATCAGCTTCGCCTCATCGTTGCTGCCTTCGCCAGCAAGGATCTTAGTGGCTTTCGAATAGAGCTCATCGGCCGGCTTACCCGCTAGCTCAGGAACCATTTTGCTTACTGGACTCTTGCCGTCGGCGCCATGGCAGTTGACACAGCCGTGAAACTTGAACAGCTCTGCGCCTGCATCCTCGTTGGCGTCCTCAGCCTGAACAACGGCGTGTGCGCTGAGCAATAGGGTCAGTAGGCTGGCGGTTAGGGCAGTGTGTTTCATGACGGAACCTATCTCACGTGGTGGGCAGAGGAGCTGGACGACATACTGCGAAACCCTGTTGGTCGTGCCGAGGTACGGCTGGTGAACAATGCGATTTCGCACGAGACTGCTTAACACCCATAGTTGGCGACAACGACCGATCGGTCTATAGCGCAGATGGTCTAGGGCAACTGGACTAGTCCATCGTTTTGCCCCGGTCCGACGCCGATGACTGGGGCACCGCTGGGCTTTTTCGTATACTCAGGGCATGAGAATTCTCGTTGCTGATGATCACGCGCTGATTCGCATTGGGCTGATCGATGCTCTCGGTCAGCTCTGCGACCTGCAGTTGGAATTCATCGAGGCCGAGGATGCCGATCAGGTCGCTGGCGTGCTGAACTCTGGCATCCATCTCGATCTGATCCTGCTGGATCTCTTTATGCCGGGAGCAGAGGGGTTCGAGCTGCTGAGCGACCTGTGCGCCCGACTCGATGGCGTTCCGGTTGTGATCTTGTCCGCGAGCGAGTCGGAGGCTGACATTCGAAAAGCGATCGATTGCGGTGCTTCTGGCTACGTCCCAAAGTCGACGCCGGCCTCGTTGATGCTGCAGGCGCTGCGTCTGATCCTGGCGGGAGGTGTGTACTTTCCGGCGGAGCTGATCAGGCATCCGCAAGACTCAGCGGGTTTGCCTCAGACCTTGCCGAGGACCTTGCCGAGGACCTTGCCTGAGAGCGTCGCGACGACTCGGGATTCGGCTGCGGCAGTTGCCAACGATGAGTTCATCGACGCGGAGCAGCGCGCCGCTGATATAACGCTGACCGCGCGGCAGCTCGAGGTGCTGGCGCTGGTTGCAAAAGGCCGTTCGAATAAGAAGATTGCACGCGAGCTGGGACTTTCTGAGTTCACTGTGAAGGCGCATCTAGCGGCAATCCTGCGCGCGCTCGGTGTGTCGAATCGGATCGAGGCGTCAGTGGTTGCGCGCAGCCGCGGCCTTGTGCCCTGAGCCTCAGTGCGCGCCATCATCGATGGTCGCTCGATGAGACCATCGCGCTATGGTTTGTTGGGTAGCATCCGATGGCGTTTAGGCGCATTGGTCCTGGTGCCGTTGGTGGTGACCTCGGTCGTGGTTGGGGGCTTTGTTCTCTACAGTGAGAGCAAAGATCGGCAGGCAAGTATCCAGGAGCGTGGTCGCCTGATCGCCAACAACTTGGCGCTAGCTGCGGAATGGCCTTTGCGGGCGAGCGATTTCGTTCAGTTGCGAGCGATGTGTCAGACCGCAGTGCTCCAGCCTGACGTGATTTGGGCGGGGATTCGTGATCCCAGCTATCGGGTGTTGGCCGAGAGTTCAGCGATGGCCGAGTTCGAGCAGGCTAGTCGCAGCTTCACTGCGATCGTTGGCAATGCCGCGGTTATGTTGGCTGACAACCCGGAACAAGCGAGCGGCGAGACCGCGGGCGCCCTGCTCGGCTGGGCGGAGGTCCGGTTATCGATGGAGATGGCCATTGCGCGTCAGCGCGAGCGCTTGGTCCGGGCACTATGGATCTTGTTCGGCGGCCTGCTCACGAGCCTGTTGGCGGCGCTCATCATTGGCGCTGGATTTTCCCGCGCCTTGGTGGATCTGAGTACGGCGATGGCGCGCTACAGAGCCGGTGACCTTGCCGCACGGGCTAGGCCGCAGCCGATCGCCGAGCTCAATGAGCTGGCAATAGGCTTTAATCGAATGGCGGCTGCGCTCGAACGATCGCAGAGGTCCATGCGGCAGCAAGTCGATGCAGCCACGCGTGAGCTGTGCAGGAGCCTGCGGACCTTGGAGGAGAAAAATCAACAGCTCGAGCGTGCGCGTGAGGAGGCCTTGGTAGCGAGCCAACAAAAGGACGAGTTCCTTGCCCGCATCAGCCATGAGATGCGCACGCCGTTGAATGCGGTGGTCGGCTTTGGCCGTCTGCTCAGTGACGAAGTCGGCACCGACGCTGCGCGTGATTATAGCGAAACCTTAGAGCGTGCGGCGCGACAGCTGCTTAGCGTGGTTGATGACATTCTGCAGTACGCCAAGCTGCGCTCGGGGTCGTTGTCGATCGAGTCCGTCCCCTTCGATCCCTGCAGTTGTCTCGAGGATGTGGTTGCGATCATGGGGCCGGAGGCCTCTGCCAAGGGCTTGGAGCTTGCCTTGTCGGTGCATCGGGACTTGCCCAGTCGGCTGCGTGGAGATCCGGGCCGCATCGGGCAAGTGCTGCTGAACCTGCTCAACAACGCGGTCAAGTTCACCGGCCAAGGCCAGGTCTTCGTCGAGGCCAGTTATGTCGAGCAGGCAGGGAGCCCTGGCATGCTGCGCGTGGCTGTGAGCGATACCGGTATTGGCTTGACCGCAGTCCAGCAGCGTCGGCTGTTTAGGCCTTTTGTGCAAGCTGACTCGAGCGTGACCCGGCGCTATGGAGGGACCGGCCTCGGGCTCGTCATCACCAAGCGCTTGCTCGAGTTGATGAACGGAAGCATCGAGGTGAGCAGTGCCCCAAGCCAGGGCTCGCGGTTTGTCTTCATGCTGCCCTGCGAGGCGATGCCAGGTGTTTCGCTCGCGCTCGATGCGGTTGCGCTCGCGGGGCGCAAGATCCTGCTCTGCGATCTGGCGCCCATTCAGGTGCGGGCGCTGCGGCCGTTGCTGCTGGGCTGGGGCATGGAGGTCTTTGCGACGCGCGCCCAAGGCTGTCTGGATCGGCTGCAGCATGACGCGCAAGCCGGCAGGGGCTTTGATCTCCTGCTGCTCGCGGTTGCCGGGCGGGATCGAAAGGGTGACGAGCTTGCGCGCCAACTCACCCTGATTCGGCGTCGGTTTGCTGGGCCTGTCGTGCTGCTGGTTGGCGAATACCGGTGGGTGCCGCCGCCGTTCGTCGAGGAGCTGGGGCCGGTCAGCTGGTGCCCGAAGCCGGTGCGCCGCTCGAGGCTGTTCAACCTATTGTGCCGGCTCTGCGGGGACGTGCCGTCAGATCGACGACCGGCGTCCGGCAGAGACGATCTGTTCCTGGGCATGCGCGCCCTGGTTGTCGACGATAACGATTTCAATCGCGCACTGCTGCACAGGCTGCTCGAGACGCGCGGCATGGAGGTCTTCGATAGCAGCGATGGTGTGGAGGCACTGCGGCTAACGCGAGCACTTGAGCTGGATCTGGATCTGGATCTGGATCTGGTGTTCATGGATATTCACATGCCGTCCTTGGATGGTACCGAGGTTGCTCAACGGCTTCGTGCGCAACTGCCAGACGGGGGACGTCTACGCATCATTGCGCTCAGTGCCGATGCCTTTGTCGCTGAGCGCGTGAACGGCTTCGATGCGCTATTCGATGCCTTTCTCTTAAAGCCGATTTCAGAGTCTGTCTTGGATGACGCGGTGAAACGGGTGTTGGCCGCTGATCGATCGAGAACGCTCCTCGCGCATGGCCCGAGCGCGGATCAGCTGGACGCAGAGACAGCGCTGCGCACCTGTTCTGCGTCGACGCTCGATGCCGACTGGCGCCAGCGTTTGGATGCCGAGCTATTGAGGCAGCTGGCGCGGGCAGAGGCGGCAATCTCGGCGGCGAATCGCCGAGAAGTCGGCGAGCGAGTCCATGATCTCAAGGGCCTCTGCGCAGTCTTCCAGCTCGAGACGCTGATCCACGAGATTCGCGAGCTCGAGCAGGAGGCGGAGGCAGCGCCGTTTGAGGCGCTGCATCAGCGGATCGGCCGGCTCAGGGCCTTGCTGGCCTCTGTGACCGCCATGGGTGAGGGCTGATCCGAACGTGAACGGGTCTTTGGTCTCGAGTCGATCGCCCATCTCGGCCTCGATGGCGTCTGGGTCTTTACCGCCATTATTCGCTTCAATTCGGAGACAGAGGCGTTTCAGGACGAGATTCTGCAGCGAAGCGGAGGTTTCGCATCGGGAGAGTCCCGAGGGTATCGGGGCCAAGCTCCGAATGACCCCTGGCCGTCGCGACCAGTAGAATGGCCGTCAACGCCGAGAAATAGCTGAGTCAATCGCATGCTGGATTGGAACGCCATCGATACCGTCTTCCTCGACATGGACGGCACACTGCTGGATCTGCGCTTCGACAACCATTTCTGGCTCGAGCACGTCCCGCTGCGCTATGCCGAGTCGAGAGGGATCTCGCTGGCGGCCTCGAAGGATGACCTCTATGCGCGCTATCAGGCGCTGCTGGGCTCGCTGCAGTGGTACAGCGTTGATCACTGGTCGCAAGCGCTTGCGCTCGATATCGCGATGCTCAAGGCTGAGGTCGAGCATCTGATTGCGATTCATCCCCATGTGCTGAGCTTCCTCGAGGCGTTAGCCGCTGCCGGCAAACGGCGCGTCTTGGTGACCAATGCGCACCAGAAATCGATCGAGCTGAAGATGAGCAAGACGCGCCTCGACGGCCATCTGGAGCACATCATCTGTTCCCATGACCTGCACGCCGCGAAGGAGTCTCCGGAGTTTTGGCCGCGGGTTCAGAAGATCGAGCCTTTTGATCCCGAGCGCACGCTGTTCGTTGACGACAGTCTCCCGGTGTTGCGGGCTGCTCGTCAGTATGGCTTCCGCTGGCTGCTAGCGATCTTGGCGCCGGACTCGGCACAGCCCGCGCGCGCCTGTGAGGAGTTCGATGCGATCGAGGATTTTTCATCACTGCTGCCAGGACTGACCGCAGTAGCAAGCCCAGAATCCGCCTGACATCGGAGGCGCGCTGGTTTCGTTCACCGATGATCGCGCGGGCGTTCGACGCCAAGCTCGGCCGCGACTAGAAACGGCTGTCTGTAGCCCTGGCGCTGCCTGCTTGTCCTGCTCGGCCTTTGTCCGCATCCTATCGCTGACCACCACTCTGACTTGATCACATCATGATTCCATCGTCATCGAGATTCCCCGCGCCCTTTCATCGTTTCCTGATTCTGCTTCTGGCCTTAGCGGCAGCGACGCTCGTTCTCGCCAAGCCCGAGCCGATCGACATCGAGATGTCGCTTAAGCGCGTCTCGGAGCATGTCTACTACGTTCAAGGCATGGCGGGGATCGCGACCGATAATAAGGGGTTTATCTCCAATGCGGCAGCGATCGTGACTGATGATGGGGTGATCGTCGTCGATACGCTTGGCTCGCCGTCATTGGCGCAGCGTTTCCTAGAGGCGATACAGACAGTCACTGATCAGCCGATCAAGACGGTGATCGTGACGCACTACCACGCGGACCACATCTACGGCCTGCAGGTGTTTGACGATTTGGGCGCCGAGATCATCGCGCCCGGCGGTTTTCAGGATTATCTCGACTCGCCGGCGGCTGGGGATCGGCTCGAAGAACGGCGCTTTTCGCTCTCGCCCTGGGTCAACGAGGAGACGCGGCTGGTGCGCCCGGATCGGGTGATCGTCGAGCAGACCGAGCTGAGCCTGGGTGGGGTGAGCTTGGATATCCGCTATCTGGGGCCGGCCCACTCCGACGGCGACCTCGCGGTGCTGGTCCGTCCTGATCAGGTCCTGATCTCTGGTGACATCATCTTTGAGGGCCGTGTTCCCTTCACTGGCGGCGCCGACACCCGCCGTTGGTTGGAGGCGTTGGAGAGCTTGGATCAGGTCGGGGTCAAGGCGTTGATTCCGGGTCATGGGCCCGCTGCGCGTGAGCCCGCTGAGGCGGTCAGCAGCACGCTGGAGTATCTGCGCTATACGCGGGGTGTAATGGCCTCTGCGGTCGATGAGATGACGCCCTTTGCCGAGGCCTACGAGGCCGCTGACTGGTCGCGCTTTGAGCGATTGCCGGCCTTTGCCGCGACCCATCGACGCAACGCCTACGGGATCTATCTCTCGCTCGAGCAAGAGATGCTTGGCGACTGAGTCTAAATCGGAGTAAGCCCGCTTGCAGTGCGTCCGCGGCAGACTCTAAGGTGCGGGTTCTTGGCTCGGACTTGAATCAGTCACTGAGGAGAAAAGCGAGTGAGACCAACTGTGTCGATGACATCCTGCCTGATCGCGTTAACCACGTTGATTGTGTTTTCCAGCATCGCTATGGCGGAGACGATGATGGGTGATCGTAACGCGCCAGCTGCTGTGCCGGCGATGCCTGAGCAGCGCAGCACCCTACAGGATCAGACCGCGGTCGCGGTCACCATCTACAACAATGATCTAGCGCTGATCCGAGACAGCCGGCGGGTCGAGCTGCCGGCGGGCCGCATGGCGCTGGCCTTCCGCGACGTCAGCGCGCAGATCCGCCCGGAAACGGCGCTGCTGCGGGCCACTGAGGGCTCGGCACCACAGGTGATCGAGCAGAACTTCGACTTCGACCTGCTAACGCCGGCGGCGCTGCTCGAGAAGTACGTCGGCCGCCAAGTCGGGCTGGTGAGCACCCATCCAACGACCGGCGAGGAGACCGAGGAGCCGGCTACCGTGCTTGCCGCGAGCAATGGCGTCGTCCTGCGCGTCGGCGACCGGATCGAGACCTTCCAGGCTGGCCAGGCGCCAGGGCGCATCGTTTATCGGGATATCCCTTCTACCCTGCGTGACCGACCGACGCTGGTGCTGGCCTTGGAGAGTGCAGAGGCGGGTCCCCGGCAGCTCGAGCTGAGCTATCTGAGCCGTGGGCTCGGCTGGAAGGCGGACTATGTGGGCGAGCTGTCGGCGGATCAGCAGCGGCTCGATCTTGCTGGCTGGGTGACCTTGACCAACCGCAGTGGGTCGACCTATCAGAACGCACAGCTGCAGCTGGTGGCTGGCGAGGTGAATCAGGTCGAGGAGGCGATGCAGGCGCCGCAATACGAGGCGATGGTCATGCGCTCCGCCGCGCCGGCGCCGAACATGCGCGAGGAGAGCCTGTTCGAGTACCACCTCTATTCGCTCGCGCATCCGACCACGATTGCCGATAACCAGACCAAGCAGGTCGCGCTGCTCGATGCGCCGGGCGTGACGGTTGGCAAGGAGCTGCTGATCGAAGGCGATCAACGGGCGTTTCGTGAGCCGCGCGGCGGGCTGGCGCAGGAACTAGCGGTCAACGTTTACCTCACCGCGACCAATGATGAGGCGTCGAATCTGGGACTCCCGCTGCCAGCGGGCATCGTGCGCATCTATCAGCGCGACAGCCAAGGCAATGCCCAGTTCATCGGCGAGGATCGGATCGACCACACGCCGAAGAACGAGGCCATGCGGCTGAAGCTCGGCCAGTCTTTCGACATCACCGCCGAGCGCAAGCAGACCGAATTCAAGAAATTGTCGGGCTCGGGTCCCTGGCAGTACCAGTTCGAGAGCGCCCTCGAGATCCTGGTCAAGAACGCCAAGTCGGAGCCAGAGACGGTGGTGATTCAGGAGCGCATCCCGGGCGACTGGAGCATGCTGGAAGAGAGTGCTCCGCATGAGAAGGGCAATGCCAATACCGCGGTCTGGCGACTGCAGGTACCGGCTGAGTCTGAGGCGCGCTTGAGCTATCGAGTCCGCGTCCGCTACTAGCTGCCTGCTGCCTGCTGCCTGCTGCCTGCTGCCTGCTGCCTGCTGCCTGCTGCCTGCTGCCTGCTGCCTGCTGCCTGCTGCCGCGGGTTTATCGGTCGACCTGGCCAACAAGTTCCCTGGTAGCTGTCCGCTTGATTGATCTGCGTCAATGTGATGCGCGCCAGCTCATAGTGGCTATTGCTGCACCGTGACGGGTCGTTTATGGTGCCGAGCGCACTAAAACGGCGCCGTCGACGGTCCGCAGCATAGACGGAAATCGATTTTCTCGATCGAAACAATCGATTTCCGCTGAAGACTGCACGGGGCGTAAGGTTAACGGGTTAACAGCGGCATCGTTGCCGAGGCCCTCCGAACACGATCCTGAGTTAGGCAACCCGGATCAAGCGAAGCAGACGCAGAACAGACCTACAGGAGCTGAGCATGAGCGTTAAAAAGTACGACGCCGGTGTAAAAGAATACCGGGACATGTACTGGACCCCCGACTATGTCCCGCTGGACACCGATCTGCTGGCCTGCTTCAAGGTCACCGGACAGCCCGGCGTTCCGCGTGAGGAGGTTGCTGCCGCGGTCGCCGCCGAATCCTCGACAGGCACCTGGTCGACCGTTTGGTCGGAGCTGCTGACGGACCTCGAGTTCTACAAGGGCCGCGCCTACCGCATCGAAGATGTGCCGGGCGACAACGAGTCCTTCTATGCCTTCGTCGCCTATCCGATCGATCTGTTCGAGGAAGGCTCGATCGTCAACGTGCTGACCTCGCTGGTCGGTAACGTGTTCGGCTTCAAGGCCCTGCGTCACCTGCGTCTGGAAGACCTGCGCTTCCCGATCGCCTATATCAAGACCTGCGGTGGTCCGCCGGCCGGTATCCAGCTCGAGCGTGACCGTCTGAACAAGTATGGCCGCCCGATGCTTGGCGCCACCATCAAGCCGAAGTTGGGTCTGTCGGCGAAGAACTACGGTCGTGCGGTCTACGAGTGCCTCCGCGGCGGTCTGGACATGACCAAGGACGACGAGAACGTCAACTCGCAGCCCTTCATGCGCTGGCGCGATCGTTTCGAGTTCGTCGGCGAGGCCATCCAGAAGGCCCAAACCGAGACCGGCGAGCGCAAGGGTCACTACCTGAACGTCACCGCCGCCACGCCAGAAGAGATGTACAAGCGTGCCGAGTTCGCCAAGGAAGTCGGCTCGCCGATCCTGATGCACGACTTCCTGACCGGTGGCTTCACCGCCAATACTGGCCTGGCCAACTGGTGTCGTGAGAACGGCATGCTGCTGCACATTCACCGTGCCATGCATGCTGTTATCGACCGTCATCCGAAGCACGGTATCCATTTCCGCGTGTTGGCCAAGTGTCTGCGCCTCTCCGGTGGTGACCACCTGCACACCGGTACCGTCGTCGGTAAGCTCGAGGGCGATCGTCAGTCTACCCTCGGCTTCGTCGATCAGCTGCGTGAGTCATTCGTCCCTGAAGATCGTGCTCGCGGCGTCTTCTTCGATCAGGATTGGGGCTCATTGCCCGGCGTCTTCGCCGTTGCCTCCGGTGGTATCCACGTTTGGCACATGCCAGCACTGGTGACCATCTTCGGTGACGACTCCATGCTGCAGTTCGGCGGCGGCACCCAGGGCCATCCTTGGGGTAACGCGGCCGGCGCTTGCGCCAACCGTGTCGCGCTCGAAGCCTGTGTCAAGGCCCGCAACGAGGGTCGCGAGCTGGAGAAGGAGGCCCGCGAGATCATGACCGAGGCCGCCCAGCACAGCCCAGAGCTGGCCATCGCGATGGAGACCTGGAAAGAGATCAAGTTCGAGTTCGACACCGTCGATAAGCTCGATACCTAATCGGCTGATCTTGCTGGGAGTGGCTGCGCACTGCGCGCCTGCTCCCAGCCAGGCTTGTCTCCGCTGGCTTCTGCCATCTCACGATCGAACCGCATCTCATAGGAGTATCCGCCATGTCCTTGCAAGCAACCATGGGCGACTACCAGACCAAGAAGACCCTCGAGACCTTCGGCTTTCTGCCGCCGCTCTCGCAGCAGGAGATCTACGACCAGATCGCCTACATCATCGCGCAAGGCTGGACGCCTGCTATCGAGCACGTGCATCCGTCCGGCTCGATGGACGACTACTGGACCATGTGGAAGCTGCCGTTCTTCGGTGAGCAGGATCTGGGCAACGTGGCCGCTGAGCTGGAGGCCTGCCATCGCTCGTATCCGGATCATCACGTCCGCCTGACCGGCTATGACAACTACACCCAGAGTCAGGGCTCGTGCTTCGTGGTCTTCCACGGCCGCGGCTAGATTGATCGCGAGATGACTTCTGTCTCTAGCTGATCCGGTTTCGGGCCCCGTGCCCGTGACCGGCGCTTGATTGGAGCGCAGGCGTCGACGATGTCGATCTCCGTCTTTCCGATTTTTCAGCACTTGGCGGGTGCCGGAGATCGGCAAGCGATGCACTATCCCGAGCTGCCCGCCCGCCCGGCGATGACGGACAGCCAACCCGACAGCCCCACGGAATTACCCATGGCAAGCAAAGCGAACCTGAGATCGAGTGGCCGCGAGGCGGCCCTGGCCCGCCGGCGTGCCCTGTCGAACCAGGGCAAGCAGGGTTTGGTGCAAACCACGCCGGAGCGAAATCGTGCACCGCGGCCGGTCCGCGCGAGGCCTGAACGGCCTGCCGCGACGAGCCTGCCCGCTCAGCCATCGGCGTCCGCGTCTGCCCCAGCGACGGCTCAGGCACAACCGCGGAGCCTCAGTCTTTCTGCTTCGGGTGGTGCCTCCAGTGGCGCGCAACGGCATCGTGCCGCGCCCCCGAGTCCGGCGCAGTCGAGTCGTGAGCTTGCGCGCCAGCGTCGGGCGAAGCTCGCCCGCGATGGTCGCCGCGCCCAGCGTAGCGGTGATCGGGTTCGCGACCTCAAGACTCGGACAGGTGGTGGCAAGCCGCCAGCGCAAGCGAAGTCTGACTGTGGTTGTGGCTGCAACGGCAACAGCGATCGAGCGGCGTTGAATGCGATCAAGCAGACCGCACCCACAACAACGACCCTTTCGCTGTCAGCGCCGCCGACCTCCAACAAGCCGCAAGCGACCAATCGCAAGCGCAAACCGAATCCTGTGCTGGCCAACAAGCCCAGCGGGCGGGCCGTGGTGCTCGCGCGGCGAGCTGCGTTGAGCGGCCGTGGTAAAGCCGCGACCAATGTTCCCCATTCCGTGGCCGGGATCGCTCGGCAAGCCAATCCAAAGCTATCGGGCCGCGAGCTTGCGCAACGGGTTCGCGCGCAGCGCAGCAGCAACGGTGGCGCCGGCGAGCGTAAGTCTCAGCCCACAGGGCGGATGCGGCCGACCAGAGTCGGTGCCGCGGATCAGCCGTGGAAGGTTGGCGTCAGCGAGACATCCCAAGGCCAGTTCGTCACGGGCACGACCGTCGGCCGCAGCCTGAAGACGACCGGTGATGAGCCGAGCACCTGCCGGACCATCACGGGCACCGAATACATGGGTGCCGACATCTTCCGCGAGTTTTGTCAGACCGATCCGGCGCCATCGGTGAGCAAGTTCGGCACAAGCTCTACCGGTTACGGTAATTTCGTCACCGGTAACGAGGTCGGACGCTCGCCCAGAGTGACCGGCGATGAGCCTGGTACCTGTAAATCAGTGACGGGTACTCAGTACCTGTCGCCTGATCAGTATGTGAGCTATTGCAACACACGTCCGGCCCCTGAGCCGCGCGAGACCGGCATTGCCGAGACCAGCCGTGGCCAAGGCCTGTCAGGGACCATGGTCGGTCGCTCGACCAAGGTCACCGGCGATGAGCAAGGCGCCAACGTTGTGCCAACCGGCACGCAGTACACCGCGGCTTCTGAGATTCCGACCGAGCGGTCGGTGCCACCTAAGGTCGCTACCTCGGGAACGCTGTCTGGGGGCACTGTGACCGGAACCCTTCTCGGCCGTGCGTCGAGCGTGACCGGCGATGAGCCAGGCAGCTGCCGCTTAGTGACGGGCGATGAGTACACCTCTCGCGAGCAGTACGAGCAGTTCTGCGAGGTCAGCCCGCAGCCGGAGCCGCCAAAGGTCGGCTTCTCGGTGACCAATAAGGGCTACCGCGTTTCTGGCACGCAGACTGGCCGCTCGGCCAAGGTGACAGGTGATGAGCCTGGCACCTGCAAGGCGGTGACCGGCACACCCTACGCGGGATTGGAGCAGGCCTCAGATTACTGTGCGCCCAATCAGCGACGCGAGATCAAGGCACGCACGCCGGTGATGTCAGCAACCCCAGGACGGGTGATGACGGGTATCCAGCCCGGCATCGGTGGCGTTATGACCGGTGCGTCCAAGGGGGCCTGCGAGCCACTGACCGGCACGCCTTACGTTGGCGCGGATCAGTTCGCCAGTGCCTGTGACACCGAGGTGAGTCATGCTGCTGAACCTGGCCAACCTGACTTCCCGCGTCCGCTCGACGATGCGGAGCCCGTCCCTGATCAAGGCCTTCCTGGCCAAGGCTTTAGTGTCAGCTCGCCGGCGCGGGCGGCGCGCGACAGTCATGTGAGCAACGTGACCGGGACCAGCTACGAGTCGAATCGGCACATCACCGGACCATTCGGGATGGGAACTGGCAAGATCACCGGCACCGAACAGTTTCGTTTCGACAGCCGGCGCCCCCAGGCGAGCCTGTTGACCCCGCAGCCCAAGGACGATGTCGGTGCGGGAGCGGCTGCTGTGGCGGCTGAACGTTCGCGGGTGACTGGGGAAGGCCAGTCCGCGGGCGGCAAGA
This sequence comes from Lamprobacter modestohalophilus, assembly GCF_016583905.1. Lineage (GTDB taxonomy): Bacteria > Pseudomonadota > Gammaproteobacteria > Chromatiales > Chromatiaceae > Lamprobacter > Lamprobacter modestohalophilus. The sequence continues at coordinate 104,160 of NZ_NRRY01000008.1, read as the reverse complement.
TCACCGGCGACGACTGGGATCGCGGCGAACGTGTCACCGGCACTGAGGGCAGCTCCGCGCGCCGTCGCAATCCGACTCGGCCGGGTCCGATGAGCGTGATGCCTCGCGTCGAGGCGAAGCGAAATGAGGATGCACCACAGCCGACAAGCCGGGTGACAGGCAGCGCTGGAAGTACCGATCGCGGTGCCTTGATCACCTATTCGGGCGGCGCCCGCGGCTGAGCATCTGAATCATGCCGATCCGAAGTCGACCATCGCCGCGCAGCCAGCGCTTGGGCCGAAGCCCGCGCGGGCTACCGTCTGTAAAGCGGCCCGCTGAGTCAGGTGCGTTGCCAGTACCGGCTACGGGAGCCGTGCAACTGGACGCTCGTCGATCAGCGGCCGCTTCCGGGACAGCGGCGTTACCGGAGACGTCGCCGCGCGCTGCAAGGGCACGGCCCGAGCGGCCAGCAAAGGTCGGGCGGGGGCCTGTGCGGCCGACTCGCCCGCCACGTCCGAAGCCGCCTGGACTGGCAAAGGTGAAAGCAAAGGCCCGCCATGCGAGCAACCCATCGACCACACTTGGGGCGCGCCCTGAACAGCTGCCCAGCAGACAGGTCGAGACTCAGCAGGCCTGGAGCCAGGACCAGAACAAGCCACAGTCGTTTGGTTTCGGCTCGACGACATTGGGCGCTGGCAGCGGTCAGGGTCTCCATCCGCTGACGGATGCTGCGGCGAACGCTCGGCTGTACGACTATGAATCGTCGGTGAAGCATGCCTTCGATCATCTGGTGCCGGTGCTGAAGCAGATCGCGAGCGAGCGCTGCGAGCCTGATTTCGTGGCGCGGGCACAGTCGATTGCACGCGCCGAACTCGGCTTCGAGCTGCCGGCCTACGTGCTTGAAGATACCTGGGTGACTGGGCTCGACATGCGGCGTCTGTTCGCCGCCTGTGTGTTCGAGACCTATCACCGGGTCAGTGATCGGTTCTTCACCGCCGACCCGCTCGGCGGGCGTGATGGCAAGGATTTCGAACGCTTCCTGCTCGACTGCGGTTTCCATCTGATGGATGTGACGCCCTGTGCCGACGGCCGCCTGGCGCATGCCATCAGCTACGTGCTGCGGCTGCCCTATGGGCGCGTGCGTCGGAAGTCCTACGCAGGCTCCCTGTTCGACATCGAGAACACGGTCGAAAAGTGGGTCGAGACCGAGTTGACGCGCTTCCGTGAAGGACGGCCGAATACGGCGGATTCGCCAACCCGCTACCTAAAGGTGGTGATGTATCACGGCAGCTCCGTCGATCCGGTTCATCAAGGCTGTGCAGCCCACGGCTCCGATGATGCCGCCGCGGCCAGCGCCGGGTTAGAGCGACTGAGGGCGTTTCGTCAGGCGATCGAGAACAGTTTTTGTTGCGGCGCGTCGGTCGATCTGCTGCTCGTTGGGCTAGACACCGACACCGATGCCATCCGCGTCCACGTTCCGGATGCCGACGGCTATTGCGATCTCGAGCACTGGCTCGATGCCGCCAAGGTCTACGAGATCACGCGCGGACTGTCGCCGGCTCAGGCACGGGAACGGATCAAAGAGCTGGTTCGGGCACACGCGCCGAGCAAGAGCGCCGGAGCCGCGCTTTCGGACGGCTTGGTGCGACTGATCGTTGGTCTGATCGAGAACAACCTCTCGCAGATCGACTACGTGCGGCAATACCACGGCGGTAGTTATGCAGACATCGGGCATGCCGAGCGCTTTATCGGCGCTGGCATCGGGTTTGAAGAGATTCAGCTGCGCAACCTGACCTATTTTGCCTACCTCAGCACCGTCGAGGAAGGCGCGAAAGATATCGACGTCGGCATCAAGATCTTTACCGGCCTGAACGTCAATCGTGGGCTGCCAGTGCCGGTCATCGTGCGCCATGACTACCATGGCGGTGTGCCGGGTGCGCGGGAGCGGGCGGTCGAGCATTGCGAGCGGATTGCCGCGGCCTTGAAGGCGCGTTACCCGCAGCTCTGCGCCGACGGTATGCTGCATTGTTTGCGCGCGGTGCGCGATTGCGATGCGGCAGCACCGATCGAGATCGTTGGCTCGTCGCTGCAGCCTGCGGCCTCGGCCGGACACTGAGGCCGTAAGGCGATGAAGATTTGTAAGGTCCTCAAACCACTGGTGTCGACCAACCGCATCGCGGGCTTCGGGCACAAGCATCTACAGGTGGTGCAGGACGGCAGTGCGCAGCTCGTCGCGGTTGATGCGGTGGGATCAGTGCCAGGCGACTGGGTGATCTGCGTCGGCAGCTCAGCCGCGCGCGAGGCGGCTGGAAGTAAAGAATATCCGAGTGATCTGACCATCGTCGGCATCATCGACGATTGGGACCCGGACGCAGAGCGCTGAGGCGGCCGGGATGGAGATCAACCAGGTCGTGGGCACCCTGTACTGCACCGAGCGGATCGAAGGTCTCAGGCATTGCAGCTTGCAGATCTTGAAGGACCGCAAGGGCAATCTGCTGGTGGCCACCGATCCTGTTGGCGTGCGGCCCGGCAACTGGGTCTTCACGGTGAGTGGCTCTGCTGGGCGGCTTGCGATGGACGACCCGAAGACCATGACCGATCTCGCGATCGGCGGGATCATCGATTTCTGGCAGCCCAAGCAGGTGGCAAAGCCAGACAGTAGCAGTGGCGACGAGCAGCCAACGGAACAACGCGATCAGGCGGCCTAGGCTCGGCCAGTTAAACCCCCAACCGCGACCAAAGCGGCGTAAAAGTCTTTAACGGAGACGACAGAAATGGCAGGCGAAAGATTTGGCATTGCGCTGGGCATGATCGAGACCCGTGGTCTAGTGCCGGCGATCGAGGCCGCGGATGCGATGGCCAAGGCTGCTGAGGTCAGGCTGATCGGCCGCGAGTTCGTCGGCGGCGGCTATGTGACCGTGCTGGTGCGCGGGGAGACCGGCGCCGTCAACGCGGCTGTGCGCGCGGGGGCCGACGCCTGTGAGCGGGTGGGTGACGGCCTGGTGGCTGCGCACATCATCGCCCGTCCACATTCCGAGGTCGATTCAGTGCTCGAGAACACCGGCAATCGTTTCAAACCGGGACAGCCTGGTCGCTGAACTCAGCGACACTGAGCCTCGATAGCAAGGTTTTCAAAGACAGTAGACAGACGGAGAAAGACAGATGGCGAACGAGACCATGGGTATTGCGCTTGGCATGATCGAGACGCGCGGCTTGGTGCCGGCAATCGAGGCCGCCGATGCGATGACGAAGGCCGCCGAGGTGCGGATGATCGGCCGTGAGTTCGTCGGCGGTGGCTACGTGACCGTGCTGGTGCGCGGGGAGACCGGTGCCGTCAACGCGGCCGTGCGTGCTGGCGCTGACGCCTGCGAACGCGTTGGCGACGGCCTGGTTGCCGCGCACATCATTGCTCGCCCACACCGTGAGGTGGAGCCGGTGCTGCCGACCGGCAGCGGTGCCGCTGCGGACTAGGCAGCTGCGGACTAAGCAAGGGCTCCGCCTGCTTGGCATCCGATCTCGCCCTTGGGCGGGCGGCTGCGCTTAAGCCTCGTCGCTGAAGAGGCCGGGCTCAAGCGCATTTCACACGATCGCGAAACGGGATATCTGCACCCGGCGCGTCAACACTGGGAGAAGTTCCATGGCACACGAGACGATGGGCATTGCCCTCGGAATGATCGAGACGCGCGGCCTGGTGCCGGCGATCGAAGCTGCTGATGCGATGACCAAGGCAGCCGAGGTTCGGCTGATCGGTCGCGAGTTCGTCGGTGGTGGTTATGTCACCGTGCTGGTGCGCGGCGAGACCGGTGCGGTCAACGCTGCGGTGCGTGCTGGCGCCGACGCCTGCGAGCGCGTTGGCGACGGCCTGGTGGCTGCACACATCATCGCCCGTCCGCATCGGGAGGTGGAGCCGGTGCTGCCGACGGGCGGTGGTGCGGCTGACTAAGACGACGCATGCGTCACGCAACCGTCCATCCGCGCACGCTCGGCTACCTCGGCCGAGCCTTGAGTCTCGAGTATTCGGCCGTCCAGCAGTACATGACGCAGGCGGCGCTCACCGAGGCTTGGGGCCTGGCCGAGGCGGCTGATCGATTCCGTCGGGAAACCGTCGAGGAGATGCAGCACGCGGAACGCCTGGTCAAGCGCATGCTGGGCCTCGGTGTATCGCCGAACGCCTCTCAGCTGCGACCCGCCAATGTTGCGCGCAACCTGGTCGACCTGCTGCGTCAAGACGCCGTGCTTGAGGCTGAGATCGTTGCCCTGTACAACGAGGCGACGCAGTTCTGCCGTCGAATTCAGGATCACGAAAACGCTGAATTCTTTAATGGACTGCTGCAGGACGAGCTCCATCACGCGGCCGAGATCGAGACCTGGCTGGAGGCGCTTGGGGTGCCCCGGCACCAAGAGCCCAATGAACGGGCCTACTTCTGATGACCGCGGCGACGTCTGAAACGGGCGGTCATCCTTGGCGCGAGCGCGGGCGTCCATTGCGGCTCGAGCGGCGCGTCGAGTTCGGCGACTATGAGCCGCTGCGGGACTTCCTCGACCGCCTCGCGGAGCTTTCCGAGGCCACTGAGGTCTACCCAAACCTGAGTTTTGGCCGCACCTATGCCAATCTGACGCTATTTGCCGAAGAAGGGGCGCAGCAGATCGAAGAGCCGCTCCATGCGTTTGCGCGAGAGGTCGACGCCCTGCTCGAAGGCCCGTCAAGTCCATAGCGCACAGCCTGCTCGCCGGCGTCCCTTGGCTCCAAATGGCTGTCCCTCTTGTATCCGTTGGAGGATGGATGATGAGTGAAGAAACGATCGTATCTGCGCCGGCTGAGGCGCCAGCCTCGGCCGCGGGCGGTGCTAGCACGACGGCGTCGGGCACCACTGCCCGCAAGAAGGCCTCGACCAAGGCTGCGGCGACAGCGCGGCGCAGCCGGCAGTCATCTGTGGCCACCGCGCCAGCGAGCTTCGGAACGGCGGCATTAGGGAGTGAGTCGCGGGCGCACAATCCCTCCAACGATGATCCCTTCCAAAGCGGTCAACGGATCTGGCCGGATTAACCCTGCTGTGGGATGTCTCCGGTCCCGCGATGAGCCAACAGGCTGATCGTGGCACGGCACCTATCGAGCTAAGGACGTGTTCACATGGCCGGACGTAAGCCCAAGGGCGTGCCGGCTGGAAGCAGCCGTCACAGCGCGATGCCTCAAACCCCGACCAGAGACGCCGCAGAGACTCGAACCAGCACGGGCAGCAACGGCTCGGATTATCTGATCCGCCATACTACCCTGCGCCAGTTGCAGCTGCTCGAGGCCATCGTTCGGCTCGGCAGCTTCACGCGTGCCGCTGAAGAACTGTTCCTGACTCAGCCGACGGTCTCGATGCAGATCAAGAAGCTGTCTGAGGCCATCGGTTCTCCGCTGTTCCGTCAGGTTGGGCGTGCCATCGAGCCGACCGACGCTGGCCGCGAGGTGCATGCCGCCTGTCGCGATATTCTCAGCACGCTGTCCAATCTGGAGATCAAGCTCGCCGATTTGAAAGGCTTGAAGCGCGGTCGGCTGCGCCTTGGCGTCTTGACTACGGCGAAATACGTTGCGCCCGAGATCTTGGGTGCCTTTTGCCAGGTCTATCCAGGGATCGATGTCTCGCTCAAGGTCACGAATCGCGAGAATATCCTGGAACGGCTGATGGGCCATGACGACGACCTCTATGTGATGGGGCAGCCGCGCGAGATCAACGATCAGATCCAGACCATCCCGTTCGCTCCGAACCCGCTGGTGATGGTCGCGAGTGTCGAGCATCCGCTCGCGGGGCGCTGCGCGATCCCCTTGAGCGCTCTTGCAGACGAGAACTTTATCCTGCGCGAGCCTGGCTCCGGTATCCGTGATGCGGTGCTGGCGCAGTTTGCCGCAGGTGGACTCGTGCCTCGGGTGCGCATGCAACTGGGCAGCAACGAGGCGATTAAGCGTGCCATCGTGGGCGGACTGGGTATTGCTGTCTTGTCCCTGCACTCGCTGACGCTCGAGAGTGGGGGTGGGCGTCTTGCGCTGCTCGATGTCGAGGGTTTCCCCATCATGCGCCGTTGGCATCTGGTCTATTCGCGGGCGCGAGAGCTGTCGCTGATCGCGCGCACCTTTCTTGATTTTGCCATCGATTACGAGCCCGAGATTCGCGCGCGCCTGGCGGAGGCTGAGGAAAACTTTGCCAGCCTGCGTGATCGCCTGGTTGCACAATCGCCCTAAGGCTCATGGCGCGGCGCACCCCGGACAATGAAGCGCGTGAGACTCAGGTTGACGTCTTCGGCTGGCCAATCCGCGCGAGCCGTCCCTCTTAAGGGTTTTCAGGGTTTTCACACTATGTCTAAGCAGCATGCGTTGCCGGACCAGTATCCTTACCCCGTCGCGCGTATCGGCATCATCGGCGGCGGGCAGCTTGGGCGGATGCTGGTGAAGTCAGCCAAGCGCCTCGGCTGCACCTGCGTCGTCCTCGATCCGACCCCGGGCTCGCCCGCTGGCCAGGTCTCCGGGCATCAGATCGTCGCTGATTCGCATGATCCTGAGGCGCTGCAGCAGCTCGCGCAGCAGGTCGATGTGATCACCTTCGACATCGAGGATATCGATGCCGGCATCCTAGAAGAGATTGCGGCAGCGGGTCACCAGATCCTGCCCTCCGCGAGCCTGTTGGGTGACATTCAGGACAAGTTGCGCCAGAAGCAGTTGCTGACGCGTTTGGGTATCCCGACAGCGGATTTCGTTGAGGTCGATCCGTCGGATGCTGAGCCGTTTGCGCGTTTCGGCTATCCGCTGGTGCAGAAGGCGCGGCGGGGTGGTTATGACGGTCGCGGGGTGGTGGTCATGCAGTCCGCGGCGGACGCGGCGCAAGCGCTACCGGTGCCGTCGCTGATCGAGCGTTTCGTCCCCGCGGCGAAGGAGCTGGCGGTGATCGTGGTGCGCGGTCAAGATGGCGAGGTGCGCAGCTATCAACCCGTGGAGATGTGTTTCCGCTCGGGCGAGAATATTCTCGACATGCTGCTTGCGCCGGCGCGGATATCGGCGGAAACGGCCGCCGCAGCGCGACGCCTGGCGGTTGAGACGGTGACTGGTCTCGAGGGGGTTGGCATCTTCGGCGTCGAGCTGTTCTTGACCGAGGATGCTGAGCTGCTGGTCAACGAGGTGGCGCCGCGCACGCATAACTCCGGTCACTACACCATCGAGGCCTGCATCACCGACCAGTTTGAGCAGCATCTGCGCGCGATTACCGGGTTGCCACTCGGCGCGACCGATCAGCTGATCCCCGCAGCGATGATCAATCTGCTTGGCGAGCCGGGTGAATCAGGGCCGCCCGTGATCCGCGGTCTGCGCGCCGCACTCGCGATCCCCGGCGTTTCGGTACACTTGTACGGCAAGGCGTCCACCCGGCCATTTCGCAAGATGGGCCATGTCACGGTGCTGGATGCCGATATCGAGTCTGCCCGGCGCAAGGCCGAGCAGGTGCGTGCACTGATCCAGATCGGAAGCGAAAGCGAGACGGGGTGATGGGGATGGCAAGAGGCAATCCACGGGTCGGCGTCATCATGGGCAGTGATTCTGACTTGCCTGTGATGCAGGCGGCGGCTGATGTGCTTGGCGAGCTTGGCGTGGCCTATGAGGTGACGATTGTCTCGGCGCATCGAACCCCGAGGCGTCTCTACAGCTATGCTGAACAGGCTGCTGAGCGTGGGTTGGGGGTGATCATCGCCGGTGCTGGCGGTGCAGCGCATTTGCCCGGGATGGTCGCCGCGATCACGGCGCTACCGGTGATTGGCGTTCCGGTCAAGTCGTCAGCGCTGTCGGGCCAGGATTCCCTGTTGTCGATCGTGCAGATGCCGGCCGGCGTCCCGGTGGCCACGGTTGCGATCAATGGTGCCAAGAACGCCGGCCTCTTAGCCGCCCAGATCCTTGGTGTCACCGACCTCGAGCTGCGCCAACGCGTGCAGCAGTTCAAGGATCTTCTCGAGGCGGAGGTACTTGCCAAGGCGGAACGGCTCGAAGCGGGCGAGATCACCGCCGATACGGTCAGGGCCGCCCGCAGGTAGCGCTTTTTTAGCGTCATTGCTGTCATCGCCTGACGAGCCTGAAAATCGGCCGCTGTGCGGTAAGCGAGTTTCCGGCGATCGCCTTGTTCCCGCGACGCGAGGAATGTTGATGCTCGGGTCGCATCGCTGCTGGGGTGTACTTCATGGATATCGCTGAGCTACTCGCCTTCGGGGTCAAGAACAACGCCTCGGATCTGCATCTGTCGGCGGGGTTGCCGCCGATGATTCGGGTCGACGGCGACATGCGTCGGATCAACGTGCCCGCGCTCGATCATCGCGCGGTGCATGGATTGATCTACGACATCATGAACGACAAGCAGCGCAAGGACTATGAGGAGTTCCTCGAGACCGATTTCTCGTTCGAGATCCCCGGCGTCGCGCGCTTCCGCGTCAATGCCTATAACCAGAAACGCGGTGCTGCAGCGGTCTTCCGCACCATTCCGTCGAAGGTATTGACGCTCGATGATCTCAAGGCGCCAGAGATCTTCAAACGCATTGTCGATGTGCCGCGCGGTCTAGTGCTGGTGACCGGACCTACGGGCTCCGGCAAGTCGACCACGCTCGCGGCGATGGTCGACTATGTCAACGACAAGGAATACGGGCATATCCTGACCATCGAGGACCCGATCGAGTTCGTCCACGTCAGTAAGCGCTGTCTGATCAACCAGCGCGAGGTGCACCGCGACACCCTGGGCTTTAGCGAGGCCCTCCGCTCAGCCCTGCGCCAAGACCCGGACATCATCCTAGTCGGTGAGATGCGCGATCTCGAGACCATTCGGCTCGCCCTGACCGCTGCCGAGACCGGCCATCTGGTCTTCGGCACCCTGCATACCAGTTCGGCGGCAAAGACCATCGACCGCATCGTCGATGTCTTTCCCGCCGCCGAGAAGACCATGGTGCGCTCGATGCTCTCAGAATCGCTGCGCTCAGTCATCGCGCAGGCCTTGTTGAAGAAGACCGGTGGTGGTCGCATCGCCGCCCACGAGATCATGATCGGCACCCCCGCAATCCGCAATCTGATCCGCGAGGACAAGATCGCGCAGATGTATTCCTCGATCCAGACCGGACAAGCGCACGGCATGCAGACGCTGGATCAGAATCTGACCGAGCTACTCAAGCGTGGGCTGATCTCGAAGTCAGATGCGCGGAGTAAGGCACAGAATAAGGAGACGTTTCAGTAGGTGAAGACTTGATGGGGCTTTACAGTGCTGGCCTCATCAAGCCTAAGCTGTTTGATGCGCCATGCTTGGTCTGTGGTGACCCTGAATCTCTCGCGATTCATCTTCCGAGGTGGCACCGCGCCTTGGGCGGGAGCTTCTGTTGTGGTTGCTCGCGCAACAGCAGGTACTTGAGGCCGAAGGGGTTATTGCCGAGATCGAGCTTCTCGACCGCGGGCAGCGCTAGCGCCTCGAAGTCTTCACGCAGCTCCTGCTTGGCGTCGTACCAGAAGAGGATCCAGTGGTGCTCGAAGAGCTAGGTCAGGGTTTGGGCGCTGCGGTTTTCCTTCGTCTAGCTGGGAGCGGCTGTCTATCCTAGTGTTGAATGGATTGAAGGCTGTTGCGCCAAGATGCGCCTGCCGTGATCCGTCAGCCGATACTGTTGCAGGCGGCTGGTCGGCTTGTCCGGGATTGTGTATTCGATGAGTGCGTCATCCAGCAATTCCTTGAGGGAGCGTTTGAAAGCACCGGACTTACTCGGCAGGTCAAGGATCTGCGCGATGTCATGTGAGGAAAGCGGTGTATCGGAGAGCGTCAAGAGAATCTGTGCCGACTGGGCCCCTGACTGGGCCCCTGACTGGGCCGGTCTGCTAGTTCGTGATTGCTCGCGTGTCAGTGGTAGCGGATCACGCAGAGGAACGGAGAAGCGAAGTCGGCCGGCCAGCTCTTCGATGGTCGGCTCAGGAAGACCCTCGACCTGGGCCTGGCGATAGATCGCCGGCACACCGCTGCCCCATTGTTCCACCAAATCCAGCTCGCGGAACACCCGGGCAATGACCGGATTGCGGATCAGCGAGACGCCGAGCTTGAGATCTTCGACGGTCAGCCCCGGCAGCAGCAGGCCAGGGTTTTCGACCTCGATGCGGTCATCGAAGAAGGCAATGCGGATCGGCGTGCCGCGATGCGAGTAGTCGGCATGCACCAAGGCATTGATCACCACCTCGCGCAGGATATTGATCGGGATGCTCCAGCGATCCTTGCGCCGGATCTCGGAAAAATCCGCGCCCCGCATCGCGTGCTTCTTCAGAAACAGCATGATCTCGTCTACCGCCTTTGGGAGCGGATCGAGGATGTCGCGATGATCAGAAGATGTCTGACTTATCAAGGCCGATGAACCGCCCGCACTGTACCCAGGCATCGTCGAAATAGAACCGCCGATCTTGCCCATAGAGCAGCATGCTACCCTGACTGGGCACCAGCCGCCCTTGATCCTTGACCAAGATCCGCAGGCTCTGCAGCATGCGCTCATCGACCGCGCGCCGCCCGGCAAAATCGGCCTCGATCGCTTTTAGGTCCAGGTTCTCAGAGGCTAGCTCAGGCATCGGTAGCGCGTCGAAACTGACGCCCGCGACACCACGCTGCAACTCGGCGATCAGTTGCGCATCGGCTTGGCGGTTGGTCGAGCCTAGGCGCACGTAGACACCCTTCTCGCGTCCTTCAGCGCGGATGAAATGCGGCCGGCTATTCTTGGAAAGACCTCCGCGATGAGCAAGGTTCGACCTGCAACCGTCGCCAGCTCGATCGTCGGCACCAGCCTTGGGCCGATGCCATCGGCGATCAGGTTGCACAGCCGTTCCTCCTCATCAAAGGGCGAGTCAACGCCGATCACCTCGCGCGCATCGGTCACGCCTACCACCAGCCGTCCGCCCGCCGAATTGGCGAAGGCGGCCAGGGTCTTCAGCAGCGGACGCGGTGAAGACAGATCGCGCTTGAATTCCAGCGTCTTGCCTTCGGGCTGTTGGATCAGGCTGGCGATGGGGCTGGTCATGACCGCTGAAGACTGGTCGAGATCATCTGGACGGTTTGCAAAACGAGTCCCAAGGAGATTGAGGCTAGGTTAGGCATCGTCGTTGTTGCGGCGCATGAACGCTGTGTTAACCAGAATCTCGCGATTTATCTGCCGGGGTGGCGCGGCAACCTAGGCATTAGGCGCGCTCATAGACCAACCGGCCATTGCTCAGCGTGTAACGCACGCGGCCGTGTAGCTCGCGGCCGAAGAACGGGGTGTTCTGACCTTGACTGAGCCAATGCTCGGGCGTGGGTCGCCAGCGCTCGTTGGGGTCGAACAGGCAAAGGTCGGCGCGGGCGCCGACTTCGATGCGTCCTAGCGTCGTGCGGTTCAGAATCTCCGCTGGGTTGCAGGTGACCCGTGCAAGGGCGCTGCTGAGGTTCATCACGCCATCCGCGACCAGCTCGAGCACCAGCGAGAGCAGGGTCTCGAGCGCTGAGATGCCGGGGCGGGTCTGCGGGAAGGGCGCGAGCTTGGCGTCCGGCTCGTGCGGGCGGTGGTCGGAGCAGATCGCCGAGATCGCGCCGCTGGCGACTGCCGCGCGCAGGGCATCGCGATCGCGTTGGGTGCGCAGCGGAGGGATCACATGGGCGTTGGCGTTGAAGCCGTAGAGGTCGTCTTCGGTCAGGAACAGCTGATGGGCGCTGACGTCGGCGCTGGCGGCGATGCCGCGGCTGCGGGCCTCGGCGAGCATCTCGGTGGCGCGGGCGGTGGAGAGGCCGCGAAAGTGCACGCGGGCGCCAGTCTGCTCGGCGAGCGCCAGATCGCGGGCGACGGCGACGGTCTCGGCGGCCTCGGGGATACCGGGTAGGCCGAGCTGGGTGCTGACACGGCCTTCGTGTACCAGCCCTCCCTCGCTGAGGTCGTGATCGGCCGGGTGCAGGAAGCTGGTGAGATCGAAGGTGGCGGCGTATTCCAGTGCGCGCCGTTTGACGCGGGTGTTGCTGATGGTGCGATCAGCGTTGCCGACTGCTGGGCAGCCGGCCTCTTTGAGCGCGGCCATCTCGCTGATCTGCAGCCCGGCCAGGCCCTTGGTCAGGGCGCCGACGGGCAAGACGCGTGCTTGACCACGGGTCTTGGCGCGGCGGCGGATGAGTTGGGCGACCGCCGGGGTGTCGATCACCGGGTTGGTATCCGGCGGGCAGCAGAGGGTGGTGATGCCGCCGGCCGCCGCCGCGCGGGTCTCGCTTTCAATCGTGCCCTTGTGCTCGAGCCCGGGCTCGCGCAGACGGGCGCAGAGGTCGACCAGGCCGGGGCAGACGACGAGGCCGGTGGCATCGATGATGCGCTGCGGCTCAAACCCGTCAGGCATGGCGCCGATGGCGACGATACGCCCGCCGATCAGATGCAGGTCGTTGATCTGGTCGAGACCGGTGGCGGGATCGATGATCCGGCCTTGCTGGATGCTCAGGCGCCGCTCAGCCATGAAGTGTGCCGTCTTGGTTGCTGCTGGTCTGGTCAAGGCTGGTCTGCTCGAGGCTGGTCTGGTCGAGACTGGCGTCGCGCCTCGAGTCTGGCTCCGGCTGACCGGCGAGCTGTGGGCCGAGCTGGCTCCAGCGTTGTAGGCGTGATTGGCCCGTCAGGTCGGCCTCGAGCCCAGGCTCAAGCAGCTTGGCATCAGTCGCGATCTGAGCCTCAGTCTCAGCCTCCAGCTTGGCGCCGGTCTCTGTCGCCGCCCCAGCGCCGCCCTCGACCACCTCCGCGGGCCGATGTGCAGTCGACAACGCCAGATTCTGGGTGCCGATGCACATCGACATCACCGCCATGCGCACCGCCAGTCCATTGCTGACCTGCTCCAGGATCACCGAGCGCGGGCCGTCGGCGATCGCGGAGTCGATCTCGACGCCGCGGTTGATCGGCCCTGGGTGCATGACGATGGCATCTGGCTTGGCCTTGTCGATGCGCTGCTCGGTGAGACCGAAGAGCTGGAAGTATTCGTGCTCGGTGGGCAGGAAGGCGCCGTTCATGCGCTCGCGTTGCAGCCGCAGCATGATGATCACATCGGCATCGCGGATGCCCTCATCGAGGTTGGCGCAGACCCGCACCCCGAGCGCCTCTTCGGCCAGGGCTGGGATCAGTGTGCGCGGGGCGACGACACGCACCTCGGCGGCGCCGAGGGTGCGGAGAGCGCCGATCTGCGAACGGGCGACGCGCGAGTGCAAGACATCGCCGACGATCACCGCGATCAGCGGCTCGAACGCGCCCTTGTGGCGGCGGATGGTGAACATGTCGAGCATGCCCTGGGTCGGATGCGCATAGCTGCCGTCGCCGGCGTTGATGACGCTGACGAAGGGCGCAGCGTGCTCGGCGATGAACTGCGCGGCGCCGCTGTCGGCGTGGCGCACGACGAACATGTCGACGTTCATCGCCTCGAGGTTGCGCAGGGTATCGAGCAGCGTTTCGCCCTTGGCGGTGGCCGAGGTGCTGATGTTCAGGTTCAGCACATCGGCTGAGAGCCGCTTGGCCGCCAGCTCGAAGGTGGTGCGGGTGCGGGTGCTGTTCTCGAAGAAGACGTTGGCGATGATCTTGCCGCGACAGAGCGGCACCTTCTTCACCGCTTGCCGCGCGACGCCGAGAAAGCCCTCGGCGCGATCGAGGATCTCGGTGAGCAGGGCGCGGTCGAGTCCGTCGGTGGTGAGGAAGTGTTTGAGTCGGCCCTCGTCGTCGAGCTGCAGCTGGCGTGGGTCCATCAGCCGGCCCCGCTGGAATGGCCGTTGGCGTGACCGTTGCCGTCGTCATTCGCGTGGCTGTTGGAATCGCTGTTAGCCTGAGCGCTGGAATGGCCATTCGCCTGGCCACTCGCCTGGCCGCTTGTGTGGCTGTTGGCCTGGTCACTCGGATCGAGGCCTGAGCGAGCAGTTGGATCAGCGTCGAAGGCCGCGCCGTCCTGATGACTGTCGGGATCGACCCGGCCACGCTTCAGTGTCAGTGGCTCGGGGCCGGTGAGCTTGATCTGCTCGCCCGGCTCGAGCTCGGCATAGAGACCGACCACATCCGGCTCGATCGGCAGTTCACGGCCATCGCGACCGGCGAGGATGGCGAGCACTACCGAGGCCGGGCGGCCGTAATCGAACAACACATTGAGCGCGGCACGGATGGTGCGGCCGGTTTGCAGCACGTCGTCGACCAGCACGATGTGGCGATCATCCACCGGCACCGGGAGGTCCGACGGGCGCACCTGCGGATGGGTGCCGATGCGGGTGAAGTCATCGCGGTAGAACGAGATGTCGAGCTGGCCCATGGGCTCTTGGAGCCCAAGGCGCTGGTGCAGCCGCTCGGCGACCCAGACACCGCCGCTGTGGATGCCGACCATCAGCGGGTGGTCGATGGCGCGTGCGGCCAACAGGGCGCCGAGCTGATCGGCCATCTTGCCGATGGCGTTATCGACCTCGTCGGCAGATTGCCAGGTTTGCATACTGGTCATGGCGAAGGATTCCTTAGGATGCGCCGGAGGCGGATGGTGGCGGTGGCTCAACGGATGCTTGAGCGGATGTTTGAGCAGACGCGGCCGCGGATGATTGGGCATCGGCGAGCCAGGTCTCGAGGATCAGCTTTGCGGCTTGTGCGTCGATGCGATCGTTCGCCGTGTGCTGGCCGACCTTGAGCTGACGCCGCGCCTCAAGACTGGTCAGGCGCTCATCGATGAGATGGACTTCAAGGCCAAACCGGCCTTGCAATTGACGCGCGAAGCGATGTACGCGCTCGCTCCAGGCTTCCTCGCTGTCGTCCATATTGAACGGCAGCCCGACCACCGCGGCATCCGGCTGCCATTCGCGAATGATGGCCTCGAGTCGCTTCCAGTTGGGGCGCTGCCCCTGGGCGCGGACGGTCTCGAGCACCGTTGCCGTTCCGGTGACGGTCTGGCCCACCGCAACGCCGATCTTACGCGGGCCGAAGTCGAAGCCGAGCAGGGTCGCCACGCTTGCCGCTGCCTGTTGGTCTGCCCGATGCCGAATCAGGCGTGGCCGGCTTGGCCGCTGAGGAGGTTGAGATCGACGCCGAGCAGCTGTGCGGCCGACTGCCAGCGATGGGGTGAGGGGGTCGAGAACAGGATCTGCGCATCGGCCGGACCACTGAGCCAGGCGTTGGCGATCATCTCCTGTTCGAGCTGGCCACTTCCCCAACCGGCATAGCCAAGTGCGATCAGCCGATTCGCCGGACCCTGGCCCTTGGCGATGGCCTCGAGCACGTCGCGCGAGGTGGTGACGTGAATCTGATCGGTGACGCTGAGGGTGGAGTCAAAGTTGAAATGGCCGTCGTGGATGACGAAGCCGCGATCGGTCTGCACCGGTCCGCCGAGATAGACCGGCGCATTGCTGACGTTGCTGACCTCAGGCTCGATATCGAGCTGCGCCAAGATCTCGCCGAGCTGAATCTCCATCGGGCGGTTAATCACGATGCCCATGGCACCCTCTTCGGAGTGCTCACAGACATAGGTGACCGTGCGCGAAAAGTTCGGATCTTGAAGACCCGGCATCGCGATCAGGAAATGGTTGGTCAGCAAGGTAGTATCAGTCATCGGGATAGTATCAAGCCGGCTCGAGCGCCTGGCAAGCCATTGCTTTTTTGTTCGGCCTTGGTTTGCTGGAGTGCGCATGGGTGTCAGGTCATCTCCGCGTTCGCTCGTTGCCCCGTGATTGGCCAGCTCAGTTGCCCCAACCGAGTGCGTTGTTGCGTTGAAACTGCCAGGTCCGAGTGATGTCGAGGACATCGGTTTCGCGTTTGATGTTGGGTGGGAAGGGGGCAAACGGCGCCGCCAGCTCAACGATGCGAATCGCGGCCTGATCCAAGACCTCATGGCCGGACGAGCGCACCACGCGAATGCCTTCCAAGCTGCCGTCGGCGCGCACCGCGACATGCAGGATGAGGCTGCCGAACAGGCCGAGTTCTCTGGCCTCGGCTGGGTAGTTGAGATTGCCGATGCGCTCCACCTTGCGCCGCCAGGCCTCCATATAGTTGGCGTAGAGGTATTCGCGGGTTGCGGTGCTGATCGCCTTGCGTCGGGTGCGGCTTGCGTAGGCCTGGCTGCGCTCTTCGATGCGAGCGCTGAGGTCGGCCATTTCTGCGCTGCGGCTGGCAAAGATAGCCGCCGCTGAGATCGTCGAGCGCTGCGGCAGATCGAGATCGGTGCCGTCTTGCGCCGTTGTCAGCCGGTCGATTGTCTGGGTCGTCTCCGGCTCGGGCGCCGCGTCCAAGTCGACGCTAGCCGCGGTTATCTGCGACGTCGTCGCTGTGTTGGCTGGGATCGCCTCCAAAGGAGGGGCGGCTTGCGCTGCGGGGGCCGGCGGCTGCGGTCGCTCGGTGGCGTCGGTGGCCCCTGCGGCAATCGTCTCGACCTCCGGCAGCAGGGCTTGGGTCTCACCAGCCCGGTCGGTCTGGGCGGCGACTAGGGCGGTCACCGCAGCGGGCGAGTCGGGGCCAGGCTGGGTCACAACCAGCAGCTCGAGCGATTGGGTGGGACTGGTGCTCGATCGTGGTGGTTTGATGTCGAGGCCGATCAGAAGGGCTGCGTGCGTCATGAGGGCAAGGGTCATCGCGAGCGGCATCGACCAGCCATCGAGGGTTGATCCGGGGTTGGGGCGGGATGATGCGCGAAGCGCCGCGGCCACTGTGGTCATGGCTTGTCTCAGGGGGTTGTGATCGGCTCGTCCTCCTCCGGGACACGGATGATCTGTTCTGCTTTCGTATCGAGCAGTTCGATCAGCTGCGCCATTGCTGGCGTCATCTGGAGCCGACCGAGGTTGTCGATCAGGAGGGCATAGCGGATGCCCATGCGCCCAGCGATGCGTGGCCAGTCCTCGGCGCCAGCGATCATCAAGGCGTTTGCCGCTGCTGCAGCGGTGAGTGCATCACCCTCGTAGAGGACCGTTACAGAGGCCACATCGTCGGCTGGGCGACCGGTTCGTGGATCGATCACCGAATGATAGACCTTGCCCTGATAGACAAAGTTGCGGTGTTTGGTGCTGGCCGTGAACAGGCTGATGTCGCCGCTGACATCGACGATGCCGATGACGCCGGTTCCGCTGGCGCGCGGCACAGGAAGGCGCCAGGCGCGTCCGGAGCGGCTGCCAATCGCGCGCACATCGCCGCCGATGTTGATCAGCGCACTGCGGACCGCTTGTGCGCGCAGTGCATCGATGGCGGCGTCCATCGCATAGGCGGTCGCGACCGGATCGAAGTCGAGCTGGACCGCAGGGTTGTCGCTCTGTAGCTGAATCCCGTCCAGGTAGAGATCGTCCATGCGCGGTTGCACGGCGAGCAGGGCGTCGATCGCCGCCTGGCTGGGTGGCGGGTTCGATTGCGGGCGAGCGTGGTCGAGCCCCCATAGCCGGGTGAAACGGCCCAAGGCTGGATTGAAGAGGCCCTCGCTGAGCTGGAAGAGCGCTTGGCTATGAGTCAGCAGCGGTAATAGCGATGGTGGCGCCGCAAATGGCTCGCCACTGGCGAGCCGTTCGTTCATCCGTAGCATCCGCCCCGAGCTGTCCCTGTACAAGGCGCGATCAAAGAACAGCAGGTCGTGCTCGACATCCGTCGCCGCGGCCTCCGCGCGTTCACGCTGAATGCCGACGATGCTGAGATCAACGGCAGTGCCGAAGGCGGGAAACTGAGTCGTATAGACGGGGACTTCGGTGGTGTTGCAAGCGACCGCGAGCGCGGTGATGAGGAGCAGGACGCTCGCGCGCTGGAGTGTCCTCAGCTGGAGCATCCTCGTTTGGAGCGTCCTCAGCGTGGGCCAGCGAGGCGCCGGCTGCGGGCAACGATTAGCGCGCATTGAGTCGTGTCTCGATGGCGGCCATTAGATCTTGGGCGATATCGGTGCCAGCGGCACGGTCTATCTCCCGGATACAGGTTGGGCTGGTGATATTGATCTCGGTGAGCCAGTCGCCGATGACGTCGAGCCCGGCAAAGAGCACCCCGCGGGCCTTCAGCTCCGGTGCGACCTGTGTCGCAATCCAGCGCTCGCGCTCGCTGATCGGTCTGACCTCCGCACTCGCGCCGGCAGCAAGATTGCCGCGTGATTCGCCGGCAGCCGGGATGCGTGCTAGGACATGAGGGACCGGCTCGCCATCGACGATCAGCACCCGCTTATCGCCGTCAGCGATCTCAGGCAGGAAACGCTGTGCCATGCAGAAACGCTGACCGGCGCCGCGGCTGACGCCGATCAGGGCCTCGATGATCACCGAGGTGTTGGGATCGCCACGACGGATACGGAAGATCGAGCGCCCCCCCATGCCATCGAGCGGTTTGAGCACGATCTCCTCATGCTCAGCCAGGAACGCCCGCAGCACATCGGCATGGCGACTGATCACGAGCGGCGGACAGCACTGCGGGAAATGGGTGGTGAAGACCTTCTCGTTGGCGTCGCGCAAGGTCCGCGGTGCGTTCACGACCAGGCAGCCAGCAGCCTCGGCGAGCTCGAGCAGATAGGTCGCGTAGACGTATTCCATGTCGAACGGTGGGTCTTTACGCATCAGCACCGCATCGAGTTCTGACAGGTCCAGTGTTTCGCTGTCCTCGAACTCAAACCATCCGGCGGGATCATCCTTCACCCGCAGTCGGCGCGCGCGGGCGCTGACCTCTGCGCCAGCGAAGAACAGGTCGGCGATCTCCATGTAATAGAGCGACCAGCCGCGCTTCTGCGCTGCGAGCAGCATGGCAAAACTGCTGTCTTTGCTGATCTTGATGGACCCGATCGGGTCCATGACGACACCAAGCTTGTACTTCATCACGCCAGTGTACCCCTTGACGGCTTTGGTCTGCGAGGCCGTTTCTTATCACAAAAGAAACCCCGGCGATCGGGGGAAGCGCCGGGGTAACTGTTCCCAGCTATGGGGAGCCGGGAGACATGGCCGCTAGGGAGGGGGAGCCCGTTGCGGCCTAGCGCGTTGTTGCGCTTGCAATTTAAGAGTGTAGCAGTTGATTGGAGTTCCGCTAGGGCTAGATTACGGCAGTGTGACCTGAACAAATTCCGAGGGCCTGAGGATCTCATCCGGCTTGCTGTCGAAGATGACGTCCAGCTCATAGACAGCGCCGTCTGGGTCGATCCGCACCGCTTCGACCCCCAGGCTGTAGATGGTGCCGGTGCGCAACTGGCCGCGGACGTTGATCTTGGCCGACTGTCCAGGCCGATAACGACGCAGGATGTCTGAAGTGACGAGCACCCGCGCGAGCATCTGGCTGGTCGGGGCAACGGCGATCAATGGCTGCTGCTGCAGGGTCTTGTAGATCACTGCGCCCTGATAACCGTTCTGCGCGACGATGATCCCGTCGAACGGCGCGCGCAATTCTGTGCGCTCTAGCAGTACATCAGCCGCAGCCTGCTTGGCCCTGGCCGATTCAAGCTCGGCCTCTGCGGCGGCCATGAGCAGTTCGGCATCTTTGAGTTCCTCGCTGGCGATCAGCCCGCGGTCGAACAGTTCTTGCGCGCGCCCGAGCTCGCGCTCGGCGCTGTCGAGTGCAATCTGCTGGCGAGCGACGCCAGCCTTGGCCTCGAGGCTGGTCGCCTGCGCCTCGCGTTGATCCATGCGCAGCAGCAGCTTGCCTTCTTCGACATGCTCACCTGGCGCGACCAGGACTTCGGCAATGACGCCGTTCTCGACCGCGCGCATCTCGACCTTGCGCACCCATTCAAGTCGACCACTGAGCTGCAGCGCGGCCGCCGCATTGCTCGCCAGCAGCGACAGCACGAGTACGCCCAGCGCCAGCCTCAGCGCCGGAGCCAGTGCGCGCGGCCGCCAGGAAGACGGCGACGCTGTTTGATGTGCAGTGCTTGATTGGGAAGCGCTTGATAGGGCAGCGCTTGAGAGGAGGGCGCTTGAGAGGGCAGCGCTTGATACTGAAGTGCATAATCGCGAAGCGTCATAGCGCTCGATCATGGTGTTTGCCCTCGAAGTGCATTGAGCTCGGCGCGGGTAAGCGCCCGGCAGAAGGCGGTCTCCTGCTCATCCCGCCGTGCCTTGGTCTGCTGGCTCATCGAGAAGCCGAGGTCGGCCTTGGCTTCGAGTTCGTACAGGGTGCGGCTCTCGTCGAGCTTGAGGTCACGCCAATCGGACTCACTGCGGGCCTGCTCGGCGATCACCTGCAGCAGTTGCAGACGGGTCAGCAGTTCGAGGGCGCGCTCGCGCACGGCCATCCGCACCAAGGCTTGCTCGGCATCGCTGCGGCCCTGCATCAAGGTCTTGACCTCTGGGTTGTGCTCGATGGCCGCGTTGACCACTGTATCCAGGTCCATCGACTCCGGAGTGGAGGCGTCAAGCGCTGGTGTGATCAGCTGGCGGGGCAAGGAGGCTGGATGTCCCATCGCCGTTGCGAGCATGGCACGGGTGACGCGCTGCGCGGCCTCGCTGGCGGCGCGCTGACGCCGGATCAGCTGATAATCGGCTTGCAGCTCGGCGGTGCGCAGCGGTGAGAATTGTCCGAGCGCTTCGCGCGCTTCGGCGCGGTCGAACTGGATGAAGGCGACGGCCATCGCCTCGTTGTCGCGCGCAAAGCTGAGGTCGGCCAGCAGCACATCATAGAAACGCTGTGTGATCTCGAGCCGCTGGGCATTGGTGCTGCTCAGCAACGCGGACCAGGCGACATCGCGCTCGGCGTCGTTGACGCGCGCGCCGCTGAAGGCGAGTGAGTGGCAGCCGAGATAGAGGGGCTGAGCGCGTGGGAGGTCGAGTGATGTCCCTGTTGTGGCTTGCTCGGCGCGCACGCGCGGATGGGTCTCGGCGAAGCCAAGCGCCTGTTCTAGGCTGAGCGGGTCGGGCACGTCGACCAGCGCTTCATCGGCGTTTGTCGTCGTCGTGGCGACGGTCGCTAGCAGCATGACCATCAACAGGTGCGGAGCAGCTATTCGCAACCTGGCTGGCGCGACCCTCGCTAACGACGGAGCAGTGGTTGCCCCCTTGGCTGTCAAAGGCAACGATCTGATGCTTGGGCAGGGGCGCCCTGGGGTGTTATCAGCGATGGTGTCGCCGGTTCTGTCGGCAGTTGATGATTGCCTCATTGCAATCGCTTCCTCGTTGGTGGTTTAACCTGAATTCCGCGCGATTCATCTGCCGGGTGGCGCTAATGGAGCTGGTATCAGTGCGCCTCGTCCCAGTTGTCGCCGATGCCGGCCTCGACCAGCAGCGGGACTGCCAGTTCGGCGGCGCCTTGCATTAGTGCGCAGATGTGAGAGGAGACAGCATCTGCGGCCTCCTCGGCGACCTCGAACACTAGCTCATCGTGCACCTGCATGATCATTTGCACTGGCGGCTGCTCGGTCCGAATCCAACTGTCGACCTGGATCATCGCACGCTTGATGATATCCGCCGCTGTGCCCTGCATCGGGGCGTTGATCGCGGTGCGCTCGGCGGCGCTGCGCAGTTGATGGTTACTGTGGCCGATATTGGTGAGGTAGAGCCGGCGGCCGAAGAGGGTCTCGACATAGCGGTCCTGGCGCGCTTGCTCTCGGGTCTTGTCCATGAAGACGCGCACCCCGGGGTAGCGGGCGAAGTAGGCGTCGACATAGTCCTGCGCCTCTTGCCGCTCGATGCCGAGCTGGCGCGCGAGTCCGAACGCCGACATGCCGTAGATGAGGCCGAAGTTGACCGCCTTTGCCGAGCGGCGCTGCTCGTTGGTTACCTCCTCGGGCTGCAGCCCGAGGATCTCAGCGGCGGTGGCGCGGTGGATGTCCTGGCCAGCGGCGAAGGCGGCGAGCAGGCGCTCGTCACCCGAGAGGTGGGCCATGATGCGCAGCTCGATCTGCGAATAGTCAGCGGCGAGCATGCGGCAGCCCGGCTCGGGGATGAAGGCGCGGCGGATGCGGCGGCCGGCCTCGCTGCGGATCGGGATGTTCTGCAGGTTGGGGTCGCTGGAGGACAGCCGACCCGTCGCCGCGACCGCCTGGTGATAGCTGGTGTGCACGCGGCCGGTCTGCGGATTGACCATCGCTGGCAGCTTGTCGGTATAGGTGGAGCGCAGCTTGCTCACGCCGCGATGCTCGAGGATCAGACGCGGCAGCGCGTAGCCGTCTTCGGCCAGTTTCTCGAGCACGGCCTCGGAGGTCGAGGGGGCGCCCTTTGGGGTCTTGGCGACGACTGGCAGCTTGAGCTGATCGAAGAAGATGGCGCCGATCTGTTTCGGCGAGCCCATATTGAAGCGGCCGCCGGCTTCGGCATAGGCGCGCTCCTCGAGCTCGGCAGCGCGCTCGGCGAGGGCGCGGCTTTGGGCACCGAGCTCGTCGCTATCGATCCGCACACCGGTGCGCTCGATGCGTGAGAGCACCGGCACTAAGGGGATCTCGATCTCGCGGTAGACTCGGGCTAGGCTCGGTATCGCCTCGATGCGCGGCCAGAGGTTTTGGTGCAGCCGCAGGGTGACGTCGGCATCCTCGGCGGCATAGGGGGCTGCGGTCTCGAGTGGGATCTGGTTGAAGGTCAGCTGCTTGGCGCCCTTGCCGGCGACGGTCTCGAACTTGATGGTGTCTTGATCGAGGTATTTTTTCGCTAGCGAGTCCATGTCGTGCCGGGTGGCGGTGCTGTCGAGCACATAGCTCTGCAGCATGGTGTCGTGCGCGATGCCTTGCATCGTGATCCCGGCGCGGGCACAAACGCTCATATCGAACTTCAGGTTCTGGCCGAGCTTGAGGCGCTCGGGGTCTTCGAGCAACGGCTTCAGGGCGTTCAAGACTTGGTTGCGATTGAGCTGATCGGGCGCGCCCGGGTAATCGTGTGCGAGCGGAATATAAGCGGCCTGGTGCGGATCGACTGCGACCGAGATGCCGACGATGTCAGCGCGCATGTAGTCCAGCGCATTGGTCTCGGTGTCGAAGGCGAACAGCTCGGCTTGGCGCAGGCGTTCGAGCCAGTCATCGAACTCGGCTTGATTGAGGATGGTCTGATAGTCGGCTGCGGGTCGTTGTGAACGGCCGAGCGCGTGCTGATTCGTTGAAGACTGGCCTAAGGTGTTTCCGTTTCCATCCGAGCTGCTAGCACTGTCTTGCCGTTCGCCTTCAGTGAGCGTCGCCAGCAGCCGTTTGGACTCGATGCGCTCGTACCAGGCGCGCAGTGTCTCCTCATCGGGCGGGCTCGGCTGCAGGTCGGTCGGTGCCAGATCCAGCGTGACATCGCGCTTGATGGTGGTCAGCTCGCGAGCAAGCGGGAGTTGGTCGAGCGCTGCGCGCAGGTTCTCGCCGACCTTGCCCTTGATCTCGTCGGCGTGGCTGATCACGCCATCGAGGTCGCCGTAGTGCTCGATCCATTTGACCGCGGTCTTCGGACCACACTTGGGCACGCCTGGGATGTTGTCGATGCTGTCGCCCATCAGGCTCAGATAATCGATGATCCGCTCTGGCGGCACGCCGAACTTGGTCTTGACGCCGGCGGGGTCGAGCAGGCTATCGGTCATGGTATTGATCAGCGTAATGCGCTCATCAACCAGCTGCGCCATGTCCTTGTCGCCGGTCGAGATCAGTGTTCTCAGGCCTTGCTGCGCGGCGCGGGTGGCGAGGGTGCCGATCACATCGTCGGCCTCGACCTCGGGGATCTCGATCAGCGGCAGGCCCATCGCGCGAATGATGGCCTTGAGCGGGTCGAGCTGCTCGCGGAGCTCGTCTGGCATCGGCGGGCGATTGGCCTTGTACTCGGTGTAGATCGCATCGCGGAAGGTCGGCCCCGGCGCGTCGAAGACCACCCCAATGTAGGCCGGCGCGGTCTCGTCGATGAGCTTGCGCAGCATGCTGAGCACGCCGATCAGGGCGCCTGTGGCCTCGCCTTTGGAAGTGGTCAGCTTGGGCAGCGCGTGGTAGGCGCGAAACAGGTAGCCGGAGGCATCGACGAGGACGACAGCGTACTGGGCGAGCATGATGGTGATGGGGCGGTTGGTCTATGCGGCAGGGTGGCTTGAGGGGGAACGTTAGCACGGCTTCCGCCTTCAAGTGCCAGGCTGACGTTCACAGCGGGTTGGGGCAGCGGGTACTTGCTTAGCCTGAATCTCACGCGATTCATTCTCCGGGGTGGCGCCGCACCATGAGCGCTAGGTTGCGCGAAAATCTCCCCAGAGTGTCTGAATGGCGGCAATGGCGGCGAGTGGGGCCGTCTCGGTACGCAGCACTCGGGGGCCGAGCCGCACGGGCGTGAAGCCCTGTGCCTGTGCAAGGTCGCGCTCTTTCTGTGCAAGTCCGCCTTCCGGGCCGATCAGCAAGCTGAGGCGGTCAGCCGGCGCTGGCAGTTCGGTGATCGCTCTCGCGGCTTGGTGGTGCAGGAGAATGCCGCCGGGCTGCTGCTGTTGGAGCCAGTCGGGCAGGTCGATGACAGGCGCTAGGGCTGGCAGCCGCCGCCGGCCGCTTTGCTCGCAGGCCGCGATGACCACGCCTTGCCAATGTTGTGCGCGCTTGGCGAGGCGCTCGCCGCTCAGGCGCACGAGGGTGCGGCTCGAGAACAGGGGTTGGATCGCACTGACGCCAAGCTCGACGGCCTTCTGCAGGGCCAGATCCATGCGCTCACCACGGGAGACGCCGAGGGCGAGGCTGATCGCCAAGGACGGCGCTGGCTCGGGCGCGCCGACGCTGAGGACATGGACGCTGATCTGATGACGCGTGTTGGACAGGATCTCGGCGCGGTAGTCATGGCCATCGCCATTGAACAGCGTCAGTGGATCACCAGCGCCAAGCCGCAGGACTTGAGCGGCATGCTTGGCCGGCCGCGACTCGAGCGCGATCTGCCCACCGACGCTGAGCGGTTGGTCGGTGTAAAGGCGATGCTCACGCATGCTCGGGCGAGCTTGGGTTGGCGCTAGCCGACAGCATCCGGCAGGTCGTCTTCAGTTGCCGGGTGTGAGCTGTAAGGCTGCGGCGGCGGCGACGCCCCAGCCTGCGACCAAGAGCAGCCCCCCGATCGGGGTGATCGCCCCGAAGACACCGATCCCGGAGAGCACGAGCACGAACAAGCTACCGCTGAAGATCAGGGTGCCGATCACCAGTAGCCAGCCGGCGATGCCGAGTAAGCGCAGCGCAGCGGCGGGCGTGTTAGCTGACCAGGTCAGCGCGGCAAGCGCGAGCAGCGCAGTGCCCTGCCAGCCGAGGTAGTGCGCCGCGGTCGTCCAGACCTCGGCCCGTTCTGGGGTGACGCGACCTTCTAGCGCATGAGCGCCGAAGGCACCAAGGATGACAGCGCCGAGTCCGAACAGGGCGCCGATCGTAGCAAGCAGGCGAGTCATTGGGCGTCAAGTGGCCTTGGTTACCGTGAAATGGGGTTACCGTGAAATAGGCGCTTCATCATCTGGGATGGCGATGCGCCATGTCCGTTCGCTTGGATCTTCGCCAGGAGTGTACGCAATGACGCCTCGCCAGGCGACCGAGGTGTTGATCTCGGCGCGCCGGCGAGGCGGTCGGCAGGTGAACAGACCAGCTAGGCGGTATGCGGTTGGACCGAAACGCCTTAGCAGGAATGGCAGTAATGATCAGGCAGGCCGGCGATGCGGCAGGCCTGTTTGCAGCCACCATCCGGGAACAGGCCTTCGAGCTTTTTGCGTGTGCAGGGCGTGTGCTCGGAGACCTTCTCTCCGATGGTGCGGATGATCACCTTCGGCGACGGGGGCATTTCGTGGAAGGCGTAGTACTCGCGTAGGAACTCGATCACCGTCCAGTGGCACTCGGTGAGGCTGAGGCCTTCCTGTTGCGCCATGGCATAGGCGAGGTCGTTGTCCCAATCTTCGAAGCGGGCGATAAAGCCCTTCTTGTTGAACTGGACCTCGCGCCCGGCGATCTCTCCAACAACATTCATCGCAGTCATTTGGTTTGCTCCTCCACCTGAGATCGGTGGATATCCTGGTTTCTCGGGATGCGCTTGCCGTTGCTGGCAGCTTCAGTCCTTGGCCGGATCTGAAGGCACCATTGGTATATCGGCTTATCGTTGTATTAGTAGGTCGTGGAACAGCATTCTTCTGGGCTGTCAAGGAAATATAGCCCTATATTCCGATAACGAAACCCCGCAAACCAGGATCTGGGTCAATTGACCGGAGGATGCTTGTGCGGTGGCCCTCGATTTGCGGGCCATCCTGTGCTTGTGGATCTACCAGCTCACGGCGTCTTCGGCGATCTGTTCGAACATGGCCGCGACCTCCCGCATGGCCGCACTCTGCTCGGTTTCAGCGGCGGGAATCTTGCGATGCGCGACATAGGTCGTCTCGGACTCGTCGGGCAGGGTGTAGACAGCGATGATAAAGGGGCAATTCACGATTCGACGTGGATCTTCGCTGATCATCTTGCGCGATAAGACCGCGCTGCAGAACTCCACCGAGTCGGCTTGGCCGAATAGGGAGTCGCCGAGGCCGAGGTCGGCGCCAGTTCGCTCGAGCATCTCGTTCATGTGCATTACGTTATTGATGAACATGCCGCGTTGCTCGATCGCGAGCTTGAGTCCGTCCATGACGTCGGAAAAGCTGCTCTCGCTTTCGTATACGGCGTAGTCTTCGGCCGCGGTTTGCGTGGCTGCGCATAGCAGTAGCAGGCTCACTATGAACGCCTGGAACCTCTTCATCTGTGCTGCTCCTCTGTCATCAGCCCGCGGTCGTGAACGACCGCGGGCTGGGTCTCTGGGCGGGTTTAGTATTGGTCCATGGGGCGGAAGGCTGGCGCTGACGGCCAACCCTCGCCAGCACTCTGGCCTTGGGGTGGCTGGGAGCGGCTTGGTGGCGCGTTACGCGATTCGAGCTGTTCGATGCGTCGTTTCAGTGCCTCGATCTCGCGATCTTTGGCGCTGTTGCTGGTCTCAGGCGCCGATTCGCTCGCTGGGGGCAGTGCGGGTGCCGTGTAGGCAGGCGCCCCATAGGCTGGCCCTTGGGTGCCATACGCCGGAGCGCCATAAGGCGAGTAGCCGTAGCCATGGCCTCCATAGGGAGCATAGCCGGGAGCGCCATAAGGGCCTGGGGCATGAGGTCCCCATGGACCTTCGTCATAGTAGTAGTCGTTACTGTCGCCGCCAAACCAGCGGCCGGGATTGAACATGTCGCCGAAGCCCACTGCGTGAGCGGCTTGGTTGGACACCGCCAAGAGCGCGGCTAGCGCGATGGCCTTGCGAACAGGGTTTACTGCAGTGAACAAATCGAGATCCTCCATCCGGGTCACAGAGCTGGAATTGTTTTGGTCATGGGGTCTGCTGATGGTCTATGGCAGCTCAGCACGGCAACTGATGTCGGGCTGAGCTGGGCGAGATACTAGCGCGATGATCGCGGTCTGTCTGGGTCGCATTCGGCCGCCGCTTCGACTGTGCTGGTCGATTACGTGCTCGCATGTTGGTGCGTATGCAAGCGCGCCCCATCGGGCTGCACGCTTGGACGTGCGGTCTTGCCAGCAGCGCGACGCCGGCCCTGGGCGGCCACTTCCGCTCGCAGCCAGTCGAGCCAGGGTGAGAGTGCCTTCTGCTCGCCGCGGATCGCTACCCGCTCGAAGGGAACGCTGCTGGCGAGGTGGCGCAGATAACTCTCCGCCCGTGCCGGATCGAAGTCGTCGAGCACCGGCAACAAGTCGGCCTTGCTGAGCAGCACGAGATCCGCGGCGCGAAACATGACGGGATACTTGGCCGGTTTGTCGTCGCCTTCTGGAACTGAGAGCAGGGTGACGTTGCGATGCTGGCCGAGGTCGAAGCTGGCGGGGCAGACGAGATTGCCGACGTTCTCGATGAAGAGGATGTCGATGTCGGCAAGATCTAACTGGTGCAGCGCATCGTGGACCATATGCGCGTCCAGGTGGCATGCGCTGCCGGTGGCGATCTGGATCGCCGGCACGCCTTTGGCGCGAATGCGCTCGGCGTCATTCTCGGTCTCGAGATCGCCTTCGATCACCGCGATACGCAACTCGC
The DNA here is from genome assembly GCF_016583905.1 of Lamprobacter modestohalophilus. Classification (GTDB taxonomy): domain Bacteria; phylum Pseudomonadota; class Gammaproteobacteria; order Chromatiales; family Chromatiaceae; genus Lamprobacter; species Lamprobacter modestohalophilus. Next base: position 76,288 of record NZ_NRRY01000008.1, on the reverse strand, counting down.
CCTGAAGCGCCTCGATGGTGGCCTCGAGCAGGCTCGTCTTGCCCGCTCCGGGCGATGACATCAGATTCAGCGCAAGCAGGTTGTGGCGGTCGAAATGTTCGCGATTGTGTAAGGCCTGATGGTCGTTCTCGTCGAGCAGGCTGGTCAGCACCTCGACGGTGGCTCGACCGTCGGCGGTTTTGCTGTGTTTGCCGTCGCCACGGACGAGATGTTCATTGCCAGGCGTGATGTTGCAGCCACAGGTCTCGCACATGATGGTCTCCAAGCATTAAGTATGGTCGCATTGGGCATGGTCGGATTGGGTATGGTCGGATTGGGCATGGTCGCATTGGGTATGCCCAACGATGTAAGCGCGACTATAGCAGCGCTGCTCGGCGCGAATGCACCTGGCGCGACGTCAGCGCCAGCGCTTGGGCGCCCAGCCATGTGCCCAGCCATGCGTCCAGCCATGTGCCCAGCCATGCGTCCAGCCATGCGTCCAGCCATGTGCCCAGCCATGTGCCCGGTTAGAGGGTTTCGCTCGCGTCTTCTGGAAGGCTCATTTCGAGGCTGGCGAGCAGCATCTCGTCGCCGCTGATGAGCTTGGTGTGATAACTGCCGCAGCTCGCGCAGAGCAGTCGGTTGGGTGTCGCCTCAGTCTCCGCGCTACAATCTAAACATTGGACCCGGACAGGGGCCGGCTCGATGTCCAGTTGCGCGTGCTCGGCGATGGTGCCAGCAGCGGCGAGCGGATAGGCGTTCATGAGCAACGGCGCCTCGACGCCGGACAGCGGTCCGATGCGCAGTAGGATGCGCTCGACGCGCTCGGCGCGGTGCTCCTTCGCGATACGCTCGACCTGGTCGAGCAAAGACATGCAGATCGAAAGCTCATGCATCGCCGGCCTCCTGGCGTTGATGGCATCGACGCGGTGCGTCGGCCTTAGGGCTGCGGCTGTGGTGACGCATGGTGTCTTGCTGGTCGATTGGCGGCTGTGTTCGGTGGCACATCATGCGAGTGGTTGGTCCGTTAACGATTCTGATCGGGCGATTTTGGGGTGGACGCCACGGATGGCGCTGAATTATCATAGTGGGCTTGGTCGGGAGCAGCTCATGGTTGCCTGCTCTGCCGACGCTCACGCCGAAATGGGCCGTTAGCTCAGCTGGTAGAGCAGGGGACTCTTAATCCCTTGGTCGTAGGTTCGAATCCTACACGGCCCACCATCATCTTTCGCTTGCGGTATCCGGCTGTAAGCACTATTTCTAGCGCATACTAACCCCTCATAACGACCAGCCATAGGCGCGCCTGCAAAGGGACGTTGGCGGTTGGATTTTGATCTGCTTGCAGGGCCGTCAGTTTGCATGGCCGATACATCAAAATATTTCGACCCAAACGAGAGCGAGCCCGAGGCTAACGTCCGCGTTTCGGATAAGTCTCCCCAGACTGTGGCCACCGCTCCAGTCAAGTCTGAAACCTTGGCCGAGCCCGAGTCCCCGACCGCGCCACCGGTGTCTCAAGAGCCGATGCCAGGCGGTCCACTTGCCTGGCGCCGCGATGATGGGTTGGCGCTCGCTCAGGCCGATGCCTACCTCGGCAGCCACTGGGCTGTGCCTTGGTCCGATCTCATGATGGTAATGTTCGTGCTGTTCGCGGTTCTGGTGGCGGTTCTGATGCGTGAGAACCGCGAGCTCGTGGAAGCTGCTGAGCGGCAACAACCGGTCCCGATATCAGTGCCAACCCCGACCCCAAAGCCGACCCCCACGCGAGTGCCGAGCTTCGAGCCGCTGATGCGGGTGAATGTCTTTCAGCGGAGCCAAGACGCAGTGCGTGATGCGCGTATCGACAATGTCGAGATCGTGCTCATGAGTGACCAGTCGGTGAAGGTTAGTGTGCAGGGGCCAATGTTCTTCGAACTTGGTGAGGCGACGCTGCGGCCCGAGGTGCGGGCGTTTCTCGACCGCTTGGCCCGCGTCATCGGGCAGACGTCATTCGCGGTGCAGGTCGTCGGCCATACCGATGACCATCCAGTCGATACCGAGGTCTTCCCGAGCAATTGGGAGTTGTCCGCAGCGCGTGCTGCCCGTGTGGCCCGCTATCTCATCGACAGCGCGGGCATTGATCCGCGTCGGTTTACGGTGATGGGTCGAGGCGAATTTGAGCCGGCGGTTGTCAACACCAATGATGTCAACAGAGCTCTTAATCGACGCGTGGAGATTATTATCACCCGCAACGAAATTAAGCCCCGAGAGTCCTCCGAACTGCCAGATGCGGAAATGCCGGTCAGCGAGACAGCCGAGCTAGACAGGGTGCTGCTGAGTCTGGACCCTGTTAGCGTTGTGACTGGTACATTGATGCCGAGCACGGAGATGCGGAGATGACCCGAGTCAATTACCTGGCCGTCATTCTGTTTGGCGGGATTTTTGTCGCCAGCTTCATGCTCAGCAGCGACGTCGGTCTTTTCCTCAACCTGATCGCAATCACCATCGTTGTCTCAGGCACCCTGGGCGCGACCTTTCTCAGCTATCCGGCCAGCGACATCCGTGCGGCCTTCTTTGTCGCGCGCAACAGCTACACGCAACGGCCACCCACGGAGCATGAGATTATCGATTCTCTGCTCGACCTAGCCGTGCGCTCGCGGCACAGTGGCATTCTGGCGCTGGAAGTCATCGAAGAGCAGACGACGATCAGTTTTTTGCGCTCTGCCCTCGGCATGCTGGTCGATGGTTACAAGCCTGCTGAGGTTCGCGATATCCTCTCGACGGAGATGCATTATTTCCGCCAGCGTCGTTTCCAGCATGAGAAGCTGTTTCGGCACATGGCCCGCTTGGCGCCGGCCTTTGGTGTCGCGGGCTCGGTGGTTGGGTTGATCGGCATGGTGGCTGGTATCGGCGACCCTGAAGTGATCGTCAGTACGATACCGATCGCCTTGACCTCGACCCTTTACGGTATCGTGATCGGCAATTTCCTGCTCACGCCGATCGCCGAGAACATCAGTGCGAAGACCGAGAAGGAATTGATGCTGCAGACGCTGATCAGCGACGGTGTGATGGCGATCTTGCAGGAGCACAACACCATCAAGCTGGCGAGGAAGCTGGAGTCATTCCTGACACCCGCTGGCCGCACCGAGCCCGCGCGAAGCCTGCTGGAGATTCGCGATCGCTACCGCGCGTTACGTGGTCAGCCGACCACCATTGGCGAGTCGAAGCCGCTAGACGATGAATTCCGGGCGATGGGTAATAGCCGCATCTAGTGCCAACCTAACGTCGACCTAACCGCAAGCGCCTTGGGCAACGATGACGGTTCTGGCTGGCTAATGCGGGTCTCAAGGAGATGGCGCTCCCTAGGGGATTCGAACCCCTGTTACCGGCGTGAGAGGCCGACGTCCTAACCACTAGACGAAGGGAGCAGAAGCGCTGAGCAGAATCGCGTATTATACGCAGGTCGCCGGCGCGCTCAAGTCTCTTTCAGCGTTTTCGGTTCAGTTGTCTCCAAACCTAAGGAAGCCTGGTTCGATTGCTCTCCGCTAACCTTCCCGAGCCTCTCATCATCCCGCGCCCGGAGCACCCGATCTCCCGCGCCAACATCAGCCCGAATGCCTTGAAGGTTCTCAATCGGCTGAAACAGGCCGGGTTTCAGGCGTATCTGGTCGGTGGTGGCGTGCGCGATCTGCTCCTCGGTCATGAGCCTAAAGACTTCGACATCGCGACCGATGCGACGCCGGAAGAGGTCCGTAGCGTGTTCCGCAACTGCCGCCTGATCGGCAGGCGCTTCCGGCTCGCACACGTCTTCTTCGGTCGCGAGATCGTTGAGGTTGCGACCTTCCGCGGCAGCAATGCCGATGGCGGTAGCGACGCACAGGTCACCGAGCAGGGCATGATCCTGCGCGATAACGTCTACGGCAGCATCACTGAAGACGCGCTGCGCCGCGATTTCACGGTCAACGCCCTCTATTACAATATCGCTGACTTCTCGCTGGTCGACTACGCTGGCGGCCTCGCTGATATCGAAGAGGGACGGCTGCGGCTGATCGGCGATGATCCGGTGGCGCGCTATCGCGAAGATCCGGTGCGGATGCTGCGTGCGGTGCGCTTTGCCTGCAAGCTGGGCTTTATCATCGATGATGACTGCGCCGCGCCGATCCGCGCGCTTGCGGAGCTGCTCGGAGAGATCTCGCCGGCGCGTCTGTTCGAGGAGACGTTGAAGCTGTTTCATAGCGGCTATGCACTCCAAGCCTTCGAGAAGCTGCGCCACTTCGACCTGTTCGCGCAGCTCTTCCCGGAGACCGATGCGTGCCTCGCGCGCGAGGATCATGCATTCCCGATCACCTTCGTCAGCCGCGGGCTCGACAATACCGACCAGCGTATTCTCGAAGGTAAGCCGGTGGCCCCGGCGTTCTTGTTTGCGGTGCTGCTGTGGGAGCCGGTGCGTCTTCGCTATCAAGCCTTGCTCGATGACGGGGTGCCCTCGGCCGATGCCATGGCCTTGGCCTCGCAAGAGGTCGCCTCGGCGCAACAGCAATGGGTCGCCATCCAAAAGCGCTTCGCCTTGCCGATGCGTGAGATCTGGGCCCTGCAGCCGCGGCTGGAGCGGCGCCAGGGCAAGCGGCCGATGCTGCTGCTGAGTCATCCCCGATTTCGTGCGGCCTATGACTTCCTGCTGTTGCGCGCCGAGGCCGGTGAAACCGATCCTGAGATTGCGCAATGGTGGACACGCTTTCAGGCTGTCGATGCGGCAGAGCGCGCGAAGATGCTCGGCAGCACCCCGCAGCAGCGCAAGCGTAAGCGAAGGAAGCGCAAGCCGAAGTCGGACTCGCTCGCCGCGGGAGCTGCGGCGGCTGCTGGTGCCGGTGCAGGGGGCGCGACCGGAGCGATGCCTGCTGACGGTGGAGGCGCGGGAGCGGGGTCTGTTCCGCCGAGCACAATCGACGCTGGACCGGCTGATGGCCAGTCGGGGCGTCCCTCGCAGCGCAGGGAGAAAGCGCATGACTAAATCGTCCAGGGACGCATTGGCGCCGTGCGTGCCGGTCTACCTTGGGCTCGGGGCCAATCTCAGCGATCCCCGCCGCCAAGTCGAGCAAGCCCTGCTGCAGTTGCAGACCTTGCCCAGATCTGAGGTGACGGCGGTGTCGTCGCTGTATCGAACCTTGCCCGTTGGCCCAGCGGATCAGCCTGACTTCATCAATGCGGTTGTGCAGCTCGACACCCAGCTCGAGCCGCTGGTGCTGTTGGCGGCGTTGCAGCAGATCGAGTGTCAGCACGGCCGCATCCGTAACGGCCAGCGCTGGGGTCCGCGCACCTTGGATCTCGATATCCTACTCATCGGTGAGCAGGTGCTGGCGCTGCCACAGCTGTGCGTTCCGCATCCACAGATGCACTGTCGGGCCTTCGTCCTGGGGCCGCTGGCCGAGATTGCTCCGCCAGGGCTCGAGATCCCCGGTCAGGGCCGCTTGGATGATCTGCTCGCCGCGGTTGCCGATGAGGCCGACACCATGGTTCGGCTGTGCGCCGGCGACCCGGGTGATGCCGTCGTGGGGGCCTTTGGCGGCGTTGCGTTACCCAGGCTGCGAGGCGCTGCCACAGGCCAGCGTTGAGGGTGTGCGCCGAGTGATCCGCTCGGCCGCTGTTTTTTCCGCATCTGCCCGTTTTGGAGCCCCTGAGTTCGATGTCAGCGAGAACGATTACCACGACGAGCCTGCGCGCGCTCAAGCAGCGTGGCGAGCGCATCGCCTGCCTGACCTGTTATGACGCTGCCTTTGCCAGGGTCTTAGAGCGGTCTGGGGTCGAGGTGTTGTTGGTGGGAGACTCGCTGGGCATGGTCATCCAGGGGCAACCGACGACCGTGCCAGTGACCTTGGATCAGATGGTCTACCACAGCCGTTGTGTCACTCGAGCGGCCGAGCGTAGCCTGGTCATCGCCGATATGCCGTTTATGAGCTATGCAACGCCAGAGCGGGCGGTGGCGGCGGCGGCCCGCTTGATGGGCGAAGGGGGCGCGGCCATGGTCAAGCTCGAAGGCGGTGAGCCACTGGTGGAGACCGTCGCCCGTTTGACCGCGTTCGGTGCCCCGGTCTGCGCGCATTTGGGGCTGCTACCGCAATCGGTGCACCAGCTCGGTGGCTACCGTGTTCAGGGTCGCGAGGCCGCCGATGCCGAGCGGATCGAGACCGAGGCGTTGGCGCTGCAGGATGCGGGCGCCTCGTTGCTGATTCTGGAGTGTGTGCCGAGCGCGCTTGCGGCAGCGCTGGCGCAGCGGCTCAGGATTCCGGTGATTGGCATCGGCGCTGGCAACCGCTGCGATGGGCAGGTGCTGGTGCTGCATGATGTGCTCGGGCTCACGCCCGGAGCCGCGCCGCGCTTCAGTAAGAATTTTCTCGCCGAGCTCGCGTCCGTCGCTGTTGCAGGGTCTGCCAGTGTTGACGCAAGCGACGGCAGCGGCGTCGCGTTCGGCATCGAAGCCGCGATCAAGGGCTATGTCGAGGCGGTGAAATCCGGCGCCTTTCCTGCGCCCGAGCACACCTTGGCCTGAGGTCCAAGCCCATGCAATTTCTCGATCAACTGCGGGCGCTGCGGCGGCAGCGCGCGGAATGGCGCCAGGCAGGCTTGAGGGTCGGGCTGGTGCCGACCATGGGCAACCTGCATGCCGGCCATCTCTCGTTGATTCGTGCGGCCTCTGAAGCGGCCGATCGCGTCGTCGCGACGGTGTTTGTGAACCCGCTGCAGTTTGGTGCTGGCGAGGATTTCGCCGCCTATCCGCGTACCCTGGAGCGCGACTCCGACATGCTCCGCGACGCGGGCTGTGATCTACTCTTTGCGCCGGCTGATGCTGAGGTCTATCCGCGCGGGCGCGATCAGCAGACCTTTGTCGAGGTGCCTGGTCTCTCTGATCAGCTGTGCGGCGCGAGTCGGCCAGGTCATTTTCGCGGCGTCGCGACCGTGGTCGCCAAACTCTTCAATATGGTTCAGCCGGAGGTGGCGATCTTCGGCGAGAAGGATTTCCAACAGCTACTCGTGATCCGGCGCATGGTCGAGGATCTCAATCTACCGGTCGAGGTGGTGGGGGCGCCCATCGTGCGCGAGCCAGACGGGCTGGCGATGAGTTCGCGCAACGGCTATCTCAGCGCTGCTGAGCGAGCGCTAGCGCCGCGGTTGCGGGCGAGCCTGATCACCGCTGCAGCGCGTTTGCGCTCTGGTGCCAACTTCGCTGAGGTGGAGCAGGATGCCCAGAGCGCCCTGGTCGCGGCCGGTTTCGAGCCGGATTATGTCAGCGTCCGGCGCCGTGCTGACCTTGCCGAGCCTGAGCCCGATACCCAGCTAGGCGCGGGCACAGCAGAGGATCGGGCCTTGATGATACTTGCCGCTGCGCAGCTCGGCCGGGCGCGACTGATCGACAATCTTGCCTGCGATCTCGATGTGCCACTTGCCGAGCTGGCCCAGGATCTGAGACCCTAACGGATTGCTGCGCTGCAGCATGTACGAGACCCATCACGATGGATCGCTCAGCAGAGAGGCTTGCCAGGCTCAACTGCCGGTGCGAGCATGCCCCCATCTTGACGACGAATTGTAATGGCCTCCGCCCGGTCACCTAATTACCGAGAGGGCAGCAGCATGGTTGATCGCGGCTGCCCCGGGAGACGACTACCGATGCAACTGACTCTGCTTAAGTGCAAGCTACATCGCGTCTGCGTGACGCAGGCCGAGCTCGATTACGAGGGCTCCTGCGCCATCGACGAGAACCTGATGCGTCAGGCCGGCATCCGCGAATATGAGCAACTCCATATCTATAACGTGGCCAATGGCGAGCGCTTTAGTACCTATGCGATCCGTGCCGAGGCTGGCTCGCGGGTCATCTCTGTCAACGGCGCCGCGGCACACAAGGCCAGTCCCGGCGACCGGCTGATCATCTGCTGTTATGCCGGGATGGGCGAGCAGGAAGCGGCACACTTTGAGCCAACGCTGGTCTACTGCGACGAGAACAATGACGTGATTCGACTCGGGCATCAGATCCCGGCACAGGCGGCTTGAGCAATGAACGTGAATCTCACGCGATTCATTGTCTGGCGTGGCGCCGCGCCATGATTGTTTAGGCGGAAAGCGCGACCGCCTGCTGCGCTCTCGACTCGAGCGCCTCTTCGTAAAAGGCCTGGTAGTAGTTGGCGCTGGCCTGCCAGCTCAGATCCCTTGTCATCCCATTCTGCACCAAGCGGCGCCAGGTTGCGGGCTCCTCACGATGGAGCCTGAGGGCGCGCTCGATGGCGCCCCAGAGCGCGTCGGCATCCGCGTCATCGAACAGAAAACCGGTCGCATCATTGCTGGCGAGGCTGTCCGGCGTGGTGTCAACCACGGTGTCGGCGAGTCCGCCGGTGCGGCGCACGATGGGCACCGTTCCGTAGCGCAGGCTGTACATCTGGTTTAGCCCGCAAGGCTCGAAGCGAGAGGGCATCAAGAACAGATCGCTGCCGGCCTCGATCAAATGTGCGCGCGCCTCGTCATAACCGATCCGCACGCTCAAGTGACTTGGGTGCTGAGCGGCATGCTCCAGCAGACGTTGTTCCAAGACACGATCGCCTTCGCCCTGCACCACGAGTTGGATGTTGCCTCGCTCGAGCAGGCGCGGGACCAGGTCAAGGATCATGTCGACCCCTTTCTGCTCGACCAGGCGGCCGATATGGCCCAGCACCAGGCTGTGCTCATCGTGTGGCAGATCAAAGTGGCGTTGCAGCTCATGCTTATTCGCGGCCTTGAGCTCGAGGCTGTCGAGATCGTAGTTCTGCGCCAGACTGGCGTCGTGCAGCGGGTCCCAGGTCCGATAATCGATCCCGTTCAAGATGCCGCGGAAGCGGCTTCCAAGCTGTCGCAGCAGGCCATCGAGACCACAGCCGTACTCGGCGGTGCGAACCTCCTCGGCGTAGGTCGGGCTGACGGTGTTGGTTCGGTCGGAGAAGGCGATGCCACCTTTTAAGAAGGACATGCGCTGATGGAACTCGACGCCACCGATCGACCAGAGCGCGGGGGGCAGGCCCAGCCGATCGAAGGTCGCGCGATCGAAGACCCCTTGGTAGGCGAGATTGTGGACCGTGAACACGGTTGCCGGTCGTTCCTCATAGCGACTCAGGAAGACGGGCGCGAGGCCTGTTTGCCAATCGTTACAATGCAGTACGTCGGGGCGCCAGTCGATGGTCGGCAGCCCAAGCGCGACCCGAGCTAAAACACGGGCAAAGAGCAGGAATCGTTCAGGATTGTCGCCCCAGTCACGGCCGCTGACATCGGTATACGGATTGCCTTCGCGACAGAAATAGGCGGGTGCTTCGACCAGGTAAACCGGAAGATCGCGGTCTGGCAAGAGGCCGCCGAGCAAGGAGACGGGGCCCTGGGTGCCTTTCAGCCCCACATCGCTGAGCACGCGCAATTCACGCACCAGCCGTTTGGCTTGCGGATAGGCGGGTATGATGAGCCTCGCATCATGGCCGAGCTCGCGCAGCGCCATTGGCAGGCTGGCAGCGACGTCGGCGAGGCCGCCAGTCTTGATCAATGGGTGCGCTTCGCTGCTGGCGAACAGTACGGCTTGGCCACCGGGAGCGACAGAAAGGGGCATGGGCGGGTCCAACGCTTGTGTTGTTGATGGGGCTCTCCAACTGAAACTAGCACAAAACTCTTGACTCTAGGAGAACCTGATGCGGGACGATTGCACACTGGTGATCTTTGGCTCGACCGGAAATCTGGCCCAGATCAAGCTGATTCCGGCGCTCTACCACCTGGAGCTGGCGGGCCATCTGACCCCTTCGATGCGGGTGATCGGCTTTGGCCGGCGCGATTGGTCTGATGCGCATTGGCGCGATGGGGTGCGCGATTGGGTCAAGCAGTCAGCGCGTGGCACGCTTGATGAATCCGCGCTGCAGCGCCTGCAGGAGCGTTTCTACTTCGTTGAAGGGGATCTCACTGACGCTGCCGGCTTCGAGCGGCTGGCGCAGCGGCTGCGGGGTGACGAAGGCTTTCCGCGTAACCTGATCTTTTACCTGGCCATCGCGCCAGGTCAATACGGTAACACGGTTGACGGTCTGGCCGCGCAGGGGCTCAACCAGCAAGACGACGGTTGGGCGCGCCTAGTGGTCGAGAAGCCCTTTGGCTACGACCTGGAGAGCGCCGAGATCCTCGATCAGCAACTGCGCCGGCATTTCGATGAAGAGCAGATCTACCGCATCGATCACTACCTGGGCAAGAGCACCGTGCAGAACGTGCTGGTGTTCCGCTTCGCCAACCTGTTGCTCGAGCCCCTTTGGAATCGCAACTACATCGATCATGTGCAGATCACCCATGCCGAGGCGCGTGGCATCGGCTCGCGGGCCGGCTTTTACGATGGGGTCGGAGCGCTGCGCGACATGATCCAGAGCCATCTGCTGCAGCTGTTGACGCTGGTAGCGATGGAACCGCCGCCGAGTCTGGATGCCGAGGCGTTGCGCGATGAGAAGGTCAAGGTGCTACGCTCGATCCGGCCGATCAGCCGCCAAGCGGTGCATGCCCAAGCCTTCCGCGCCCAGTACCGGGCCGGCGAGGTCGATGGCGAGCGAGTTCCGGGTTATCTCGACGAACCGGGCGTCGATCCGCAGAGCGCGACCGAGACCTATGCCGCGCTCAAGCTCTACATCGACAACTGGCGCTGGCGCAACGTGCCCTTCTACCTGCGCACCGGCAAGCGCATGGGCGAGACCAACTCGCTGGTGAGCATCCGCTTCCGGCATCCGCCGCAGCAGTTGTTCAAGGACACCCCGATCGAGCGGCTGAAGCCGAACTGGCTGATGATCAACATCCAGCCGAACGAGTGCATCCGTATGGAGCTACAGGTGAAGCAGGCTGGGCTCGAGATGCGCACCGTCACCGAGCATCTGGACGCCAACACCTGCCACATTGGCAGCGAGCAGATCGATGCCTATGAGGCGCTGCTGCTAGATGCCATCGAAGGCGACCATTCGCTGTTCCTACGCTACGATGAGGTCAACTACGCCTGGCGCATCGTTGATCCGGTGCTCAAGCTCTGGGCCACTGAGCGCGACTTCATTCACACCTACCCCGCTGGCTCCTGGGGGCCGGCTGAGGCGACGCGGTTGTTCGACAAGGAGGATCAGGATTGGCGGAATGATTTGGATGGGTGAGGAGTGGCGAGTGGTGAGTGGTGAGTGGTGAGTGAAGTGGGACGGGTGAGGCGCGCTGAATCCGCGGTGCTTGCGGGCACTGGTGCTGGTGCGTAAGGATGTTCATCGTGATCCAGCTGAGCTGGCCCTTTGTGCTAGGACACTGTGGGGTTCGTCGATGGATCGAAGGTGTCGAGGAAACATTGGTACGCGTGCACAGCACCTGCAGTGATGGCGGCTAACTCTGCGGCGTCCTCGGCTGGACGAGCGAGCGAGCGGGCCAGCGCGGTCCAATCGGTGCTTGCGGCGTCGAGCAGTGTCCAGTAGGCACAAGCCTGCTCGGTGAGCAACTGCGGCAATTGCGCTGTGACCCGGGCCGAGATCATCTTGCCGCCTTGGGTTGCGCCCTCGAGGACATAGCGCATGCCAAGGTACCGCGCCTGAGCTAGCACCACTGAATGAGCGCTGGCGAGCGCGGATGCCGTCGGCGATTGCTGCGACTGCGCTGGCTCTGGCGCGGATCGGATGGCCGGGGGCGCGCTGATGGGCGCGGTCGTGCTCGTGCTCGTGCGTGTTGGGTCGGTCTTGCTTGCGAGTCGGCTGAGGTCCGATAGCAGCGCCGGAACCCGTGGGCGATAGGCAGGCAGCCCATTTGGACAGATGCCAGGATGGTCGTCGGCAAGCTGCTGGAGCTGGTGCTCTACCCGGCGGTGCGCATCCAACAGGCCCTGCAGCGCCGCAACGTACTGCGTCAGCGTCAACTCCGGGCGGATGAGCTGGCGTAAGCCTGGTGTGCTGTCGAGCCGGCTGTGCCAAGCCGTGGTGTTGGCCTTCAGTCGCTGATGGAGGCTGCTGTGTTGGGGCTTGGTCACGCTCACTCTGCGGTCCTGTTGTTGATGCTGAGTACGCTGAGGGTTTGTCATCGGCGCCTGCCCGCGTGCTCGGGCGGCGGCCTAGCGGGACTCTGAATACACCTCAGCAGGCCAGTCGATCAGCTTGCCGGCGGCTGAGCGTGGTAGCTGCCTGCCGATCTGGATGGCCCGTGGCTGCTCCAGTGCGGTAAGACGGCTGGCGAGCCAGGCGTCCAGGCGCTCTGCGAGTGCTGCAGGGTCGACGCAGTCGATGACTGGCACTACGAAGGCCTTGAGTCGACCACCTTGCTCTGCGCTGGCTTGGCGGACGGCCGCCTCGGCCACCTCTGGATGCGTGCAGAGCAGCCGCTCGATGCGTTGCGGGAAGACATTGACCCCGCCGATCTGCACCGCGCCATCGCGGCGTCTGAGGACATAGAAGCGCTCGTGGTCCAGCCAATCGAGATGATCTTGTAGCTCGACCTGTGTCAGGAAACCGGACGCAGCTGCGGTCGCAGCCATATCCGTATTGGCAGCCGCAGCCGTTTCCGAGACCGAATCAGCATCTGAAGCCGAAGCCGCATCAGTATCCAAGGCCGACACTGCATCCGTGACCGAAGCCGTATCAGTATCCGAGGCCGATGCCGAAACCGTCGTGGTATCCACATCCTTTTCGACGCGATTTGATTGACCTTCGGTCGTCGTATCAACAGGCTGCAGGCGGTCGGTTGTCTTGCTGGCGCGCGACCAATGGGGCAGCAGCCTGAACGGGACATCCGCGGCCTCGCGCACGCCGATGCCGGCGTTCTCGGAGCTGCCGTAGATCTCGATCAGCCGAGCGCAGCCGGCACTGATCAACTGCTGCCACAGGCTTGGCGGGCAGGGGGCGGTGGAGGTCAGTGCGATGACATCGTCCGCAACGGCGCCGTCGCCGCGCGTCGCCAGCTCGAAGAACGCCGGATGACCGACGATGAGATCGCCCGGTTGCGCCTGTGCGAGGGCGCTGCTCGGCAGCCCGGCGCGCAGGTCGAGCACCGGAATCCCGAGCAGCGCGGGGAGCATGGCGTTGAACAGGAAGCCGTAGATGTGATGCGCCGGCACGGCGCTCAAGACGCGGCGCCGATCGCCGAGCTGTCCGGCAAACCACTGGATCTCTTGCTCAAGTCGGTGCATTGGATGCGCGCAGAGCTTGGGCTGGCCGGTTGAGCCGGAGGTCTGAAAGCTCAGCGCTTGATCCCAGCGCGCGCGGCTGTCGAGGATGATCTGCGCCCAAGCGCCGAGCTGCCGCTGCTGCAGGAGCTGGTTGTCGAGTCCGGTCTGTTGCAGATGGAACTGCACCGCGATCAGGGTCGTGATATCCAGAAATTCCAGCGAGTCGAGCCCCAGGCTGTCCAGCTCGAGCGCGGCATCAGGTCGAAGCGCAGCATCAGACATCGGCCCACGCCGCTCAGTCGTTACAGCGGACTCTGCGCTCGGTCTTAGCCCAAGCTGCCCCGGGCGCAATCGGTTCAGCTCCGCCCAGAGCAGATCATCCAGCACGCGCAACAGGGTATTGCGGTTCCACCAAGGGCGGCTGGCGAACGGCTGCGGACGCTGCTGCGCGCTACTCACCACTAACCACTCGCCACTCAAGCCTTAAAAAAATCCGCAGCCAAAGCCGGCGGCACCGGCTTGGACCACAGAAAACCCTGCCCCCAATCACAGCCAAGGTCCTGCAGAATCTCCAGCTGCGCTTGGGTCTCGATGCCTTCGGCGACAACGGTCTTGCCGATCGAGTGGGCCATGGCGATCATGCCGGCGAGCAGGTTGCGGTCATGCGGCTGCTCGATGCCCTTGATGAAGGCGCGATCGATCTTCAGCTCGCTGATCGGCAGCTCGCGCAGATAGAGCATCGAGCTGAAGCCGGTGCCGAAGTCGTCGAGCGCCAGCCCGATGCCACTGCGCGCCAGTAGCTCAAGCGCGGACTTGACGCCTGGGGTCATGCGCAGCAGCATCGATTCGGTGATCTCGACCGTCAGCATCTCCGGTGGTACATCCAGCGTATGCAGATCCTGGATCAGATGATGGGCAAAGTTTTGCGCCTCGAGGTCACTGGCGGAGACATTCACCGCCATGATGACATCGTCTTCGCCGCGCTCCAGGCAGACCTTCAACAGCCGGATCGTCTGGCGCATGACCACCCCGGTGACGGCGCGGATCAAGCCGTTGCGCTCGGCGGCGGGGATGAATTCCCCCGGCATGATCAGCTCGCCGTCTTTGCTGCGCCAACGGGACAGCACCTCGAAGCGCTGGCCGCTCTCGCGGCTACAAATAGGGTATTGCGGCTGCAGCATCAGCTCGATCGCCAACGCAGGCGAGCGCCCGAGCACGGCGCGATCGATCGCCAGTCGCGCTAAGGCCTCGGTCTGCAGGCTGCTGTCGAACAGCCGGGCACAGTTGCGGCCGGCTTCCTTGGCCCGGTACAGCGCTAGATCGGCCTGCTTGAGCAACTCGCTGGGATCGGAGTGTTTGTCGCCGATGGTCAGCCCCAGTGAGCCGGTGATCGAGAAGTTGCCGTCGTCGACATCGATCCTTTGGCGCAGCTGCTCGATCAAGCGTTGGGCTTGGCGCAAGGCCTCACCGGAATCCGATTGCGGCAGCAGCAGCGCAAACTCATCGCCGCCCAGCCGCGCGACCAATGCAGGTGGCGGTAGGCTGTCGTTGAGGCGTTGCGCCACCGCGCACAGCAGTAGGTCGCCTTGATCGTGTCCCAGGGTGTCGTTGATGGTCTTGAAATGATCGATATCGAGCAGGGCGACGCCGAACAGGCGGCCGTCAGTCCAGCAGCGCTCGATCTGCTGCAATAGGGCATCGCGAAAATACGCCCGGTTGGGCAGTCCGGTGAGGCTGTCGTGGAGGGCGCGATGGCGCATCTCCTCGCGCGAGCGTTGCAGGGCGTCGCGCTGGCTGGCGAGCGATTGCGCGAGCCGCTCGAAGTGCGCCACATGCGCCACGATCACCTGCTGCAGCAGGGTCTTCAGGGCCTTGGCGGTGGCCAGTTCGGTGGCTGACCAGGCCGGCGCATGATGGGTGCGCTCTTCGCGCCAGGTCTGGAAGGTCCGGTTGGGCCAGCCGAGCGGCCGCGCGCGCGCCTCATCGAGGAACGGCAGTGAGCCGGGCTCGGCGCCCCAGTCGACGCTATAGCGGAGGCGTTTGCGACCAAACAGCAGGCAGTGCTCACGCTGTTCGTCGAGGTAGATCACTAGCACCCCGGAGAGCTGCTCGGGATAGGCTGCAGCCGGCTCGAACTCGGCGGACAGGCAGTCGGTGCTCCAGGTGGCGCCGGGTCGGGTGCGCAGGAAGCGCAGCAGGGCCTCTATCTGCTCTGCGGTGAGATGGCAGTCCTGGCCGATGAACAGCGGGCGGCCATGGTGATAGACCTGCACCAGGTCGGCACCGACCAGCGTGCAGAGCATGCCGGCCTTGCCGACCAGGTTGTCCGGGAACGGCTGCTCGATGTTGATCTCGCCGACGATGGCGTTGACCTTGGCGATACCCTGCTCACGCGCGCGATTCTGGCTGCGCTCCTCGATCAGTGACAGCCGCCCCGAGAGGCAGCCGGCCAGCTCGATCAGACGCTTGCGCACGTAGGCTGTGACCGGATGCGGTGCGCGGTTGTGGAAGATGATCAGCCCCCACAGGCGCTGGTCGTCCATCAAGGAAAGCGACATCGAGCCGTTGACGCCAAAACGCTTGAGGTAGTTGCGATGGATCGGCGATTGGGCGCGCAGTTGTGCGATGCCGATATCGACGCTGCTGGGCTCGAGGGACCGGCTCAGCAGCGCCACCTCGGCGTGATCACGACTCGGGGCGTAGCGCAGCGGGGTCTCGGCGTAGAGTGCGCGGGCTTGGCGCGGGATGTCCGTGGCTGGATAGCGCAGCCCGAGGATCGAGGGCCAGCTGCCTGGCAGGATACTTTCGGCAATCACCACGCCATCTTGGTTGGGGTCGAAGCGATAGGCGACCACGCGCTCGCATCCGGTCAGATAGCGCAGCGCGTCGACCGCGAGCTGGCAGGCGGGTGCCGCCTCTTCGCTGTTGCGCAGCAGGCGCTGGAAGGCGGCCAAGTCAAAACCGAGCATGCGGCGATCCATCGCCATCTCGCCATAGGGCTCCAGCTCGAGCAGGATGCGTTCGCGCCAATAGTGCACACGCGCATCCAATGGCAGCTCAATGCCCGGCCAGCTGAGGCGGAACTGGGAGGGCGCTAACAGTCGCGCGGACTCGGCCTCGCTTGCTGTTGAGTGCGCCGCTGCTTGTGCTGCCGAGCAGCCTTCTGCAGGGCTGTCTGCTGCAGCGCTGTCTCCTGCGCCGCTGTCTTCTGCATCGCTGTCTGCTGCGGGACTTTCTCCTGCCGCGCTGTCTGTCGCCCTGCGCTCCGGGTCTTTTGTGGTCTTGAGCCCCAAGGCCGCGGTAAGGCCGACGGCATCTTCTGCCAAGAAGTCTTGCAGCGGACGGTCGAGCAGAGCGTCTGGCTCCATGCCCAGGTACATCGCGCTGTTGGCGCTGCAGGCCTCGATGCGCAAGCTGGCCGGATCGAGCACCAGCAGCACGCCGAACGGCTGAATGGTCGCGCAGGTGGCAATCGGCTCGCGATCGCACTGGGAAAAATCGAACGAGGCCGATGACAGCTTGACCGGTTGTTCGCCGTATTTGTTGCTGAGCAGCCGTTCGGCGGCCTGCGTGTCGTGGCTACGCAGCTTGTGCAGGGGTTCGACGATGATCCAGAACTCACCCGGGCGCTCCGAGGCGCGCATGGTGATCTGCACCTGCACCGGCTCCATCTCGAAATCGAATACGAACTCGAAGCTGGCGCTGAGATCCCCGGTCAGCACGCCACGCCGGAAGCGGCCATAGAACTCCGGCACCACGGTGCAGGGGGCGACATCGGTAAAGAAGTTGCGGCCAAGCACGGCCGGCGGATCGCGTTGGGTGATGGCGCTCTGGGTGCGACTGTAGAACAGAATGACGCCGGTCTCATCGACCCGGATGGTCCCGCACGGCAGCGCCTCAAGCTCGTCCTTGGTCAGGCTGTCGAGTTGCTTGGGGTCATACACATCGATGGCGTCGTCGAGACTCATGCGCTGAGTATATCGGTATCTTCAGGGGGCCGTATCTGCATCCGTCGCGGCCGGTGGGGCATCGGCCGCAGATCGCGAGATGCGGCTGTCGAGGTGGCTCGCGTTCCGATTGAGATGACGGCTGCTCTGCTCGACTGCGTATACTCGGGCGCAACCATCGATCACTGAAACGCTTCAATAGGAACCTCGTGGTAACAGATCAGTTCCAGCAAGGCCAGGCGAATCAGTCAGATCAATCGAACAGGTCAAGCGCCGCCCTGACGCCCCCGCGCGAAGACATCCCGGTGGTCGGGATCGGCGCCTCAGCCGGTGGCCTGGCCGCGTTCAAGGCGCTGCTGCGGGATCTGGCGCCGGATACCGGCATGGCCTTTGTGCTGATCCAGCATCTGGACCCAACCCATGCCTCACTGCTGGTCGAGCTGCTGGCCAAGGACTGCCCAATGCCGATCCAATTGGCCAGCGACGGTCTGCCCTTGGCCCCGAATCAGGTCTACGCGATCGCCCCCGGACAGCGGCTGAGCCTGCAGCACAATCACCTGGTGGTGCTGCCGGAGGGCGGCGAGCAAGGACGTGCCTATAACCTGGTTGATCTGTTCTTCAGCAGTCTGGCCGACGATCGTGGCAGCAAGGCGATTGGTGTCGTGCTCTCAGGGACCGCCTCGGACGGCAGCCTCGGCTGCCGCGCCATCAAGGATGCGGGTGGGATCACCTTTGCCCAAGACCGCGACAGCGCGGAGTACGACGCCATGCCGGCGAATGCGGTGGCGACCGGCTATGTGGATCGCGTGCTGCCGCCGGTCGAGATCGCACGCGAGCTCGGCCGCTTGGCCCGTCACCCCTTGCTGCGCCCAGAGCGCTGGATACAGGCGCCGGAGGAGGTGGTCGTTGCCAACCCGACGGAGCTGAACAAGGTGTTCATCCTGCTGCGTGCGCGCAGCGGGCACGACTTCTCCGCCTACAAAGAGACGACGATTCGGCGTCGGCTCGCCCGCCGCATCCTGCTGCACCAGCTCGACAGCACCGCCCGCTACATCCAATTGCTGCAGCATGATGCCAAGGAGATCGATGCGCTCTTCCATGACATCCTGATCAATGTCACCGGCTTCTTTCGCGATGCGGAGGGCTTCGAGGCGCTGGAGCGGATCAGCTTTCCGGCGTTGATGCAGGGGCGTCCGTCGAACCTGCCGCTGCGCATCTGGGTGCCAGGCTGCTCCACCGGGCAAGAGGTCTATTCGATCGCCATCGCATTGGATGAGTATCTTGCAGAGAGCACGACGGTCCCAAGCATCCAGATCTTTGGCAGCGATGTGGATGACGAGGCGATCGAGGCGGCACGCGCCGCAGTCTATCCACCGAGCATTATCGGCGAGGTCTCAGCCGCGCGGCTCAAACGCTATTTCCAGCGCGTGGCGAATGGCTACCAGGTCTGCAAATCGATTCGAGAACGCTGCATCTTCGCGCTCCAAGATGTGACCCGCGATCCGCCGTTCTCGCGGATCGATCTACTGAGCTGTCGCAACCTGCTCATCTATCTGCAGCAGCCGCTGCAGCAGAAGGTCTTGCAGCTCTTCCATTACGCGTTGCAGCCGCAAGGGTTCTTGCTGCTCGGCGGCTCGGAGAGCGTCGGCAGTCAGGCGGCGCTGTTCGCCATGCAGGACAAGCAGGCCAAGCTCTACCGGAAGAAATCGGTGGCCGCTAGCCCGATGAACGAGCTGGTGTTGCCGACCAAGAGGCCAGCAGAGGAGCCGGTCACGGCGGATCTGAGCGGGCCTGAAAGCCGGGTCTACGATCTGAACCGCGAGACCGAGCGCCGCCTGTTAGCGCGCTATACACCGGTCGGCGTCGTCATTGATCCCGACCAGTGGATTCTGCGGTTTCTCGGCCGGACATGGCCCTACATCGAGCCGAGCGCCGGCGCGGCGACACTGAATCTGTACAAACTGGCCCATCCTGATCTGATCGTCGAGCTGCGCGCGGCGATCCATGCCGCGACCAAAGACGGCTGTGAGCAACGCAAGGAGCATGTGCGCCTGCAGGTGCAAGGACAGGAGCAGCGGGTGGATATCCAGGTGCTGCCGCTCGCTGCTGCGATCCGCGGCGAGAACAATCTCATCGTGCTGTTCGAGCCCAGGGCCGTGAGCGCTGCTGTTGAGGAGCGCGCGGCGGCGGCATTGACCTGCTCGGCTGGCGACCTGGATGCCGGCGGCGACGCCGACACGACGCCTGAGCTGCTGCGCTACCAAGCCGAGCTGGAGCGCGAGCTGGCGAGTACGCGGGCGTCGATGCAGTCGATCATCGAGGCGCAAGAGGGCACCAATGAGGCGCTCAGTGCCGCTAGCGAGGAGATACAGTCCACCAACGAGGAGCTGCAGAGTGCAAACGAGGAGCTGGAGACCGCGAAGGAGGAGCTGCAATCGACCAATGAAGAGCTGGCCACGGTCAACGATGAGCTCGAGAACCGCAATCGCGAGCTGGCCCAGACCAACAACGATCTGGTCAACCTGCTTTCCAGCGTCGAGCTGCCGATCCTGATCCTGAGCGCGGATCTCAGTATCCGCCAATTCACCGAGCCGGCCGAAGCCCTGCTCAACCTGATCCCGGCGGACATCGGCCGGCGCATCAGCCACATCAAGTCGCATCTTGAGATTCCGAACCTGGAGCGACTGGTGCTCGAGGTGATCGACGAGAAGAGCCTGCGCACGCTTGAGATCGAGGACGACCGCGGCCATGGATACTCGGTGCGAATCCGTCCGTACAAGACGATCGATAACCGCGTCGATGGTGCGATCCTGGTCTTTATCCCGCGCTTGAGTGCCGCCTCCACAGCGGCCGTGCCGGCCGATCGCAGGCCCCGGACGCCTTGACCCAGGTGGCAATCCAGCTACAGCGCCGTGCTGGTTAAGGATGGGGCAATACGACGCTGGCGCCCGAGTGTGCTAGCGTTGTTCGAAGCTAAGCAGAGCATTCGAAGCCTATACTTTCTTAAGCCAGTCCACCCACTCGCGCACCCGGAGTCCCCATGACGCGCTACGATAATCTCAGTCGAGTGGACCTGATCCGTCTGTTGGGTAGCGCAGAGGCCGCGCTCGAGAGCGATCAAGGCGATGGCACGCAGCGACTGCTGCACGATCTTCAGCTCCATCAGATCGAGCTTGAGATCCAGAATCGGGATCTCGGGCAGGCGCAGGCCGATCTTGAGGAGAGTCACCAACGCTACGCCGAACTCTATGATTTCGCGCCGGTTGGCTATCTGACGCTGGATCGCAACGGCATCATCCGGTCACTGAATCTGACCGCCGCGAAGCTGTTGGGACGCGAGCGCGCCGGTGTCGTCGATCGACCGCTGAGTGGCTTTCTCGTCAATGGCAACAGCATGCGGCTGTTCGCCCACCTGCGGGCCGTGTTCGCGGCGGAGCCCGAGACCTCGGTCACCACCGAGATCAAGCTGCAGACCTCGGCCGCTGGGCCCATGCGCGATCTGCGTTTCGATAGCCGCGCACATCCGGGCGCCGACCAGGACTGTCGCTGTCTGACGACCTTGACCGACGTCACCGAGACGCGTCAGGTCGAGCGCGATCGCGACGAGGTCCGGCGTCGCCTCGACCTGGCAATCGAAGGGGGGGATATCGGCACCTACAGGGCCTCGCTTCCCGCGGGCAGGGTACATGGCGATGTGCGCTTCTACGACATGCTCGGCTACCGGCCCGGTGATCTGACACTGGATTGGCCGGGCTGGCTCGCGATGATGCACCCGGATGACCGGGAACGGGTCGAGATGCGGCTGCGCCCGGTGCTCGCGGCGGAGCTGGATCGCTTCGAGTCCGAGTACCGGGTCCGTCATCGCGTCGGTCATTGGGTCTGGGTGCTCGATCGCGCCCGGGTGTTCGCCCGTGATCAGCTGGTTGGCGGACTCGAGCTGGCCGGCACCCATATCGAGGTCACACGTCGGCGCGAGGCCGAGGTCAAGCTGGCCCATCTGGCCGATCATGACGAACTGACCGGATTGCTGAATCGGCGCGGGATGTGGCAAGCGATTGAACGCATCCGCAGTCAGGCGACCCGCTCCAGCGCGCCCTATTGCCTGGCAATCTTGGATCTGGATCACTTCAAGCTGGTCAATGATGCCTACGGGCACGCCGCTGGCGATGAGGTCTTGCGTGTGGTGGCGGGTCGGTTGCATAAAGGGCTGCGTCAGGGCGACTGGATTGGCCGTTGGGGCGGTGAGGAAATGATCGCCTTGATCCCAAATACTACGGTGGCGCAAGCGGTGCAGAGTATCGAGCGCATGCGTGAGGCAGTGAGCGCAGAGTCGATCGCGACCGAGTCCGGTGAGATCCAAGTCACCCTGAGCGCAGGGCTCGCCTGCTCGCGCGCCGCGAATGATGACCCGAACGAGATGATCGCCCGTGCCGATGCAGCGCTCTATCGGGCTAAGGATGCCGGCCGCAACCAGGTGGTGTTCGATGGCAGCGAGGCGGGCCAGCGCGCGATCTCGATCGCCATGCGGTTACAGGACGCGTTCCGCCTCACCGCGATTCGGCCCGCCTTTCAGCCCATCGTCGCGCTCAGCGATCAGCATCTGGTTGGCGAAGAGGCGCTGGCGCGTCTGGTCGATCTGGAGCACGGCAATCTAGCCGCGGATGCTTTCCTTGGCGTTGCCCAGCAGCTCGGGCTGATGCACAAGATCGATGCCCTGTTGCTGCACAACGTGATCGAGCGGTTACGGGCCGGCCAGGGGACGGGCGATCCGACGCTGCTGTCGTTCATCAATCTATCTGGCGACCTGCTGTTGCATCCCGAGGAAATCAACAGGGCAGCTGAGGCGTTGAGTGGTCTGTCGGTCTTGCTCGGGCGGGCACCGCCGGTGGTACTGACCATCAACGAGGAGCAAGTCGTCACGAGCACGGCGCAGGTCACGAAGGCGCTGGGGCCTTTGCTCGAGGTGGGGTGTCAGCTCGCGCTGGGACGCTGCGGAGGCGAGGCGGGTGGTTTGCGTTTCCTGGCCGCCCTGCCGATCAGGTTCGTCGAGCTGGACGCTGGCCTAGTCCGGCAGGCACGCGAGTCAGCACGGGCCCGAACGCTGCTTCAAGGCCTTCAGCATGCGGCTCGAGACCTTGGCCTGATCACGCTGGTTAAGTGCATCGAGGATGAGGCCACCTGTGAACAGTTGCTCGAGTTGGGGGTCGACTGGGGTCAAGGCTATCTGTTTGGCCGACCTTCGGAACCGATGTTGGATTAGGACAGCGTCCGCTCCGGCAGCAGGCGCTCGACAACCACGGCGCGCGCGCTCTGGCCAGAGCCTGCAAGGTAAATCATGCACCGCTATCGTATCCTGCATCGGACCTACTACACCTTTTCGAGTCAAGTACAGCTTGGCCCGCACGTCCTGCGTCTGCGACCTCGGGAGGATCACGAGGTACGCATCGAGTCCGCAATGCTGACCACCACGCCCACCGCGGTGCTGCGCTGGCATCGCGATGTCGAAGACAATTCCGTGGCGATTGCAACCTTCGACACACCTGCCAGCCAGCTCCTGATCGAGAGCGATGTCGTGATTCAGCAGTTCAACGCGGAGCCGCTCGATTTCCTGGTCGACGCGGAAGCGGTTGACTACCCCTTCGCCTATGCCGTTGAGGATCAACCGGTGCTCTTGCCCTACATGGACGGTTCTCGACGCAGCAGCGCGGACCCGCTAATGGCGTGGGTCGAATCGGTCTGGAGACCGGGCGAGCGCATCCAGACCTACGCGCTGTTGCAACGCCTGTGCGTCAGCATCCATGCGCGCGTCGCTTACCGAGTGCGCGAAGAGCCGGGTGTTCAGGATGCCGCGCAGACACTCACGCTGGGAACCGGCTCTTGTCGCGACTCCGCTGCCCTGTTCATCGGGGCCGCTCGCTGCCTGGGCCTCGCCGCACGCTTTGTAAGCGGGTATCTACAAGCCGAGCCTTCGGCGCTCAACTACGGCGCGACACATGCCTGGGCCGAGGTCTATCTGCCCGGCGCGGGTTGGAAGGGGTTTGATCCCTCGATCGGCGAGATGGCCGGTGCGCAGCACATCCCCGTGGCCGTGGCGCGGCTGCCGGAATCCGTCCCGCCGATTGCCGGCAGCTACGTCGGCGCGCCGGGGGCTGGCCTCAGCGTCGGTGTTTGGGTATCGGCGCTGTAGCGAGGGATTTGGCTGTCGATCTTGGAAGAGGTGTGTCCCGAAAAGTCGGGATCAGAAGATGCTGGGTAGGAAGACGGCTTGGAAGCGCACCCCGTTTGCTTGAGCCGCTAGATTGTCGGCAGCCTTATGAGGGCCAGACCACCGCCCCGCGGAGCGGGGCAGGCAGTTCGTTGCGCTTATTGCTGGGGTTGAGGCGGTCCGAACTGGGCTCCGGGCGCCTGCTGTGGCGCGCCATAGGGCATCCCGCCATAGGGCGCTCCGTACCCACCACCCCCGTAAGGCGCGCCATAGCCGCCATAAGGTCCGCCCATACCGCCGTAGCCGCCCGGAGCGCCGTAGCCGCCATAGGGTCCGCCCATGCCGCCGCCCGGACCGCCATATCCGCCCGGACCACCGTAGCCGTAACCGGTGGGTGAGCCGTAGCCGCGTCCGTCGCCATAGCCGCGGCCATAACCACGCCCTGAGCTGCGCCCGGAGCCACTGCCGCTCATGCTCATATCGAAGTCACCAGAGCCGTCCCCGAACATGTCGGTCATACCGTCCATCATGCCGTTGTTGCCGCCATAGCCACCGGGACCGCCCCACCAGGCGCTGGCCGAGAAGGAGACGCCGGCGAGACCGACGATGGCTACAATACCGACATTCCTGAAGAGCTTAGTCATGAGAAATCTGCCTCTCGAGTTGGTGCGTGCAAGCACGCAGGTTGGTCACCACGCCAGGATGGATGGCTCAGTGTGATTGCCTGAGTGTGACGACGCTGCGCCAAGCGGCCCGTCCCTGTCTGTGCGCTTGCGAACATTGCTCAGCAACGCTTTGGTGCCATCAGTCTTTGGTGCCATCAGGCAATCGGCCGACTGGGGAGCAGGCGCTGGAATTCGCGCCGCACCACCTCGTAACATTCGCAGACTCGCGCCTCGAGTCCGGGGCGATCCAGCACGCTGATGTGTCCACGGCTGTAGCGGATCAACCCGGCACTCTGCAAACGCCCGGCGGCCTCGGTCACGCCCTCGCGCCGCACCCCGAGCATGTTGGCGATCAGCTCCTGGGTCATCTCCAGCTCGTTCGACGGCAGTCGGTCCAGGCTGAGCAGCAGCCAGCGGCAAAGCTGCTGGTCGATCGTGTGATGCCGGTTGCAGACCGCGGTCTGCGCCATCTGGGTCAGCAGGGCCATGGTGTAGCGCAGCAGGAGTGGCTGTAAGCTGCTGTGGCGGCGTCCGCCGAAGCGAGCGAATTCGCTCTTGAGCACGGGCCCCTTGAGGCGATAGGCCTGGCCGGCGCTCTGCACCACGGCCCGGTTCGGCATGGTTTCCCCGCCCATGAACAGGGCGATGCCGACGATGCCCTCGTTGCCGACCACGGCGATCTCGGCAGAGGCGCCATTCTCCATCACATACAGCAGGGAGACGATGGCGGTGGTCGGAAAATAGACATGGCTCAAGCCCTCACCGGATTCGTAGAGGACTTTGCCAAGGGGCAGCGGGACCAGTTCGAGGTCGGTACAGAGATGCTCGAGCTCGGCCTTGGGCAGCGCGTCGAGCAAGTGATTTTGGCGTGGAGACGCTGGCTTGGGCGCGGCGGGCATGGTCATGAGTCGCTTCCCATGTGAGCGTTTTTCGAGAGATTCGGACCTCTCTGTACCATAGCGTACTAACCTTCGAACAGGGCTGTTTTCTGAAGCAAACCGAGAGCCGCATCCAGGGTGTCTGCGCTGCCCTGGCTTGCCTTGCGGACATTTCGCTATCGGCTATCGGGTGCGAAATGCAAGGGCAGAACCCCGCATTCAGTCCATGAGCTGCTGGTCGATGGCTTCCATCGCCCCATAACAGTCACAGGCAACTGCCAACAAACCCGCGCGGTCAAGGATAGTGACATCCCCGCGACGGTAATCGATGAGACGATATCCTTGCAAAACCGTTGCTGCCCTGGTGACGCCGGCGCGGCGCACGCCGAGCATGGCAGATAGCACCTGGTGGGTGACATGGAAGCGGTTCGAGTGTGCCCGATCCTGCGACATCAACAGCCAGCGTGCAAGGCGTGCCTCGACGACATGAAATCGGGTGCAAGCCACCATCCGTTCTGCCTGGTTCATCAACACCGCGAGATAGTGCTCAAGCGTCCGTTGCAGGGCTTCGCTCTGCTGTAGCGCCTCGCCAAATTTACCGGCGCCCATGCGCCATGCGGGCCCCGTGCCCTGCACCAAGGTGCGCAGTCGTGTCAGGTCGACGCCGAGCACGAGCGGCGCTCCGATCATCCCTTCATTGCCGATCAACCAGACCTCCAGACCGGGGTGATCCGCTAGGGTCGTCACTAAGGAGACCACGCTGTTGGTCGGGAAATAGACCTGGCGGATGCGCTCGCCGGGCTCGCTGAGCACCTCGCCCCGGCGCAGCTCGATGCACTCGCAGTTGGCCAGAATCCGGCCTTGGTCATGCTCGGGTAGTGCCGCCAGCAGCCGATTCACAAACTGCTTGGGGGTCTTCTCGGAGTCCGTTTGCACCTGCGTTCTCCTCGTTGGTCGATGAGAGGGGACAGCAATACCCCCAGCGCGCCTGGTGTTCAGTGCGCTAGCGAACAGACGCCTGTACTGACGAGCGCTATCGTGAGGCTTACCTAACGCATCGATCGTCTGATGGGAGAAGCAACATGCCTCTAATCACCCTAATCGTCACGCTTGTCGTTGTCGGTGTCATCCTCTGGCTGATCAATAACTATCTACCAATGGACGGAAAGATCAAGAAGATCCTCAATGTGGTCGTCGTCATCATTGTGATTCTCTGGCTACTCTCGGTCTTTGGACTCATCGCGCCAATGTCCGCCATGCGGATTGGTTAGTCGATCATAACAGGAGCGCACCATGAATGCTGATATTAGCCGTAAAAAGGAGGCCCTGACGAAAAGAGTCGCCAAGGTTGCAACCTACTACCATCCCAGAACTTGGAAAGAAAAGGGTGTCTGGTGGACCGCCGGACTGTTCCTGATCACCTATTTGATCCTCGTCGTTGTCCTCGGTATCTATTGGTCGCGCTCGCCGGGAGTTTATGATGTGCGCGAACAAGCGCTGTCGTTGGTGAATCAGGATGAAAGCCAACTCGTCGTCGGCTCGATCACTACAGCTACGGCCATCCGCATCGGCGAGACCCTGCTCGATAAGCCGGGTGGCTATCTCACCAACGATGCCACACCACCGGGCATGTTCTTGGATAACATTCCCAACTGGGAATTCGGTGCCTTGACGGCCTGGCGTGATTTGACCAACGCCTTGCGCAATGACTTTAGCCGTTCTCAGTCCCAGTCGGTCGAGAACAAGGATTTGGAGATCGCGCAACCGCAGTCGAACTACCAATCGAATTCCTGGATCTTGCCCTCGAGCGAGTCGGAATACCGCACAGGCATTGATGCACTCTATCGTTATCACGATGGACTCGCTGATACCGGGGTGGTGCATGCCCAGTTCTACGCCCGTGCCGACAATCTCGCCAACTACTTGGAGGTTGTCTCAAAGCGCCTCGGCAGCCTGGCGCAGCGCCTCTCTTTTGCTGTCGGTCAGGATCATCTGGATGACCCCATGGCTGGCGAGCCCAAGGCCAGTCAGTCGACACCATTGTCCACTCAGCAGGAAACCAGAACGCCCTGGATGAAGATTGATGACATCTTCTTCGAGGCCCGCGGTTATAGCTGGGCACTGCTGCATGTGCTGGAGGCCATGGCGATCGACTTCGCCTCAGTGTTGGAGGACAAGGGTGCTGCAGTCTCGATGAAGCAGATCACCCGCGAATTGAAGAATACGCAGAACACCATCTGGAGTCCGCTCATCCTCAATGGCACGGGCTATGGACCAATGGGTAATCATTCGCTGGTCAGTGCTTCCTATGTCTCGCGGGTCAATGCCGCGATCACTGATCTGCGCAATCTGTTGCAGGATGGCTGAACGGGAGCATCGGCTGAAGGCTCCATCGGTGCCCGATTATCGGTGACCGATTGGCAGCTCAGCCCCAGAGGGCCGCGACAGTGCTGCCGATCACGCCGTGAAACCGTGAAACTGCCTTGGCTTATGTGTCATGCCGCACCGACTGCATCCAGTTTCATGCGTAGTCTGTAACTTGAGCGATGGGGAATAGCAACCCACGCGGTTCCGCAATCCACTGAACGTATCGGAGAGTCTTGTGAACAAAAAGCAAGTCAAAGGTCATTACGAAGAAGCGAAAGGCGCGGTGAAGGAGGCGACCGGTAAGTTGACCGGCAACGAGGAGTTGGAACTGAAGGGCAAGATCCAAAAGGAAGCTGGCAAGATCCAAGCGGGTGTTGGCGACGTTCAGCAAGAGATCAAGGACAACATCTAGCGGAGGTTGCTGATCTGATCACCCGTCTTTTTTTGTTATCAACAAAGAGAAACAACCATGAAAGAGAGAAGTAGCCGTTTTCTAGTGAGTCCCCTGCTTGGTTCGGCGCCAACTGCATTGCAGAGGCTTTTCCTGTTGATCCTGCTGTCTGCTGTGTTCGGAATCGCAGGCTGTGAGCAACAGGGGCCGGCCGAAGAAGCTGGGCAAAAGATCGATCAAACCGCTGAAGATGCTGGCGACAAGATGAACGAAGCAAAGCAATCGCTCACCGACTAAGTCAAGCACAAGAGATCGCTAGGCTGGCTGGAATGGGGGGGGCGCTGAAAGCTACATCCGGAGACTGCTCAAGCTTTAGGCCCCTTAATGTCCCCTTGATGGCCCGGTAACGGGCCATGAGCCGACGTTTCAGGGGCGCTATTCCTGCTGGCGATCTACGCAAATGGCGCCGGATGGTCAAGCGGAATCTCCATCAGGCCTGTTTGGTTCTTATCACTCAACCAATTTTATAGGGTATTGCAATGGTCATCCGTCCACAGTCTAGGGCAACGGCAATCACACTGGGGCTGCTCCTCGGCGGAGCCGCACTCATGCCAGCCAGCGCAGAACAGGCGATGGAGGCGAGTTCGTCGGCCGCTGAGGAGCGAGCGATGGTGGTCGCGAATGAAGCTGGTATTCGCCATATCTCGGGCGGCGTTGGCGAGAGTGAGCGCACTCAGCTCAATGCCATGGCCAATGAATTCAACCTCCATCTGATGTTCGCGACCCAGGGCAGTGGCGAGTATCTCTCTGCGGTTCAGGTCAATGTGCTAGACACCAAGGATAGCCCCGTGCTGACGGCGGTCTCAACAGGCCCCTGGTTTTACGCGCAGCTACCAGCAGGCGAATACCAGGTGGAAGTGACGCCAACGGGTGTCCGAGGCGATGAGTTGACCCAGCGTAAGGTTGTGCGTCTCGATCGCTCTAACTCATCACAGCTAGATTTCTATTGGAAAAATTCGCCGTGATCAATAATGGCTAAGCGATTCCTTTCCGACAGAGAGCTCTGCGCTCTCCTTCGTGAGAGCGAGTGAGATTGCATCCATGCAGGCACATCTTCGAGAAGGGGGTCTCCACCGTTGAATTCAGTTAATCCAGCGATCCTTTCAGGCCCGCGCAACGCTTGGTTGCGGCTGACCGGTCGCCTTCAGGGTGAGGATTCCATTGCTGACGAGCCACCCTTGCGCTCGGAGTTGTTCAGCACCCTGCAGATGGAGCAGCACGGCAAGGATCTCGCGAGCGCCCATCTGTTGATGCCCGGTCACCCGCCCGATCGGCTCTTGGCTCGGCTCACCGATAATGAAAACGTTCTGGTGGATGTCTGTCGGCTGCTCATGGTGGCGGTCACCGAGAACCGTCGGATTGCGCCGGCCGGCGAGTGGCTGCTGGATAACTTCTATCTGATCGAGGAGCAGATCCGCACTGCCAAGCGGCATCTGCCCAAGGGCTACAGCCAAGAGCTGCCGCGTCTTCGCAACGCGCCCTCGGCGGGTCTGCCACGGGTCTATGACCTGGCGCTGGAGATCATCGCGCACGGCGATGGTCGGGTGGACCCGGAGAATCTGAGTCGGTTCATTGCCGCTTATCAGGACGTCACCGTCTTGCGTCTGGGCGAGCTGTGGGCGATCCCGATCATGCTGCGCCTGGCGTTGATCGAGAATCTCCGCCGCGTCGCGGCGCGTGTGGCGGTCAGTCGCCGGGATCAGAACCTGGCCGACGGCTGGGCCGATCGCATGCTGGCGATGGCCGGCAGCGACCCGAAGAATCTGATCCTGGTGATCGCCGACATGGCGCGCTCGAAGCCACCGATGTCGGGCGCCTTCGTCGCCGAGCTGGCGCGCCGACTGCAAGGGCGCAGCGCCGCCCTGGCCCTGCCGCTGACCTGGATCGAGCAGCAGCTCGGCGAGTCCGAGCTGACCATCGAGCAGCTGGTGCGGCTGGAGAACCAGCAGCAGGCCGCTGATCAGGTCTCCATCGGCAATAGCATCGGCAGTCTGCGCTTCCTCGGCGCGATGGACTGGCGCGAGCTGGTCGAGACCATGAGCCTGGTCGAGCGCACCCTGCGCGATGATCCGGTGGGCGTCTATGGTCGGATGGATTTTGCGACCCGAGATCGCTACCGGCATGTGGTGGAGCGGATCGCCAAGCGCGGTTGCCTATCCGAGCCCGAAGTGGCGAGCGCGGCGATTGCGTTGGCGCAAGATCAAACCCAAGCCCAAGCCCAAGCCCAAATCGAGCCAGACGCCTGCACAGCCCATGTCGGCTATTACCTAGTCGATCGCGGTCTGTCCCAACTCGAGCAGCGCGCTGGGGTGCCGCGATCGGGTCTGGCATCGCTGCGCAGACCGGCAGGGCGTTCGGCCTTGGCCACCTATCTTGGCGGCATCCTGTTGCTGACCACCATCTTTTCCTTCAGCTTGCTGACCCAGGCCGAGGGGGCACCGAACTGGCTGCTGCCCATTCTCGCGGTGCTGGCTGTGCTGGGCACCAGTCAACTGGCGGTCGCGCTGATGAACTGGCTGGCGAGTCTGCTGGCCACTCCACATGCGCTGCCGCGTCTGGACTATTCCGCCGGCATCCCGTCGGAGGCGCGGACCCTGGTGGTGACACCGACCATGCTCAGCAGCGCAGCCGGGGTCGAGGCCCTGCTGGAGGCGCTAGAGGTGCGTTTCCTCGCCAATCGCGACGCGCATCTGCACTTTGCTCTGCTGACCGATGTCCGTGATGCGCCGACTGAGACGCTGCCGGGCGATCAGCCACTGATCGATCAAGCGGCGCGAGGCGTCGCGGCACTCAATGCCAAATACCCGCGCCCGAACGGCGATGCTTTCTATCTGCTGCATCGCCCGCGCCGTTGGAACCCGCGCGCCGGGGTGTGGATGGGCTACGAGCGCAAGCGCGGCAAGCTCATGGACCTGAACGCCCTGCTGCGCGGCGACAACGCCGTCCCGCTACGGATGCCGGCAACCGATGATGGCCCAATTGGTAGCGGTCCTGCTAATGCTGGCCCTGCTAGTGATGGTTCTATTGGTGATCGCTCTATTGGCGATGGCAAGGTCAAGCGCGAAACGGTGACCGCAGGACCGGCAGCGCTAAAGGACGCGCGCTTCTCGCTGATCATCGGCGACCCGCTGATCTTCGCGAACCTGCGCTATGTGATCACGCTGGACACCGATACCCAGCTCCCGCGCGATGCCGCCCAAGAGATGGTCGGCGCCATGGAGCACCCGCTGAATCAGCCGCGCTTCGATCCCGTGTTGGGTCGGGTGCGTGCCGGCTATGGCATCCTGCAGCCGCGCGTGGCGGTCAGCCTGCCGGGTGCCAATCGCTCACGCTTCGCCCGTCTGCACGGGCAGGACGCGGGGATCGACCCCTACACCCAAGCGGTGTCGGACCTTTATCAGGACTGGTTCCAGGAAGGCTCCTTCATCGGCAAGGGCATCTACCAGGTGGAGGCCTTCGAGGAGGCGCTCGACGATCACTTCCCCGAGAATCGCATCCTCAGTCACGACCTGCTCGAGGGCTGCTATGCGCGCTCCGGGCTGCTCTCCGATGTGCAGCTCTACGAGGACTATCCGGCCTGCTACAGCGCCGATGTGAGCCGCCGCCACCGTTGGATTCGTGGTGACTGGCAGATCGCCCAGTGGCTGCTGCCGCGCGTGCCGGGTCGGGATGGCCGCTCGCGCGTCAACCCGATCTCGGCGCTGTCGCGCTGGAAGCTGGCCGATAACCTGCGCCGCAGCCTGGTGCCCGCAGCCCTGACCGCGCTGCTGATGCTCGGCCTGCTGGTGCTCGCCAAGCCGGGCGTCTGGACCCTGGCGGTGCTCGGCATCCTGCTGATTCCAGCGCTGCTGACGGCGATGCTGGGCGCGCTCAGCAAGCCCGGTGACCTGCGCTGGCCGGCGCATCTGGCCGCAGCGGTGCGCGCCGCTGGACAGCGGTTGACGCAGGCGCTGTTCAACCTCGCCTGTCTGCCCTACGAGGCCTACTTCAGCCTGGATGCGGTGATCCGCACCCTCTGGCGGCTGGGTGTCAGTCGGCGCGGCCTGCTCGAATGGACCGCGGCGGGCGATCTGGTCCGCAGGGATCAGGGGCTCGTCGCCATTTACCGCAGCATGTGGATTGCGCCGGCGTTGGCGCTGATCGCGGGCGCTGGTCTGGCGCTGCGCGCGCCGATGGCCTTGCTGGTGGCCGCGCCGATCCTGCTGGCCTGGCTGGCGGCACCGCTGCTGGCCTGGTGGATGAGTCGTCCGCTCACGCCGCGCGAAGCGCACCTGAGCACCGAGCAGACCGGATTCCTGCACCGCAACGCTCGCAAGACCTGGGCCTTCTTCGAGACCTTTGTCGGCGCCCACGACCATTGGCTGCCGCCGGATAACCTGCAGGAGCATCCGGTGGCGGTGGTGGCGCATCGCACCTCGCCGACCAACATGGGCCTGTCGCTGCTGGCGAACCTGGCCGCGACTGATTTTGGCTATCTGCCCGCCGGCGGACTCATCGCCCGCACCGGTGCCGCGTTGCAGACCATGACCGGATTGGAGCGCCATCGCGGCCACTTCTTCAACTGGTATGACACCCAATCGCTGGAGTCGCTCGAGCCCCGTTACATCTCCTCAGTGGACAGCGGCAACCTTGCCGGTCATCTCTCGACCCTGCAACCGGGGCTGCTGGCGCTGATCGACGCACCGATCCTGAATCCGCGCTGGCTGCAGGGCATTGAAGATACCTGGCAGGTGCTGACGGAGACGCTCACTGCGCCGACCTCCAAGTTGGCGTTGGCGTCCTTGTCCGGGCGGCGGCCAGCGCTGTCGGCGCCGCTTGCGCGCTTTGATCAGCAGCTGAAAGCCGCTCGCTTGGCGCCACCGACTGATCTGAATGAGGCCTGCGGCTGTCTTGAGACGCTGAGCGCAGAGTCTGACGAGGCGGTGCGGGCCGTTGATGCTGGCGTGAGCGATGAGATGGCGGCTTGGACGCGACGTTTGGCTCAGCAGTGTCGTGCGTTGCTGGATGATCTGTTGCTGTTGGTGCCTTGGTGTTTTGAGGGTGGTCTGGATGAGGGTCGTCAGGGGGGTAAGGACAGCAAGGACGATAGGGACGACAGGGACAGCATGGACAGCAAGGACTTAAGCGACGAAGACGACAAGGGTCGTAATAACGACGACAAGGGCCTTAATGACGACAAGGGCCTTAACGACAGGCGTTTGTTGAGCGATTTGGCGATGACGCTGCGCCAAGTTGCTGCGCTTGAACAGAGTAGGCCTGACCGGCCCGCGCTGGCGCGCATCCGTGAGATCGAGCAACTGGCGCTCACCGCTGGCAACCTCGCCCGGCTTGACTATGACTTCCTGTTCGACGAGGCGCAGTCCCTGCTGGCGATCGGCTACCGCGTCGCCGAGCGCCGCCGCGATGAGAGCTACTACGATCTGCTCGCCTCCGAGGCGCGGCTGGGTTGCTTCGTCGCCATCGCCCAGGGCCAGCTACCGCAGGAGAGCTGGTTCGCGCTTGGGCGCCTGCTGACCCGAGCGGTCGGCAACACCACACTGTTGTCTTGGAGCGGCTCGATGTTCGAGTACCTGATGCCGCTGCTGGTAATGCCGAGCTACGACAACACCCTGCTCGATCAGACCTATCGCACCGCAGTCGCCCGGCAGATCGCCTATGGCAAGGAGCGCGGCGTGCCTTGGGGGGTGTCGGAATCCGGCTACAACGGTGTCGACGCCCAACTCAATTATCAATACCGTGCCTTTGGCGTGCCAGGGCTTGGGCTCAAGCGTTGGCTGGCTGAGGATCTGGTGGTCGCGCCCTATGCCTCGGCGCTGGCGCTGATGGTCGCGCCCGAGGCGGCCTGCCAGAATCTGCAGCGGCTCGCGGCCAGTGGATTGGCGGGGCCTTATGGCTTCTATGAGGCGATCGACTTCACGCCCTCGCGGCTGCCGCGCGGGCAGACGAGTGCGGTGGTGCGCTCCTTCATGGCCCATCATCAGGGCATGACCCTGCTGTCGTTGGCGCATCTGCTGCTCGACCGTCCGATGCAGCGCCGCTTTGCTGCAATCCCGTCGTTTCAGGCCACGGCGCTGCTGCTGCAAGAGCGCATCCCCAAGACGACGGCCTTTTATTCGGATACTCACGGCGAGATTACGAGCGAACGTGCCAACGACGGCGCGATGGAATCGCCGATCCGCGTCCTGACCACGCCCAACAGCCCGCATCCCGAGGTGCAGTTGCTCTCGAATGGTCGCTACCACGTCATGGTGACCAACGCCGGCGGTGGCTACAGCCGTTGGCAGGAGCTGGCCGTCACCCGCTGGCGCGAGGACAGCACGCGCGATCATTGGGGTAGCTTCTGCTATCTGCGCGACCTCGACAGCGGTGCGTTCTGGTCGACGGCCTACCAGCCGACGCTGACGACGCCGGATCACTTCGAGGCGATCTTCTCCGAAGGCCGCGCCGAGTTCCGCCGCCGTGATCACGAGATCGAGGCCTATACCGAGATCGTCGTCTCGCCCGAGGACGATCTCGAGCTGCGCCGGCTACGCCTGACCAATCGCTCGCGCGGTCGGCGGGTGATCGAGGTCACCAGCTACAGCGAGGTGGTGCTTGCCCCGCCAGCTGCCGACAACCTGCATCCGGCGTTCAGCAACCTGTTCATCCAGACCGAGATCCTGCAGCCCGGATCGGCGATCCTCTGCCATCGCCGGCCGCGCTCGCAAGAGGAACGCTCGCCTTGGATGTTCCATGCGCTGGTGGTGCGTGGCTCTCCTTCCTTACTGCCTTCGGCCGAGACCGATCGGATGCGTTTCATCGGACGTGATCGTACCCTTGCGGACCCGCTGGCCATGGATCGCCCCGGCGCCCTCTCCGGCAGTGCCGGCTCGGTGCTGGACCCGATGGTCGCCATCCGTCAGTGCATCGTCTTGGACGCGGATCAAACCGCGACCATCGACCTGATCCAAGGCATCGGTGAGACCCGTGAACAGGCTGTTGGACTGGTCGAAAAATACCAGGACGCGCGCCTGGCCAATCGCGTCTTCGATCTGGCTTGGACCCATAGCCAGGTGGTGCTGCGCCAGCTCAATGCGACCCCGGCCGATGCGCAGCTCTATGGCCGGCTGGCCAGCTCCATCCTCTATACCAACGCCTCGTTGCGCGCGGCGCCCGGCGTGTTGGCGCACAACCGCCGCGGTCAGTCTGGCCTTTGGAGTCACGCGGTTTCAGGCGATGTGCCGATCGTGCTCTGTCAGATCGCCGATCAGGCCAACATCGCCTTGGTGCATCAGCTGGTGCAGGCGCATGCCTATTGGCGGCTGAAGGGGCTGACCGTGGATCTGGTGATCTGGAACGAGGATCATGCCGGCTATCGCCAGCAGCTGCAGGAGCAGATCCTTGGTCTCATCGCTGCCGGCGTCGAGGCGCATGTGGTGGATCACCCCGGTGGCATCTTCATCCGCCCGGCTGATCAGATCTCCGATGAGGACCGGGTGCTGTTCCAGACCGTGGCGCGCGCCATCCTCAGCGACGAGCGCGGGACGCTGGCGGAACAGCTCAATCGGCGCGACCCGCGGCAAAAGCAGATGCCGGCCTTCAAACCCAGCGGCGGCGGCCTAGCGCGGGCGCTGCAGCAGGCGACCGTCGCGCATCTGAGGCCGCAGCAGGCAACTACGCCTCACCCGATGCACCAGCAGCCTGCAACCGAGCCGCATCTGGCGTCACAACAGGCGATCGCGCCGCATCTGACGCATCAGCCTTCACGCTCACCGCGTCTGACGCGCCAGCCTGCAACCTCGCTGCATCTGACGGACCAGCCTGCAACCGCGTCAAAGCCGGAGTTGGCGCTGCAGTTCGACAACGGCACCGGCGGCTTCTCTGCCGATGGGCGCGAATACGTCATCACCACGGCGCCCGGCCAGACCACGCCGGCGCCTTGGGTGAACGTGCTTGCCAATGCGCACTTCGGGACCGTGGTCTCCGCCAGCGGCGGCGCCTACACCTGGAGCGAGAACGCGCATGAGTTCCGCCTCACGCCCTGGCACAACGATCCGGTCAGCGATGTGCATGGCGAGGCCTTCTATCTACGCGATGAGGTTAGCGGCCAAGTCTGGTCGCCAACCCCGCTGCCCGCCGCTGGCGCCACGCCTTATGTCAGCCGGCACGGCTTCGGCTACAGCGTCTTCGAGCATCGTGAGGCCGGCATCGATTCAGAGCTGTGGGTCTATGTCGACCTGAACGAACCGGTCAAATACATGGTGCTGAAGCTGCATAACCCTGCCGAACAAGGTGCGACCAAGCCAGGGGATTCCGGCCAACTGCGCCGGCTTTCGGTGACCGGCTATGTCGAATGGGTGCTGGGGGATCTGCGGCCGAAGTCGGCATTGCACATCGTCACCGAGATCGATCCCAACAGCGGTGCGCTCTTTGCCCGCAATCCCTACAACCATGAGTTTGCCGATCGACTCGCCTTCTTCGACGTCGATGATCCGAACCGCAGTCTGAGCGGCGATCGTACCGAGTTTCTCGGCCGCAATAGCACCCTGAGCCAGCCGGCGGCGCTGACGCGCACCCGGCTGTCCGGCCGCGTCGGCCCGGCGCTGGATGCCTGTGGCGCCCTGCAGACGTTGGTTGAGCTCGCCCCCGGGCAGACCAAGGAGATCGTCTTCCGGCTCGGCGTGGTGGGCCGACGCGGGACCGATGATGCCCGTCTGCTGGCGCCAGCGCAGCGGGGTGTGACCGCAGCCCGAGCGGCATTGGCCGCGGTGCAAGACTATTGGACGCGCACGCTCGGCGCGGTGCAGGTAGAGACCCCGGACCCGGCGCTCGATCTGCTCGCCAACGGCTGGCTGCTGTATCAGACCCTGGCCTGCCGCTTCTGGGCGCGCAGCGGTGATTATCAGTCCGGCGGTGCGTTCGGCTTTAGAGACCAGCTTCAGGACGCGATGGCGCTGATCCATGCCGAACCCGAGCAGGTACGCGCGCACCTGCTGATCTGCGCCGGCCGCCAGTTCCGCGAAGGTGATGTCCAGCACTGGTGGCATCCGCCCTCTGGTCGCGGTGTGCGCACCCGCTGCTCGGACGACTACCTGTGGCTACCCTTGGCGACCTGCCGCTATGTCCTGACCACCGGCGATAGCGCTGTGCTCGACGAGATGGCCCCGTTCCTGGACGGCCGTCTAGTCAGTGGTGAGGACGATGGCTACTACGATCTGCCCGCTCAGAGCGACGAGTCGGCCAGTCTCTACGATCATTGCGTGAGCGCCATCCTGCACGGTCTGCGCATGGGCGAGCATGGTCTGCCGCTGATCGGCTCGGGCGACTGGAACGACGGCATGAATCTGGTCGGCATCAAGGGGCGGGGCGAGAGCATCTGGCTCGGGTTCTTCCTGCACGAGGTGCTGAAGCAGTTCGCCGAGCTGGCGCGTTCGCGCGGCGATGCACCCATGCTCGGGCGCTGTGAGCAGGAGGCTGAGAGGCTGCTTGAGAACCTGGAGCAGCATGGCTGGGACGGTGGACCGGATGAAAACCTGGATCAGGCCCTGGACGGGAATCTGGATAAGAACCTGGATGGGAATTTGGACGTCGGACCGAATGGGAGCCCAGAAGGCGGCTTGAGCGAGAGCCTGGACCTAGGAATGACTGGCAGCTGGTACCGGCGCGCCTATTTCGATGACGGCACCCCGCTCGGCTCCAAGACCAGCCCAGAATGCCGCATCGACTCGATCGCCCAGAGCTGGTCGGCGCTCTCCGGCGCCGCTGATCCCAAGCGCGCAAGACAGGCCATGGAAGCGCTCAATACGCATCTGGTGCAGCGCGACGCCGGGTTGATTCAACTGCTCGACCCGCCGTTCGACCAGTCAGCCCTCGAGCCCGGCTACATCAAAGGCTATGTCCCCGGTGTGCGCGAGAACGGCGGGCAGTACACCCATGCGGCGATCTGGGCGGCGATGGCATTCGCCCGCCTCGGCGACCAGGCTTGCGCCTGGGAGCTGTTCGGCATGATCAACCCAATCAACCATGGCCGCTCCGCTGAGGAGATCGCCACGTACAAGGTCGAGCCCTACGTGATCGCCGCTGATGTCTATGGCGTCTCGCCCCATGTTGGGCGCGGTGGTTGGACCTGGTACACCGGCTCGGCGGGCTGGATGTATCGGCTGATCCTCGAATCCTTGCTTGGCCTGCGGTTGGAAGGAGAGACCCTGCGCATCGAGCCCTGCCTACCGGCGGATTGGGATGGGTTCAAGATCCACTACCGCTATCGGTCGACCGCCTACGAGATCACCATCGTGCAAACCCCTGCGCTTCCGGTGAACGAAGCGGATGTGGCGCGCCTGACGGTTGATGGCGTCGATCTGGACGAAAGGGTCATCCATTTGGTTGATGACCATCACGAGCACAGCGTTCAGGTCAGGATCGCGGGATAGCCGAATCAGTCCTTCGCCAGCGTCCAGGTCGGGCGTTATGAGCAGCTTCTGCTGGCTCGCACCGCCAGTACGGCGGGACGGGGCGAGCGGGTCGAGCCGCGCGCCGATGCCATCACCGAGGAACTGCTGGCCAAGGTGGACACAGATCGCCGATTTCTGAACCGACTCCTTCGCCCGTCGCAAAACGCGATTTGGTACATTGCATGGCCGCAGTTCATGGACCGAAGAGGCTATCCGTCATGAGTCGATCCCCAGAGGACACAACAAGAGTCAACTTGTACGACAGGCTGTTTGCACAACAACTCGAAGCTGGCGCATCAGCGCTTTTGGCGACCGAGACCGTCGTCGACGCCTATCTCGATAGCAAGCCAGCAACCCGAGGTAAACATCTCAAGGAAGCCGGGCATTGGGCACCGGCACTGAGCCGGCTTGCTCTGGAAGGCATGGCAACGGGGCAAAACCGCTTTCCGCTTACCTGGTCTGACCGCAAGGCGAAGATCAAGAACATCATCGGCTGGACCGTCAGCAATCAGTCGCCACGCGGCAGTGCATCAATGGCGGCGGCTATCCTTGATTTTTGGACAAGCGATTGGTTGACTTTGGCTGCGCGGCTCCGCCGGGGAGAGCCGGGACTTGATCCGAAATTGTTTGAGCGTCCGATCCTGAAACTGGGTCAACTGTTGATCCAGTTACCCTGGATCTTCGGTCTGCAAAACAACAACACCGCCGCCATCAACAATCTTCGACGGATTGGCGCGCGACGCGGCGACGCCAGGCTCGAAACGCGGCGTATCGAGGAACAACTCGGCCGACTCTTCGAATCGCGTGGATTCCGCGTCGTGCTGAACTGGCAACCCGTGAACGCATCCGATGCCCGCGTGGGCGAGGTCGATCTCATCTGCGCACTGGGTAGGATCGTACTGGTGTTGGAAGTGAAATCGACTTTCATCAGACAGTCGCAGCGCGATGCCTGGCTGCACGGAACGACGACACTGCGCAAAGCCGGCCACCAATTGCGCCGCAAGGTTCCAGCCGTCGAGCGTGCCCTGGCCGAGGGATCGGATCTGGCCGCTTCGTTGAATCTCACGGGTGACACTGGCTCAGTCTCGGTCCATGGCTGGATCGTCGATACCTCGATCGAATGCGACCATCAGCGATTCAGCGGCTTTCTCAAGGTATCCCTGGAGGAGGTATTGATTGCACTGCGGGACGACCGGCATTTGTTGAACGATCCGGAGGGCATCCTTTCCGGTCGATATCAAGAAGATGAGCTTGCGATAGTGGACGATGCTCACGCCGAGGCATCGCTTTACCCAACAGGTTTCACGGTGGAAGGTTTCATGGATGCGGTGGAGAAAGAGTCTGTTTGGGAAGAACGTCGCACACCCAAATCTGGCATCCGAGCGGCCAGCCACCGTCGCTGTCCCCTCGGCCACCAGCCGGCGCAGCGTAGCGCTCGCGCGTGAGCTCGATTGAAAGCCGACAATGACTGAGATACGCTGTATCTCAGTCAATGACACAGAAAGCAGGAGATCATGATGCCCACCACGTCGATGGTTCATGTTCGTATCGATGAGCAAACCAAGGCGCAGGCCACGGAAACCTTGGCGGCCATGGGTTTGTCGGTTTCCGATGCGGTTCGCGTTTTTCTCACCCGCGTCGTGGCGGAGCAGCAGCTGCCTTTTGCGCTGAAGGTGCCGAACGCTGAAACACGCATAGCAATGGCCGAGGCTGATGTCATGGCCAGCGCGCATCGCGCCCGCTTCAACAGTGCGACCGAACTCTTTGATGACCTCGAAAAGAACAACGGCCAGTAAGCGCGCCGTCTGTCCGCGTGCCGCTGACTATGCGAAGCGTTTTCGCAAGGACTGGGAGCGGCTGACAGGCTCTGGCCGGTTCGACATGACCCGGCTCAAGGAAGCGATGATGCTATTGATCGCCAACGATGCTCCGCTCGCACCGGAGTGGAAGGATCATCCCTTGGGTGGCGAGTGGATTGGGCATCGGGAGTGTCACATCGGTGGCGACTTCCTGTTGGCCTACCGGGTTGAGGATGTCGGCAAGCGTGGTCTGGTGATTTTGGTGCGGGCTGGCACGCACGCTGAATTGTTCGGCTAGCCGCGGTGCTGGTGACCCTGGTCAGCGTGGAGGAACGCGCCCTGGCGGCCATCCGCATCCTTTTCCATGCACAGATTCACAACACGACCCGTTCGCGAACCGGTTTTTGAGGATCACCATGGACATTGATCGAATCACCTTGAATCCGGCGGTGATGGGCGGCAAGCCCTGCCTCCGAGGTCTTAGGGTCACAGTGGGAACCGTGCTCGGTCTCATGGCCGAGGGCATCAGCCGGGAGCGCATCACCGAGACTTGCTGAGGCTTGAGCAAAAAAGCCTTCCAAAATAAGTGAAGGGTGAAGTAAGAAGGGTGGACGGTGGAAGGGCCAACTGGGCTAGGCTAGAGGCAACAGGAATTGCATCTGGGTACCACGACCTAGGGTCGAGCGAACCGTCAGGCCGGCGCCGGAGCGCGAGACGAACTCACGCACCATGAAGAGGCCGAGGCCGTGGCCACGTTGTTGCGTCTTGGTTGAGAACAGGGGCTCGAACATGCGCTGGATCACCGGCTCGGGGATGCCGCTCCCGGTATCGCTGACCTGAATGATGGCATAGTCGCCGGCGCTGAGATCGCCCACCATCAGCGACGGATAGCCCGGCCAATGCTTACGTTGAGCGGTGATGCTGAGTTCGCCGCCTTCGGGCATGGCGTCGCGGCCATTCAGGGCTAAGTTGAGCAAGGCCGCTTGCAGAAAGCCGGCGCTGGTCTTGGCGCTCAGTCCCGGCTCGATCTCGAGCTGCCAGTGCACCGATTCTGGCAGCATCATGCGCAGAATATCCGAGAGCTCTGTGAGTGGCGGCTCGAGCGGAGTCGGGCGCAGCGGTACACCACCGGCTCGGCTCAAGGCCAGCATGCCCGAGGTGATGACCTTGGCCTGGCCGAGGACGCTGGTC
Organism: Lamprobacter modestohalophilus; assembly: GCF_016583905.1. Lineage (GTDB taxonomy): Bacteria > Pseudomonadota > Gammaproteobacteria > Chromatiales > Chromatiaceae > Lamprobacter > Lamprobacter modestohalophilus. The sequence continues at coordinate 35,250 of NZ_NRRY01000008.1, read as the reverse complement.
ATCTCATCGATCACCTGATGGCTTTCGTCGTCCGCTGGGCTCGAGCTGACGAAGCTGCGCAGAAAGTAGAGATTGGCGTCGAGTACGGCCAGCACATTGTTGAAATCATGCGCAACGCCACTGGCGAGATGACCAATGGTTTCGCGTTCTTTGGCATTGACGAGATCCTGAGCGAGCTGGGCTTCGTGCTGAATGGTAGCGATGCGCTGACTGATGAACCGCAGCAGCTCGCGCTCCGCGCTGCTGAGATGAACGTGCGGTCTGGCGCTCCAGAGTTGGGTCACGAGCCATCTCGGTGGTGAATCGTCGCTTGGCCAGCGTGAGGCGAGCAGAATCAGGCTGCTATAGCCTTGGGCGCGAATCGGTTTTGGCACCAACTCGCCCGTGATCAACCGTGGCTGATCGGAGAGCTGATCAGGGTCGGCAAACAGTGCCTCAGTGACGGCGCGTGCGGCGAGCCCAGAGGGTTCGGCGGCGTTGGCTGGGATGCGCACCAAGCGGTGATAGGGCTTGTTAGGCCGGCGCCAACCGGTTTCCGAGATCGCCATGTCAAGCGCCTCGTTGGCGATCTCGAGCAGCGCAGCGGCCTCATCAGTGGGCTCGAGTCCACGGTTGCTGAGGTCGACCAAGCGCTCGAGATTTTCGGCATAGTGTTGCAGAGCTTGCTCGGCCGTGCGTCGCTGACGCTCGGCCTGCTGCACATCGGTGACATCGAGGGTGCTGCCGCGATAGCCGCGCAGGCTGCCATCGGCGCCAAAGATCGGCTGACCATCGACACTGGTCCAGAGTCGCTGGCGATCGGCCTTGAGCAGCGGACACAGCAGCGCGTTCCAGGGCTGGGACTGCTGCATCAGCGCGAACGCCTTCGCCTTGAGCGCCGCGCGCTCGGGCTCCGGGATGAGGTCGTAGAAGGCCTTGTGACCGATCAACGTCTCGGGGGCATAGCCGAGCAGGGTCTTGGCGACCGGGTTGACATAGGTGTAGATGCCGTCGCTGTCGATCTCCCAGGTCATCATGCGGCTCTGTAACGCTAGGGCATCGTAGCGCTCGGTGCTGCTGCGCAGATCGGCGAGGACGCGCTCCCGCTGCAGGGCGCCAACCAGGGCGCCGGCCAGGCCGCTGAGCAGATGCAAATCAGATCTTGCCCAGTCGCGTTGCTGACGCACGGCATCCAGACCGACGAAGCCCATCAAGCCTTGCTTGTCCATGAGCGGCACCAGCAGCAGCGATTGAATCTGTTGCCGCTCGAGGTCTTTGCGCAGCAGAGCCCAGTCTTCGCCAAGGTCGGCGACACGCGCAATGACAACGGCTTCCGCTTCAGTGAGCAGGCTCAGCATTGGGCCTAATTCGCTGGTGCGGATACCTTGCAGGCTGTCGATGCTGGCAGTGACGCCAGGTGCGACCCATTCGTCGGTGTTGCTGAAGGATTCGGTGCCACTGTCGGCCAGAAACAGATAGGCGCGATCCGCGCTGGTCAGTTGCCCAATCTTTGCCAGCGTTTGTTGGATCAGGTCGCCAGACGCGAGCGTGGTAGGACCGACAAAGGCCGTGGTGAGGGCGACGAGCTCGCGCTCTAGCCGTTCGCGTGCGATCAGCTCGAGCTCGGCCTGCTTGCGCTCGCTGATCTCGAGATGGATACCAATCATGCGCAGTGCTTGGCCATCCGGGCTGCGCTCGACGATGCGGCCGGTGCTCTGAATCCAGACCCAATGGCCGGCTTTGTGCTGCATCCGGAACTCGCACTCGAAGAGCGCCGTGTCGCCGTCGAGATGGGCCTTCAGGTGCTGTTCGATGCTGGGTTGATCATCAGGGTGGAGTCGCTGTTTCCAGGTGGTCTGGTTGGTTGGCTGCAGCTCGGTCAGGGTGTAGCCGAGCATCTCGGCCCAGCGATCGTTGCAGCGGATCTCTTCGCTCTGCAAGCGCCAGTCCCAGGTGCCGACACGGGCGCCTTCGATGATCTGCTCGAGGCGCTGGCGCTGCTCCCAGAGTGCTTTCTCGACTGCCTTGCGGTCGGTGATCTCGGCGGCGACGCCGACGACGCGACAGGGTCGGCCAGCGGCATCGCGGATCAGGAAGCGGCGGTCAGCGATCCATTTGAGCTCGCCGGCCGGGGTCAGAATCCGGTATTCGACGGTATCGAGATGACCTCCTGTCACCAGCGCCTCGCGACTCAGGAGCACCTGTTCACGATCAGCCGGATGGATGCTTTCGCGCCAGACGTTGCGATCCGCGCAGACGGCGGCGATCGGTCGCTCCCAGATGGTTTCGAAGGCGCGACTGACATAGATCAGCCGATCCTGTTCGAGCTCGTAGACCCAGAACACCTCTTCGATGGTCTCGGTCAGCTCGAGCAGCCGCGCCTCATTGGCACTGAGCCGCTCGAGCGCCTCGCGTCGTTCGGTGTCGTCGCGCTGCACACCGATATAATGGGTGATCCTGCCTTCAGCATCGATCACTGGGGTCAGGTTGACGGTGCACCAGAACAGGCTGCCGTCCTTGCGATAGTTGCGCAGCGTGGTTCGGCAGGGCTTGCCCTCGGCGAGCGCAGCGCGCAGCGCCTGGCGTTCGGGCTGATCGCGATCGGTACCCTGCAGTATTCGACAGTCTTGGCCGAGCATCTCCTCGGACGTATAGCCCGTGAGGCTCTCGAAGCCCTTGCTGACGAAACGCACCGGATGGTCTCCATCGCCGGTCCGCTCGGCGATGACGATGCCGGTCTCGGCTTGAGAGAGCGCATCGAGCATAAACTGATGCTCGCGGCGCAGCGCGCGCTGCTCGCGCTCCTGATCTCGCTCCGCGACCAAGCGCGTGAAACTGGCTTGGAGGCGTTCGCCAATCGCGGTCAGGGCGCGAGCGGCCATGACCTGCTCCTTGATCCGGCTTGGTGGCAACGCTGGCATTGGGGCGCCGGAGTCGATGAGGGCGGGGAGTGATTCCGCCGCAGCGATCAGGTCTTGCAGCGGCTTTGCCAGCCATCGGCTCAGCCAAGCGGCCGCGATGAGCGCGATCGCCGTCCAAACCGTCAGCATCACCAACCAGGGCCGCAGCCAAGCATGGACCTTGTCGATCACTGGCTCGCTGTTGAGTTCGATACGGAGCCCGGTGATACCCTCGATAGCCGCTAACGGCTGGCTAAAGCGGTAGCGCACCTGTTGCCAGTCGACCAGGTTGATGGGTGGCTCACCGGTGGCGTTGATCAACTGCAGACCGTCGTGTTGGGCGAAGGGGTGTGCCAAGTCATCAACCTCAGCAACGACCAGCGGCAGTCTTTGAATGGATGGCTCCGCGGTCTGCGGTAGCTGCTGGGCGAGTCGGGATTCAAGCCGCTCAGTGGCTTGAGCCAACGCGCTTGGTGCTGGAGACTGCGCCGCTGTTGCGATCAGCATCTCCTCCGCCGCGGCGCCAAACAGCTGCAGCTGCTGGGTCAGTTCGGACTCGAGCCGGTATTGGAGGTCACGGGTGCCGATCAAGATCAGGGTCGCTGCCGGGAGCAGGGTGCCGGCATTGATCAGCGTAAAGAGCAGATCGCGATGGGAGATGCTGGCTGGACGTCTCTGTAGCACGGCGACCAGGATCAGCACCAGTTCAGCGAGCACCGCATTGATGATGTCGTTGACGACATGCGTCAGTAAGGACAACAGCGCGGTATCGATGCTGAGTTCGCGCCCGATCAACGTGCAAGCGAGGGTCAGGGGCGTGCCAAGCAGCAGCCAAAAGAGTCCGATCAACAGGGGCAGGGCGGGCCGCTCGCGCCCGGCTCGCCGGGCCCAGGCGAGGGACGCAGACAGGAAGACAACCTGTGCTCCAATGAGCGCAAAAACAAACGGATGGCCACATTGCAGCGAGGTCACGCTGGCCAAGGCGACAGCCGTGATCAGCGCCGCTGGCAGGCCAAGCCAGACGACGGCCAACAGCAGGGGGACGAGCCCGAACGTGAAGTGCAGGCCGTAAAAAAGGGGCAGATAAAACAGGCTACCCGCTGCCGCGCTAGCGGCCAATAGCAGCAGCAAGCTAAGCGACTGGATGCCTTGACGCAGTGACGACTGTTGTTTGCGTTGGCTGGATGTCTGATCCCGGAACCATCGAGCCATCAGCGCGGCCCCTTGAGACGGCATTGCTTGTCGGCGGATCGGCAAGGTCGCTGGGCCAACAGAGAGTCGGCCCGCATGGCCACACAACAGAGCAACAACATGTGCCTAGTATCACCGAAAGTCCGGGGGTGATAAAACCTTCCTGGATCGATGGATGGATGGCCATTTTGAGAAACGGCCTCGGCAGGGCGGAGGCCGTTGTAGTGTTAGCACCTATCGGGCTGCAGCGAGGCGCGCCCGTGCGGACCCCTGTTGTGGCTGGACAAGCCTGCGAATGGGCTTGGGCCCGGGAATGAGCCCAGGTGCTTGCGATACTGGTCGCTCACGGCGATCGAGCGTCGGCTGCTGGAGCGTCTGCTGCTGACCGCGAGCGATGCTGTTGGCCATCAGCCGTTGCGGTACCTGTTCCAGCGCGGCGACCTCACTTGCGGCGCCTTGCAGAATGGCTTCTCGCGGCATGCCAAAGACGACCGAGCTGGCTTCATCCTGAGCGATCGTCAGCGCGCCGGCCTCGCGCATCGCCAGTAGGCCTGCAGCGCCATCCTTGCCCATGCCGGTCAGGAGCGCGGCTCTGGCTCGCTTGCCGACCTGCTCAGCGGCCGAATAAAACAGCACGTCGACTGAGGGTCGATGGCGGTTCACTTCCGGGCCCGCATCGAGGCGCGCAACGTATTGGTTGCCGCGGCGTTCGACCTTGAGGTGCTGGTCACCCGGGGCAATGTACGCATGTCCCCACAGCAAGGGCTCGCCGTCCTCGGCCTCTTTCACCGAGAGCAGACTGCTGCGGTTAAGCCGTTCGGCAAACGAGCGGGTGAACCCGGCGGGCATGTGCTGAACGATCAACACCGGTGGGCTGCCGGCTGGCAGTTGTTCGAGCACGCTGCGGATGGCCTCGGTGCCGCCGGTGGAGGCGCCGATGAAGAGCAGCTCGTCGTTCGCTGTGAGACCCGCCGCGGTTGCCGGGATCGGACGGGCCAACCGAATCGGTGCTGAAATCGGGCGTGGCTTGGGCAGCAGGGCGTGCGAGCGCGCCGCAGCGCGGATCTTGGCGATGATCCCTGTGCGCTCGGCTTCGAGGCCTTTACGCATGCCGATCTGCGGCTTGGCGACGACATCCCGTGCGCCGAGCGCCAAGGCGCGCCGGGTTTCCTCGGTACCCGGCTGGGTGCGCGAGGAGATCATCAGCACGGGCATCGGGCGCAGGCGCATCAGGCGCTCGAGAAAGTCTAGGCCGTCCATGCGCGGCATCTTGATGTCTAGGGTCAGCACGTCCGGGTTGTGGATCTTGATCAATTCGCGTGCCTCGATCGGGTCAGAGGCGACGGCAACCACTTGCATATCTGGTTCACCGTTGATGATCTCGCAGAGCAGCTCGCGGACGCTGGCCGAGTCATCAATGCAAAGCACTTTGATCTTCTGGGTATTTAGCATAATGATCATCCAAAATGAGCTGGTTCTGCCTGCGGCGGCGTTGGTCTTTTCGCCGCCTGGAGCATGCATCGGGGAGGTTGCTCCCGCGGACTTGCTACCGTTGATGAAGATGCTAAAACAACCCGAGGATGGGTTTGGTAAAGAGTTGTTAAGTTGGTCGGAGGTGGCGAGCGGGCTGAGTGGGTTGGCTGTCGCGATGACAGCGGCCGAGTCCGTCGGTCGAGGGGCTTCGTCGAGGGCTCAGTCGCGGATATCCGTCGAGGATGTCAGCTGAGGTCTGCTTGGCTCGGGACGGCGTCCTTGCCTTCGAGCCGCAAGCGGTAGCCAAAGCCGCGTATCGGGCCAATGACCAGCTCATCGAAACCCGCTTCGCGGAGCTTGCGGCGGATATTGCCGACATGGACATCGATGCTGCGATCGCCCGGGTCTTGTGGGCCGCGGTTGCTGAGCCGTTCGCGACTCACGGCGCGGTTATGTTGTCGAAGCAAGATCCCCAAGATGCGAGCCTCAGTTCCGGTCAGGGTCAAGGCTGGGGTTGATACGCCCTCTCGGCTCAAGGATTGGTTGGTCGTATCCAAGCGAAATGGGCCCAGCTCGATCATCCCCGCGGGCGCCCGCTCGAGTGCGCGTCGACGTAAGACAGCGCGAATCCGGGCGAGCAGCTCATCGGTCGCAAAGGGTTTGACGATGTAGTCGTCAGCGCCGGCGTCCAGGCCTTCGATGCGATCTTCCAGCTCCATGCGTCCGGTGATGATGATCACCGCGACCGAGGTGGTCGCGACCAGCTCGCGCGCGATGTCGATGCCATCCTCGTTGCCGAGATTGAGATCGAGCAGGACCAGATCGGCTGCGGTTTTGCGGTAGGCCAGGCGCAGCGATTGACTGCTATCGCTGAGGGTGACCTGGTAGCCGGCCTTGATCAGGTTGCGCTGGAGCGCGGAGCCCATGCGGTGATCGTCTTCGACGACGATGATGCTGGCCTTGTCGCCCATCGTGGTAAGGGTTGTCAGTGGACCAATCGGTGGTCAGAGCACAAATTGCTCGATCGGTACCGGCCGACCAAAGAGGTAGCCTTGCAAGCGATCGACGCCCATCTCGATCAGCCGATCGCGTTGCGCTTCGGTCTCGACGCCCTCGGCCACGACCTTGAGGTGCAGGCTGTGGGCCATATGCACCATTGAGGCGATCAGATTGGCGGATTTCTCGGAGTCGAACATCTCGGCAACGAACGAGAGATCGATCTTCAAAGCGTCATAGGGGAGCTCGGCGAGGGCGCGGATGCTCGAGTAGCCGATGCCAAAGTCATCGATGGCCAAGGAGGCGCCGCCAAGTCGCAATTGCGTGGTCAGCTCACGCATCTGTTGCAGGTCCGGCAGAACGGCGGTCTCGGTCAGCTCGATCATGATGCGGCTGCTGCCAGCAAAGGCATCGACTAGGTGTTTCACCATCGCTGCAGCCTGGGTGCTTTCGACGTTAGCCGCCGACAGATTAACCGAGATAAAGTCGAGCCCCAGTGGCCTCAGGCGTGGCTCGAGCTCGATCAGTCGCTCGCTGAGGACGCGGGTCAGCTCCATGATCAGCCCTGAGCGTTCGGCGAGCGGGATGAAGGCGCCGGCGCCGAGGACGCTGCCATCGGGCAGGGATAAACGGGCCAAGACTTCGGCGCCGACCGGTTTCAGGCTGCTCGCCAGCAGAATCGGCTGGAAGTAAGGTTTGATGCGCCCGGCGCTCAGGTGCTCACGCAGGGTCTCAACATCAAGCGCTTCCTGCGGCTGCGCGGGCGTCTTTTTGGGGCGTTCTGGTGGCCGGCAGCGTGCGAGCACTTCGGGAAGCTCGCGCACGAGGTTAGCCTTATTGATGGCACCGTAAACGGCCAGCCCGTTGCCTTGGGCAATGCGCCTGGCGGTATCTAGCAACTCGTCAGCGTGTCCGGACAGAAAGACGACCGGAACGTTCGCGTGATGCTCAGCGAGCCAGCCGAGGACGTCGACGCCGGTTTCAGTGCCCAAGCCCAAGTCCAGCACCACGACATCTGGCACCTGGTGTTCCATGTCTTCGCGTAGGCCTCGGCTGGTCGTCTGAAAACGGACCTTGTGGCCAAGCGAGCCGGCAAACCGGCGCAGGGTTCGCTCCATCCGTGGGTCATCATCCAAGCAGGTGAGAATCATAAGTCTTTCATTTGTCGCAGTTCGCGAACGCGAGATGCCTTGGTAAATCCTGGTTGTGATGGCGACTTATGCGCGCCTCGGCAACAGCTCTCGCTCTTCTTCAAAATCGTCGTTGCGGATTCTAGCCTAGTCTCTGGCGGCAATCTGAGAGAATAGTTAATTTGTTTGACCGCTGCGCGCTCTGAGCTGTGAACCAGATCACAGTGCTGCGGTGAAGATCTGACCGACTTAGGGCTCTCAGGCTAGGCTCCGATCCAAACGTGCCTCACCTTTTCTGCGAGGTCTTTTTGCACCAAAAATCTCCTAGCAGCCTCGCTTGCGATGCTGCTGCCCCTTTGCTCAACAGTGTGTCCCCTTCGATCCGGCTTGCGATCTTTTTGCTGCTGGGGCTATGGGCCGTTGTCGGGAACACGATCACGTTACCGTTATTTTTCGGTTTCGCGCTCTTGTTCGGCTCCATCCCAGCATTCCTGGCCCTGTTTTGGCTTGGCCCGCGTGCGGGTCTGCTGGTGGCCGCACTCGCTGGCAGCGCGACCTGGGTGCTTTGGGGGCATCCTTACGCCATGGTCATTCAGGTGGTCGAGATCGGCTTCGTCGCCTGGCTGCGGCTGCGCGAGGCACGCCATTGCCGTCAACAACCGGCATTCGCCGCGGCCGATGCCTTGTTTTGGGTGGCCCTCGGCATACCGCTGACCTTGGTCTTATACCATGTCACGCTTGGGCTGGAGTGGGTAGCGATCTGGCTGATCGCGCTCAAGCAGGCGCTCAACGGCATCATCAATGCAGCCGCCGCTGGGCTGGTGACGCTGGCGGTCGCGTTGGTTTTGGATCTGCGCCGAGCGATTACCTTCGATCGGATCTCATTCAACGTGCTCGTGCTATCGCTGCTGTTGCCGGCCTTGTCGCTCAGCGTTTGGCAGAACCAGGATTTGGTGTCCTCGTTTACCCTCGATCCGCGGTTGTCGCTCGATCCTGCCGCGTTTGCCTCACCATTACGTGACCAGGTCCAGCAACGGCTGTTGGAGCTGTTCTCGGTTTTGCTTGCGTTGGCGTTGTTCGCGATCGCCATCGCCCGCTGGCTCAGCGCCTGGCTAACGCGGCCGTTGCACCAGCTGATCGCGTCGACCCAGCATCTGCCAGAGGTCATTGCCGGTACAGAGCCGATTGGGCGCTTGAGCAAGACGCCCATCCGCGAGGCCGATGAGCTGGCCGAGTCCATTGCCGGGATGGCGCTCTCCCTGCGCACAAGCTTTCAGCAGCTCGAGCAAGAGAAACAGCGCCAGAGCCAGCAGCAGGCGATTGCCAGTTTGCAAGCCAAGTTGCTCGCCGAGCTGATTGAGCAACAGGCTGATGAGGTCGGGTTTAGTGAGTCGCTGGCTGTCGAGCTGGAGAGGGTGTTGCCCGGCTACGCCTGTCTGCTGCTGAGGCAGTCACCCAATGGTGAGCTCAAATCGATGCGACCTGCGCGAACCTCGGTCGCTGGCGTCGATCTGACTCACATCGCCGCCAATCCCACGTTCATCACCTGCTGTGAGCAAGCGCTGCGCACCTCTGAGTGCTGTCCAGTGGAGGTGACAAACATCGGAGCTGCAGCGACTGCCTCGACTGCAGGTCCTTCTGCGCAGCTTGGGGCCCTTGTGCTACAGGGACGGGTGTTGCCGATAGCCGGTCATACCAGGGTCCTGATCGCGCTCGAGGAGCAGGGTGCCAGACATCAGCAGGATGCGATCGATGCCGCCTTTGCCCACGATGTGATGGAGGTTGCCGCTCGGCTTGCCGGTGTCGCCTTCGACGCACTGCAATTGCGCTACAAGCACCAGGTGCTGATCGAGGCCCTGTCGCAGGCGCAGACAGGGGTGCTGATCACCGAGCGTGTCAACGGCGACGATCTGGTGAGCTACGTCAATTCTGGGTTCGAGGCCATGACCGGCTACACCGCCGCTGAGACCATCGGGAACAATTGCCGCTTCCTGCAAGGTGCGGATCGCTCGCAAGAGGCGCGCAAGCAGATGCGTGATGCGCTGCGTAATGGCGGCGCCTGCAGCGTGATCTTGCGCAATTACCGCAAGGATGGGAGTCGGTTCTGGAACTCGCTGCATCTGTCTCCGATGCGCGACCATGAGGGACAGGTTACGCATTACATCGGGGTGCAGCAGGATGTGACCGATGCGATCGAAACCCTAGAGCGCTTGCGTGACAGTGAGAACTCGCTGCGCCGGCAAGAAGAACGCTATCGGCTGATGGTCGAGAATGTCGAAGACTTGATCGTGCGCATCGATCTGCAGGGGCGCTTCGAATTTGTGAGTCCGTCGTATTGCCGCACCTTCGGGTATAGCGAGGATGAGCTGCTTGGCCATAGCTTCTTGCCGCTCGTGCATCCTGACGACCGCAGTACCGCATCGGCAGAGATTGAACGCCTGCTTGTCCCGCCGTACACCCACAACATCGAGCAGCGCGAGAAGACCGTGAATGGTTGGCGCTGGCTGCAATGGTCGAGCACCGCGATTCGCGATGCCCAGGGCGATGTGGTGGCGATCACTGGGGTGGGTCGCGATGTCACCGCGCGTAAGCAGGCAGAGGCCGCGCTTGCCGGCCGTGAGGCCATGGTCAGTGAACTGCTGGCGCTGGCGACCGGCTTTGTCAGCGAGTCCGATGAGTCCAATCATGCCAATACCGAGCAGGCGCTAGCGCGGGTGGGTGATTTCATCGGTGCCGACCGCAGTTACCTGTTCGCGTTCAGTGCGGATGGTCTCGAGGTGGATAAGATCCTCGAGTGCACGGCTGAGGGCGTTGCCCCGATGCTGCAGCAGTACGCAGGTCAAGCCACAGACAAGCTACCGATGATGCTCGCGCAGCTTGCCGTCGGTGAGCCGGTAGTGATTGCTGATGTGGCTGAATTCGGCGCCAGCGTTTGGGTCAAGGAGCGGCAAAAAAATGAGGCGCAGACGGCCTGTGCCCTGGTCTTGGTGCCGTTGCAGCTCGAGGGGCAGCTGTTCGGATTTGTTGGCGTCGAGATGGTGCGGCAGCCGCGTCAATGGAGCACCGTCGAGACGCAATTCCTGCAGCTGTTCGCCAACATCCTGGTCGCGAGCGAACAACGCACGCGCTCACTGGGGGCGCTGCGCCAGAGCAATGTGCGCTATGACACCCTTGCCCGGCAGAGCCGGACGATCGCTTGGGAGGTCGACGCCCAGGGGCGGTTTACCTATGTGAGCGATGTCTCTGAGGCCGTGCTCGGTGATCCTCCTGCAGCGCTGTTGGGGCGTCATTACAGCGACTATCTGGGCCAGCATAAGGCGGTGGAGCGCAACGCCGAGTTGGCCAACCTCATGGCTCGTCAACAACTGCTCGAAGACCTCATCGTGCCATTTCAAACTGAGGCGGGCGAGCGCTTGTGGCTGGCAATCGACGGTGCACCTGTGCTCGGCGATGATGGTCAACTGCTTGGCTATCGCGGCACGACAAGGGACGTCACTGAGCGCCAACGCGCGCTGCAGCGAGTGGCCCAAAGCGAGGCGCGCCTGAGCGCGATCTTTGAACATTCCCCTTTGGGTATTGCGCTGGTTGGTCAAGATCGTCGTCCGCTACTGGTCAATCAGGCCTTGCTGCAGCTCCTTGGTACCAAGGCCGAGGTCCGGATGCAGATGCGATTTGACGCCTTTACCCACCCCGATGATCTGCGCGAGATGCTGGGTGCGTTTCAGGGCTTGTTTGCCGCCGAACAACCGGCTTATCGCTTCACTAGCCGCTACTGGCGTAGCGACGGCAGCATGCTGTGGGGTGATCTGAGGCTCTCGCTGTTATCCTCGACCCTGGATGCCGAACCCTTGGCGTTGGCTATCCTCGAGAACGTTACTGAGCTGCATGACGCCCGCAATCGCCAGCGTGTGGCCGAGCAAGAGCTGTCGGATTATGCTGAACAGCTTGAGCACATGATCGATGTGGTCAATCTGTCACAGCCCTATATGGACCAGATCGAGTCAGTGCTCCGGATGGCACGTCGTATCCTCAGACTGCAGGAGGCCGCGGTCTGGCTGATCGGCGATGATGGTCGCAGCGATCAGCCCCTGTTGTGGGTTTCTCAGGACGATGATCCACTGATGACGGCCTTGCCGCAGGCCTTGGTCGCCAAGGCCGAGGCCGAATTGGGCAGCCCAGTACTGATCTCAGGAAGCGATGCGAGGAAGGCGCGACAGACGACGGAGCAGGATGACCGGGTCATGGTCGGCTTGATGCTGGATTCACTCACGCCGGACGGTCATCCAGAGCGCCTATTACTCAGTCTCGATGGCAGTCTTGATGGCAGCGCGGCGATTGCTCAGCTCGATCTTGGACAGAGCCAGTTGTTACGCCTGATGGCCCAGCGCATTGCCGCGGTGCGCTATCGCCAGCACCTGCAGGAGAATCTGGTTGAAGCACGGGAGCGCGAGACCATTGGCCACCTGGCCAGCGGCGTCTCACATGACTTCAACAACCTGCTCGGTGTGATCGACGCCAATCTCTTCTACGTTGCGAGTGCCTTAGAGGATCAGCAGGATGCTGACCCGGAGATCGAGCAAGTTATTGCGGAGACGCTCAGTGCCTTAGGGCAAGCCAAGGTCATCACCTCTGGCATGTTGACAATGAGCAGTTCCGGCAAGATTCCCCTTGAACTGCTCGATATCACGGAAACGATCGCCGAGCTGGCGCAGATCATCGAGCAGGTGTTGCCTGCGCGTATCCGCCTTGCGCTAGACCTCAAGCCCGGATTGCAGGCCTTGAGTAACCGCGCATTTTTGCAATCGGCACTGCTAAACCTCTCGTTGAATGCCCGTGATGCCATCCATGAAGAAGGCACCTTGACGATAACGGCCCGGCCCCGGCGCTGCGATGCGGAGACTCCGCTGATCATTGGCGACTTGCCGACGCAGGATTGTGTTGAGATTCAGGTCTGCGACAACGGCACGGGCCTGTCACCGGAGTTGCTCAGCAAAATCTTTCGGCCGTTGTTTACCACGAAGACCAAGAGTCGGGGGCATGGCTTTGGTTTGTTCATGGTGCGTGAATTCGTGTTAAGGACCCAATCAGCCCTTAACGTCGACTCTGAGCTCGGTGCCGGCAGTTGCTTCCGGCTCTTGCTGCCTGCCGATGCACCAGCAGCGGCCCCGCCCACTGAGCCAGCGACCGTGAAGCCTCGCATTCATGCGCTGGAATTGAGCGAGGTGATTCGCGCTGAGAATCCCTCAAAGGATGCTCTCTCGAGCCAGCCAGATGCCAGCCAGCCAGCCGCGAGCGAGCCGGTTTTGAGCCAGTCGGTCGTGAGCGAGCTGATCGAGCAATCGGACATCCCTGACGTCCAGGCAGCGCCGTTAGACAAGGATAGGCTGCACATCCTATTGGTCGAAGATGATCGTCGCGTGCGAGATGCGTTATCACGGGTTTTGCGGGTCAACGGCATCGAGGTCGAGACCGCGGAGCAGGGCCAGGCGGCCCTTGAGCGATTGGCGCAGATGAAGACGCCCGTCGACCTGGTGCTCTCTGATATTGCGATGCCGGTGATGGACGGACTGGAGCTGCACGCGCGCTTGGTCAGGCAGTATCCAACACTACCGGTGATCTTGATGACCGGCCAACAGGCGCTCTGGGATTCGCCGCTTAATCACTGGGGCGAGCCGACCCTCATCCTGCGCAAGCCGATCGAGTTTAGTACCCTGAAAGATGCGATTCAGCAAAACATCTCATCCCGCGCAACCGCTGATTGGCCCAGCACGATCGCTCCACCGAGAGACGGCAGTTGAGTCGCCGCGTGGCTGCACGACTGATAGACATTGGCTGCGAGCTGGCCGTAACCGGCCTGCCTCGATTTAGCGTTTCTTGGTGTAATAGAGCGTGCGCAGATAGCGTTGTGGCTCCCATTCTGGACAGAGGCCGGAGATCGACTCGGTGCTGCCGATGAGCAGCGCACCCTCTGGTGCGAGGAGTCGGCCGAGGGCCTTGAAGAGGCGGATCTTGTTCGGCTCGTCGAAGTAGATGGCGACGTTGCGACAAAAGATGATGTCGAAACGGCCCGGGATCGCGATCGGCTCGAGCAGGTTGGCTTGACGGAAGGTGGCCATTGCGCGCAATTCGTCACGCACCTTCCATTGCGACCCTGCTGGCTCAAAATAGCGGCTGAGCTGCAGTGGCGAGATCCCTCGGGTCAGCTCGAGCTGTGTGTAATGCGCGTAGCTGGCCGCGGCGATGGCCTCCTGAGACACGTCGAGCCCGAGGATGCGAATGTCATAGCCGCTGAGGTCTCCGATCACCTCTTTGAGGACGATCGCGGTCGTGTAGACCTCCTGGCCGGTCGAACAGGCGGCGCTGAGAATCCGGATTGGGACTGGCTTGATACGCTCTCGGTTGCGCCGATCGATCAGCTCCGGGAGCAGTTTGTGGCGCAAGAGCTGAAACGGCGCCTGGTCGCGGAAGAACGAGGTCTCGTTGGTGGTGATGGCGCTGATGACCTTGGCCTGCAGCTGTCGGGTCGGATCGGCCTTGATCTTCTGCAGGAGTTCTCGCCATCCGCCCGATTGGGTCTCGCGCAACAAGGCACCCAAACGAGACTCGATCAGATAGCCTTTGCTGGCATCCAGCCGCACGCCGCATAGGCTGGCAATAAAGCTACTCCACGCGGATCGCTCATCCTCCTGGAGGGGCGGAACGGTCACCGATCGCGCCCAGAGACGCGGGCGACCACACGATCAGCAATGGCGTCGAGGGGTAACACGCTATCCACCACCCCGGCCTCGATCGCGACCTTGGGCATGCCATAGACCACACAGCTGGCTTCGTCTTGTGCGATGACAAAGCAGCCGTGGCGTTTCAATAGGCGGAGGCCTAGGGTGCCATCACTGCCCATTCCGGTCAGGATCAAGGCGATGGCTCGGCCGGGGAAGTGATTGGCGGCCGAGCGAAACAGATAGTCGACCGAAGGCCGACAATGATTTTCCGGCGCTGCATCGGTGATTTGGATGATCTTCTGCCCCTGTTCTGAACGCGCAAGTTTCATGTGGCGCCCGCCTGGGGCGATATAGACGGAGCCCGGCTCAGCGACACTGTCATGCTCGGCCTCGTAGACCTTGAGCGCACTGCGCTCACCCAGATGCTCGGCTAATGATTTGGTAAAGATGGGCGGCATGTGCTGCACGATCAGGACCGGCACCTCGAGCGCCGCGGGCAATGCCGGAATCAAACAATCAAGGGCATTCGGCCCGCCGGTGGAGACACCAATCAAGACCATCTCGGGCGGGGGCAATCGGACCTGGCGAGCCGAGGCTGGCACTCCCTCAGGCTGCAGTGCTGAGTGGGGGGGTGCCGCTAAGTCGGTGCTCTTGGTCGTCGGACCAATTGGTGGCAGACCTGCGCTCGCTGTTGGCGGTTTGGCGGCCGTTGCGCTTGGACTGGGCGGGCTCGATGGCGGCCGTTGCGGCTGCGCGCGGAGGATCTGGCGCACGTTGACGCGCACCCGGAGCGCCTTCAAGCGCGGGGCAAGCTCTTCTCGCAGAAGGTTCAGGCTCTGCTCAGCGTTGGTTGCGCTCGGCTTGGTGATAAAGTCAAACGCACCCAGTTGCATCGCCTTGATGGCCAGGTGGCCGCCTTTGTGGGTCAGGGTGCTCAAGACGATGACGATCGGCGGATTCGGCAGCTTCTTCAGCGCTTCCAGTACCGCTAAGCCATCTATTTCTGGCATTTCCATATCCAGCGTCATTAGATCTGGCTGCAGCGCTTGCAGTTTCAGCAAGGCCTGGCGTCCATTGGGCGCTTGACTGATGGTCTCAACCTCTGGGAATGTCTTCAGCGCCTCGGTAATGACTCGGCGGAATAGGCTGGAGTCATCGACCACCAGGACGTTCATTGTTTCTCTGGCCATCTGAACAGCACCTCTGGATCAAGGATCGCTGTCAAATCGTCCCCGTGGCGCCAGATCCCGAGCAGGCGGGAGCGCAGCGACGGCTCGAGGCTACTTGGGACTGGCTCAACCTGATCCTGGTCTAGGTTGAGGGCCTCGATGACTTGATCGACGAGAAAACCATAGTGCTCCTGCTGGTGCTCAATGATTAATAACCGAGCCTCCGGGCTGATCTCAACGCGACCAATATCGAGGTGAGCCGCGGCGTCAATCACCGTGACGATGCGCCCGCGCAAATTACGGATGCCAACTACCTCGTCGGGTGCCCCATAGACTTGCGTCAGCTCTCCAACCCGAATCACCTCCTGCACCAGTTGGGCATTGATGGCAAACAGCCCGCCACAGAGTCGGAACGCAGTGACTAATTCTTTTTCTTTTAGTGGGTTGGATGCGTTCATGGGCATAGCCTTCGAGGCGTGGCGGTTCTCATCAATCTGGTCAGGGTATCCGGCGAAATTATCCGGTAAAAATGCACGGCAAAAGCGTCCGGTAAAAGCACCCGCTAAACCAGGGGTCGCATTACATCGAGAACTTTCTCACCATGCTCTGCAGCTCTTCCGCTAAGCGCGACAATTCTGCCGAGCTCGCGCTGACCTGCTCACCGCCGGTGCGGATCTCGTCGGTGGCGATGGTCACTGCTGCCAGATCACGGGCAATCGATCCGGAGACGGTCGAGATTTCACCCACCTGATCATTGGCCATGCGCACGCCTTCTGAGGTTTGGGCGATATTGCCCGCGACGTCCTGGGTGACCGTTGCCTGTTGCTCGATCGCCGAGGCGATGCTAGATACGATATGACCGATCTCACCAATCACGCCGGTGATCTGCTCAATGTCGGTGATCACGCTGCCGGCGCTGTTCTGGACGCCACTGATCTTGAGCTTGATGTCCTCGGTTGCGGTTGCGGTCTGCTTTGCGAGTTCCTTGATCTCATTGGCGACGACGGCAAAGCCTTTGCCAGCAGAGCCGGCGCGAGCGGCCTCGATGGTGGCATTCAGCGCTAGGAGATTGGTCTGCGATGAGATATCGGTGATGGTCTCGGTCACCTGCCCAATCTCTTGCGCGGCATCGCCGAGCTTGTGCATCAGTTGTGAGACTTGGCTGGCCTGAGTGCCGGCTTGTGTGCTGATGGAGCGCGCCTTCTCCGAGCTGGAGGCGATCTCGCCAATGGTCGCGCTCATCTCTTCGGTCGCACTGGCCACTGACGAGAGACTGGCTGTCGCCTGCTGCATCGCGGCGGCGACCGAAGCCGTGTTGGCGCTGGCCTCCTCAGCGGCGGCAGCTACCGTGTTGGTTCTGCTCGATAGCTCTTGCACGCTTTGTTCAGACTGGGTACTGATGCTGGCCAGCTCCGTTGCCGAGGACGCCACTGTTTGCGCGTTGCCGGTGATGTCACTAATGATCTGGCGGATGTTGGCGATCAAGGTCGCGGCGGCTTTCGCTAAATCTCCCAGCTCATCGCCACGGCGAACATCGTTGCTGTCCGCTGCAACGGAAAAATTACCTTCCGCCATGGTTGCGAGCAGGGAAGAGATTCGCTTCATTGGGCCAGAGATGTGACGATTGAGCAGCAGCCCCAGGGCAATGGCCAACAAGACGCCAATCACGGTGACGACGAGCATGACCAGCTCGAGCCGCTTCGCTAAAGCAACCGAAGCCTTTGTCATCTCGGAAAAGTGCTCGTCTTCCGCGGCGATCACCTGCTCGAACAGCGCGCCAAGCCGCTCCGATGTAGGGATCATGCGGTCGACTGCGGTACGGTACTGACGATAAAGCGATGCGCGTTGCAGATCGTTATTGCTATTGACAAAGCCCGCGAGATAGCGGTCAAGCTCTTGGTAGTGATCACGCCAAGCCTGATAGGTGACTTTTAACTCCTCCATGAGTTGCTGAGTATGCTCAGTCACGCGCGGGGTCTGTTGCAATCGCTCCCATGCCGAATCCACAAGCGTCCAGCTCTCATTACGCTCTTGCTGAATACGCCTGTAAGAGTTCAGGGCAACTTGCTGCTCAGCATTTTCATCGATCCAAACGTCCAGGGTTTGAGCGCGGATGCTCATGCGTTGAGCATTGAGCTGGGATAAGGCTTCAAGATCAGGGATGCGGACGTCCACGACATAACTCAGACTTTGTTGGATCTGGTTCTTGCCATAGATCCCGACGCCACCGACGATCATGGTCACCGCGGCGACAAACAGAAAGCCGGTAAGCAGTTTGGCATTGATGCTAATGTTGTTGAGGCCAATCATCGGTAGTGCTGCCTTGATGGTGTTTCGGTGTTTTAGTGAATAAGATGATGATGTGGATCGCAGCCTATTGGCTGAGCTGCCTGACCTGGGCTAGCAGTTGCTCTCGGTCGAGCTTGATTTGATAGTGCTCGATACCTGAGGCTTTAGCGCGTGCAAGGTCTTCGTTACCCGCTAATGAGGTCACTGCAATGATCGGCAGAGCTGCGGTGCGGCTATCGTTACGAATGCGGCTGGCGAGCTCAAAGCCATTTAAGCGTGGCATTTCGATATCCGTGATTACCACGCGTACAGCGTCGAGTTTGTCTAACAAGAGCGACCAAGCCGCTTCGCCGTCGGGTGCGTCCCAGACGTTGTAGCCGGACTCCTCAAGGAATTTTTTCATCTGCGCGCGGAAGAAGTCGGAATCCTCTGCGAGAAGCACGTTGACGCCCTCGCCAACCTGTTCCTGCGTGTCTTCGCCTGCAGCCTCATGCCAGTCGGGATGGACTGCGGTGACCAGTTCGTGCATGTCGGCGATAAAGACGGTTCGATCTTGGAAGATGGTCGAGCCGGTGATGCCAGGCTGCCGGTGTGTCCGCTGATCGATCGCGGCCTCACTTTGCACCACGTCGACCGGCAGTGTCCCGAGCAGGCCGACCTCGCGGCCCGCGACGCTCGAGACCAAGACCACGAGATCAGAGGATGCCTCGATCGAGCCGGAGCCGGTGACATCGGCAATGGCCACCAAGGGCAGGGAGCCACCACGATAGTGCATGGTTCGACGATTGCCGAAGTGCTGGACCTGCTCGGGGCGAATGCGCTCGATACGCTGTACCGTGTCGAGCGGCAGGGCACAGGGCTGATCCGGTGCATTGTGAAACAGGAGCAGCCAATACACATCGCGCAAGCGCCGGTTCTCGGCCTGGGCTGCCAACTGAGCGGCGCGCATCGAGCCCGAGACGGAGGTGACGCCGGCCTTGCTCGAAAGGCCAGCGATGTCCAGGATCAGCGCCACCGTGCCGTCGCCGAGAATGGTGGCCCCGGAGTATTCGTGCAGATGCTTCAAGCGTCGGCCTAGCGGTTTGACCACGACCTCTTCGGTGTCGTGGAAGGCGCCGACGGCAAGGGCATAGGACAGGGTCCCGGTCGTGACGATGGCGATTTCAACCGCGGAGGCCGCTGCGCGCCGCCGCTCGATGCCCTGGCGGGGGACCACCTGATCCGCTTGCAGCGCTTGGGTCTCGGTCAGTGCGCTGCTCTTCGCAGGCTGTGCGGAGACAGGTTGATCGAGTCTCAGCTTCGGCGCGCGTCGATCAGCGATGCGGATGCGTCGATCGATCTCGCGCTGATCGCTGCCTGGAACCTGATAGGTCGGCAGGATACCCAGCACATCGGTGAACCGAATCAGCGGCAGGACGCGATCGCGGAGCAGCAAGACCTCGCGATCACCGACGATCTCCAGGCGCTTACTGACCTCTTCCGGGCGCAGGCGCAGCAATTCTTCGATATTGGCCTGCGGGATGGCGAAGCGCTCTTGCTCCACCGAGACGATCAGCGAGGGGATGATCGCGAGGGTGAGGGGCAGCTTGATGCGAAAGGTGGTGCCCTGGCCAAGCTCGGAGTGGATCTCGACCTGCCCGCCGAGTCGGTCGAGGTTGGTCTTGACCACATCCATGCCAACGCCGCGACCGGAGACATCGGTGACCTGCTCAGCGGTTGAAAAGCCGGGCAGGAAGATCAAGGCCTGCTTGTCTGGCATCGACATGCCCTGGACGCTTTCTTGGGCAATTAGTCCTTTGCGCACCGCTGAGTCGGCGAGTGCATCGGGGTCGAGACCTTTGCCGTCGTCGGCGATCTCGACGATGGCTTGACCGGCCTCGTAGCGTGCCTCGATGCGCAGCTGACCCATCGGTGGCTTGCCCTTGCTGCGGCGCTCTGGCTCGGTCTCCAAGCCGTGGTCAACCGCGTTGCGCAGCATGTGCGTCAGGGGATCGGATAGTCCCTCGATCAGGGTCTTGTCCAGGGCCACCTCCTTGCCGATGATCTGCAGATCGACCTGTTTGCCGAGCGTCTGCGAGAGATCCCGCACCACCCGAGGAAAGCGGGCGAAGACATTCCCCATCGGCTGCAGCCGGGTCTGCATGATCACATCCTGGAGCTCGGCGGTGATCTGGTTGATGCGTTGATCCACGCTCGATAACAACAGGCGGTCATCCATCGCCACCGCAGTGCGGAGCTGGTTGCGGCTCAGCACCAATTCGCCGGCCAGATTCATCAGGTCTTCCAAGAGCTTGACGCTGACCCTAAGGGTATCGTCCGTGGTCGCTTTGGAGCGCTCGGCATCCGCCGTTGGCTCTGGCTTTGCCGCCTGCTCGGATGTCGCTGCCCGCTCGGATGTCGCCACCGGAGGGCACTTCGCGGCAGGTTGCGCGAGCGCGGTGGGAGCGGGATCAGTGAGCGCTTGGGCGGAGGGTGCTCTCTCCGGCTCTGGCTCCGGCTTTGGCTCCAGTTCTGGCCCAAGCAGCGGATGGATGCGGCTCAGGTCGATGTCCGCAAAGAGGTGGCTGATCGTCGCTTTCTCGAGCGGGGTTGCGATCACCAACTGCAAGGGTAGGGGGCGGTCCAGGTCATGCTCCAAGGTGCCGACGACTTGGGTATTGACGATGCAGTCGAGCAGCTCAGCACTGTCCCACAGGCTGTCGAAAAAGTGGAAGATGTCGCTGCCCTTGCCTTCGATATCCTGCGCAAGGTCGAACTCCACCAGATAGATGGAATGGGCGTCGCGGATCACCCGGTCCACATCGACCTTGGGTAAGCTGACCGGACCGAGCGGCGAGTCGAGGATCTGATCCTCGTTGAGCGAGGCCTTTTGCGCTTGGGGCAGATAGGATGAGGCCAGGTCGTTCAGGCTCTGCAACAACGCCGTATTGTCGGCCTGTTCGCTGCTGGCCGGATCATCGAGCATCGTGCGCAGTGTATCGAAGGCATTCAGCAACAGATTGATGACTTCCGCATTGGGCGTCATCTTATCGCTGCGCATCATGTCCAGGACGGTCTCGGCTACGTGCGCTAACTCCTTCACCTGGACCAGGCCGAAAAAGCCGCTACCGCCCTTGATCGAGTGGGCTGCGCGCAAGACCTTGTTGATCAGTTCCTTGTCCGCGCTGGCGCCATCTTCCTCGATGGTGAGGAGATCTTCCTCAATGGTGGCAAGATGCTCCTGCGCCTCGTTAATGAACTCTTGTAGCAGCTCATCCATCGTCTGGTTCTCGGTTTACGGCTGGTCCTGCGTTAGTCCCCTAAGTGCGATCGTTGCCGCGGAGGGGGCGCGGAGGAGTCGCAATGATAGAGTGCCTGGATGGCTGGCGAAGTGACGCGTCGCAAACAGTCCTATGTGCCGCCTATCAGTAGCGGGCGCGCTCTAGGGGCTTGAGGCCCGCTGGCTCTCGTGAGTCTGCCTGCGCTTTAGTCTCCCTGAGCCAGGCCATCGTTCAAGCGGCTTGAGCTTCCTCAAAGTAGCGATCGAGATCCTCGTCTGAGTCGTTGCTAGCAGGCTCGGCGTTGAGACAGCCAGCCAAGCGCATGGTCTTGAGCAGATTGTAGACTGGGACGGGGACGTTGATCAGGCGAAGCTGACCCTGTTGCTCTGCGACGCTGTTTTTTGCTGCGATCAACAAGCCGATGCCAGCAGCGTCGATGACCTGAATCTGTTCCAAATCGACAACCAGGTTGGCGCCGTTCGTCGTGAGCGCATCGCGTAGCCTGCGTTGCAGAACAGGTACAACGGCGGCTGTCAGCTCATCGATGACAATGGCCTGGACTGAGTTCGAGGCTTGTAAAAGCTGTGGCTGATTCATGTGAATGCTCTTGATCTAGGGTTGAAAACGGACGGGGGGTCGAACAACCCCAAACCTTGAACTGCAGCCTACATCAGACAAGTACGAAGAGATGTAAAGACTTGTTAAGACAACATCTACCCGAGCGTCGCGATGACGCTCAAGGCTCTCATGTACCTGCTCTCCGCCAGCCACCCCGGAAAATGAATCGTGTGAGATTCATTTTCCGGGGTGGCACCGCGCCATGATCGTTAGTGCGGCCAAGGCAATCACCACTCTGGAGAGCATCATTCCGAAGTGCTATCCCCGAGGATAAGCATTCGAAAGGGAAGCGTTTTTTGGAAAATCAGGTTAATCCCAGGTCCAATCCCGGATCTCCGGCATGTCCTCACCATGCTCGGCGATGTAGTGCTTGTGCTCGATGAGCTTGTCGCGAATCGCCTGCTTGGCGTAGGCGGCCCGGGGGCCAAGCCGTGGCACGCGGTCGATGACATCGGCGACCAGATCGAAGCGGTCCAGATCGTTCTTGACCACGGTATCGAAGGGTGTCGAGGTGGTGCCCTCTTCCTTGTAGCCGCGCACATGCAGATTATGGTGGTTGGTGCGGCGATAGGTCAGCCGGTGGATCAGCCAGGGATAGCCGTGATAGGCGAAGATGATCGGCTTGTCGGTGGTGAACAGCAGGTCGAACTCCGCATCGCTCAAGCCATGCGGATGTTCGGCGGGCGGCTGCAGCTTCATCAGGTCGACGACGTTGATCACCCGGATCTTCAGGTCAGGCACATGCTCATGCAGCAGGGTGACGGCGGCCAAGGTCTCGAGCGTTGGCACATCACCGGCGCAGGCCATCACCACCTCCGGCTCGCCGTCCTGGTCGTTACTGGCCCAGGGCCAGATGCCGATGCCGGCGGTGCAGTGCTTGATGGCAGCGTCCATGTCCAGCCACTGGGGCGATGACTGTTTGCCGGCGACGATGACATTGACGTAGTTGCGACTGCGCAGACAGTGATCGGTGACTGACAGCAGGGTGTTGGCATCGGGCGGCAGATAGACCCGGATGACTGCCGCCTTCTTGTTGATGACGTGGTCGATGAAGCCGGGGTCTTGATGGCTGAAGCCGTTGTGATCCTGCCGCCAGACATGCGACGACAGCAGATAGTTGAGCGAGGCAATCGGTCGCCGCCAAGGGATGTCGTTGCACACCTTGAGCCACTTGGCGTGCTGGTTGAACATCGAGTCGATGATATGGATGAAGGCCTCGTAGCAGGAGAAGAAGCCGTGACGGCCGGTGAGCAGATAGCCTTCGAGCCAGCCCTCGCACTGATGCTCGCTCAGCATCTCCATCACCCGGCCATCGGGTCCGACGTGCTCGTCGCCGGTGAGGACCTCTGCGACTGAACAGCGATCCGTGACCTCGAACACCGCGTCCCAGCGGTTCGATGCCGTCTCATCCGGGCTGAAGACGCGAAAGGTCTGCGGATTGAGCTGGATGACATCGCGAATGAAGCGGCCCTGGACGCGGGTCGCCTCGGCGTCGACGCATCCCGGTTGTGGCACGTCCACCGCATGATCGCGGAAATTTGGCATTCGCAGCGCGCGCAGCAACAGCCCGCCGTTGGCGTGCGGATTGGCGCTCATGCGCCGCTCACCTCGTGGGGCGAGGGCGGCGATGTCCGCGTTGAGTCGGCCGCTGGCGTCGAACAATTCCTCCGGGCGATAGCTCTTCAGCCAGTCCTCGAGGATCTCCAGATGCCCTGGGTGCGTCATGTCGGCCATCGGCACCTGATGCGAGCGGAAGGTCCCCTCGGTCGCCTTGCCATCGACGCTCTCCGGCCCGGTCCAGCCCTTGGGCGAGCGCAGGATGATCATGGGCCAGCGCGGACGGGTCTCGAAACCGAAGGCACGCGCATCATTCTGGATGCGCTGGATCTCGGCGACCACGGTGTCGAGCGTGGCGGCCATGAGCTGATGCATCGTCATCGGATCATCGCCCTCGACGACATAGGGCGCGTAGCCATAGCCGATGAACAGCGCCTCTAGCTCCTCGCGCGGGATGCGCGCCAGCACCGTGGGGCCGGCGATCTTGTAGCCGTTCAGGTGCAGGATCGGCAGCACGGCGCCGTCGTGGATCGGGTTGAGGAACTTGTTCGAGTGCCAACTCGTCGCCAGCGGACCGGTCTCCGCCTCGCCATCGCCAACCACGCAGGCCACAATCAAATCAGGATTGTCGAAGGCCGCGCCATAGGCATGCGACAACGCATAGCCCAGCTCGCCGCCCTCGTTGATCGACCCCGGCGTTTCGGGCGCGACATGGCTGGGGATGCCGCCGGGAAAGGAGAACTGCTTGAACAGCCGCCGCATCCCGTCCTCATCCTGGGAGATGTTCGGATAGACCTCGCTGTAGGTGCCTTCCAGATAGGCATTCGCCACCATCGCCGGTCCGCCGTGACCCGGTCCGGCGACATAGATGCAACTCAGGTCGCAGTCTCTGATAACACGGTTGAGATGCGCGTAGATGAAGCTCAATCCCGGCGTCGTACCCCAATGACCGAGCAGGCGCGGTTTGATGTGCGACAGCGCCAGCGGCGCTTTCAGCAGCGGATTGTCGTAGAGATAGATCTGACCGACCGAGAGATAATTCGCCGCGCGCCACCAGGCGTCGAGCTTGCGCAATTGTTCGGGGTCGAGGGTGTGGGTTGCCGTGGTCATGCGCTGATTCCTGAAGGGGGCGGCTGCTTAGAAGACACCATGTCCGCCGCTCCGGTCTGTGCGCTACAGAACCTAGGGTTTCAAAGGCTTCAACACGCACGGTGCGGAGTGCAGGCGTCGAAGGTTAGGCCTAGCATGGCCGCTCCCATCGACTGATTGCAGATGTTCTATTTTCTGCTATCGTTTCGTCCATGAACAGCAAGCACCGCAAGACCCTTGAGACGATCTTCTCCGAGCCCGTCAACGGCAATCTGGAGTGGTCGAGGATCGAAGCGCTGCTGATCGCCGTCGGCTGCCTGGTAATCGAAGGCAGCGGATCGGCGGTCACCTTCGAGAAAGCAGGCCGTAAAGCCAACTTTCATCGGCCGCATCCGCGCAAAGAGGCGCTGAAATACCGCGTCAAGCAGGTGCGCGAATACCTCCAACAACTCGGTGTGACTCCATGAGTGCAACCAACCTGATGCAGTATCGCGGTTATCAGGCCAGCATGACCTTCGACCCGGACGACAAGATCATAGTCGGACGCGTACTCGGCATCGACGACATCATTGGCTTTCATGGCGAATCGGTGAGTGAGTTCGAGCAAGCCTTTCGCGAATCGATCGACAGTTACCTCGAAGCCTGCGCCAAGCTCGACCAAGAGCCGGATAAGCCCGCCTCGGGCCGGTTGATGCTACGTGTCGATCCGGCCATTCATGCCGCCGCGCTCAAGGCTGCCAAGCGTAGCCGCACCAGCCTCAACCAATGGGCCGCGCGGGTGCTGGCCGAGGCGGCTCATGCAAGTCGCTCGGACTGACCCGTTGCAGCCGGCACGTTCTAGGCCATCGCGCTGATGGTCCGGCGAAAGCGACTGAGCGCGATGCCGAAGAACACCGCGCCGATGGCGGCCAGCGCGAGGAACGGCGGCCAGACCACCTCGAGGTCCGCGCCGCGATAGAGAATGGCCTGGGCGGCGGTGACGAAGTGTGTGGTCGGCGCGGCCAGCATCACGTCCTGCACCAGTTCCGGCATGCTCTCGCGCGGGGTGGCGTTGCCGGAGAGCAGTTGCAGCGGCAGCAGGATGAGCACCGCGAGCATCCCGAATTGCGGCATCGAGCGCGCCAGCGTGGCCATGAAGATGCCGAGCGAGGTGGTGGCGAAGAGATGCAGCGCGGCGGCGACCAGAAAGAGCGCGAGCGAGCCTTCGATCGGGATGCGCAGTAGGCCCTGCACGACGAACACCATCGCCACGCCGGCGGCCAGCAGCACCACCAGCCCCATCGACCAGACCTTGGCCAGCATGATCTCGGCGGGCGTGACGGGCATCGCCAGCAGGTGCTCGATGGTGCCGTGCTCGCGCTCGCGGATCAGCGCCGCGCCGGTCAGGATGATCGAGAGCAGGGTGACGTTGTTGATGAGCTCCATCAGTGCGCCGAACCAGGACTGTTCCAGGTTGGGATTGAAGCGGTTGCGCAGGGCCAGTTCCACCGGCAACGCGACACTGCCGCGATGGCCCTGCATGAACGTCGTGACCTCGCCCAGAACGATCTGCTGGACGAAGCTGCTGCCGGTGAAGGCCTGGCTCATGCGCGTGGCGTCGACATTGAGCTGAATGGTGGGCGCGCGCCCGGCCAGCACATCGCGTTGGAAGTCCGGCGGGATGTCCAGCACGAAGGTATAGGTTCCGGCGTCCATACCGGCGTCGATCGCGGACAGGCTGATCATCGCTGGCGGATCGAAGCGTGGCGGATAGAAGGCGCTGGCGATGCGCGCCGACAGTGGTGAGGCGTCCTCATCGACGATGGCGATCGGCGCCTTGTGCAGGGTCTCCGGCATCGCCGTGGCTGCCACATAGATGGACACGGTGAAGGTGTAGGCGATGAGGACGAGCATCATGGGGTCGCGCGCGAGGCTCCAGAGCTCTTTGATGCCCAGCCGATAGATGTTGGCGAGATGCGGCATCCTCAGCGCTCCTGCTTCTTCAACAGCAGGATCGACAGGGTCAGGATCACCGGCACCGCCAGCGCGAGCGGCCAGAAGGAGGCCTCGAGGCCGGTGAAGCCCAGCGCCTTGTTGAAGACGCCGCGCGTGATGGTCAGGAAGTGCGCGGCCGGATAGACCTGTCCGATGAGATACCCCACGCCTTCCAGCGAGGACACCGGATTCAACATGCCGGAGAACTGGATGGCCGGGATGATGGTGCCGATGATGGTCACGAATAGGGCCGCGATCTGGCTGCGCGTGAAGGTTGAGGCGAAGAGCCCGAAGCCGGTCGAGAAGGTGACGAAGAGCAGCGCCGCGGCCGTCAGCGCCAGCAGGCTGCCCTTCAGCGGCACCCCGAAGACGGTGACCGCCAGCAGCGTCAACAGCGCGAAGTTGAGCATCGCCAGCACTATGTACGGGAGCTGCTTGCCGAGCAGGAACTCACTGCGGGTGACCGGGGTGACATAGAGATTGATGATCGAGCCCAGCTCCTTCTCGCGCACCACCGCGAGCGCGGTCAGCATCGCCGGGATCATCAAGAGCAGCATCGGGATGACCGCCGGCACCATGGCCGGCAGGCTGCGCACATCCGGGTTGTAGCGAAAGCGGGTCGCGATGCTGGCCGGGAGCGCATTCGGGCCGCTCGCGGCGTCCTGGCCGAGCCGGTGTTTCGCCTGCTCCAGCAGCCAGCCCTGGTGCATACCCTGCACATAGCCGCGCACCGTCTCGGCGCGCACCGGCATGGCGCCATCGACCCAGGCGCCGATCTGCACGCTGTGACCGCGCGCGATGTCGCGGGCGAAGCCGTGCGGGATCTCGATGGCCAGCGCGAGCTGGCCGGCCCGCATCCGCCGGTCGAGATCGCGGTCGTCGAGAATCGGCGGGCGCTCGACGAAATAGCGCGAGCCGGACAGGTTCAGCGTGTAGTTCCGGCTCAAGCCGGTCTGGTCGCGGTCGAGCACGGCGTAGCTCAGATCCTCGACGTCCAGGCTGATGCCATACCCGAAGACGAACATCAGCAGCGCCGACCCCAGCAGCGCCATGGTGGCGCGCATCGGGTCGCGCTTCAGCTCCAGCGTCTCGCGCAGGGCGTAGCTCCAGGCGCGCCCGGGGCTGAAGAGATGGCGGCGGGCGTGTGGTGTAGGTGCCGGAACGGATCGAGCCGATGAAGCGGCTGGAGCTGATGGGGTTGCTTTCGCCGTCTCGCCTCGCGCGCCGGCGTCCTCCAGATAGCCGATGAAGGCTGCCTCCAGCGTCGCCGCGCCGCGTTGACGCACCAGCTCGGCCGGGGCATCGGTGACCAGCACGCGCCCGGCGTGCATCAGCGAGATGCGGTCGCAGCGCGCGGCCTCGTTCATGAAATGGGTGGAGATGAAGATGGTGACCCGGTCCTGGCGCGCCAGGTCGATCATCAGTTGCCAGAGGCTGTCGCGCGCGATGGGGTCTACACCCGAGGTGGGCTCGTCCAGGATCAGCAGCTCGGGGCGATGCACCATGGCCACGGCCAGCGAGAGACGCTGGCGGATGCCCAGCGGCAGCGTGCCGGGCAGCGCGTCGATCGAGTCGGCCAGACCGAAACGCTGAACCATCTCGTCTACCCGCGCCGGGATCTCGGTCTCCGGCACCTGGAACAGGCGCGCGTGCAGCACCAGGTTCTGGCGCACCGACAGTTCCGAGTAGAGCGAGAACGCCTGCGACATGTAGCCCACGCGCCGGCGCGTGGCGATGTCCTTGGGGTCGACCGTCTGCCCGAACAGCGCGGCGCGGCCCGCGCTGGCCGGCAGCAGTCCGGTCAGCATCTTCATGGTGGTGGACTTGCCGCAGCCGTTGGAGCCGATGAAGCCGAAGATCTCGCCGCGACGGATGGCGAGATTCACATGATCGACCGCGACGAAATCGCCGAAGCGCATGCTGAGGTCTTCCGCCTCGATGGCGATCTCGGCATCGACTCCGGCGGCGAGCGGCGGGATGGTCACGGCTCGATGACCGCGCCGCCGGTCCTCCGGCAGCAGGGCGATGAAGGCCGCGTCCAGGGAGTCGGTGCCGGTGCGCTCCAGCAGCTCGGCCGGCGTGCCGGTGGCCAGGACACGACCGGCGTCCATCGCCACCAGCCAGTCGAAGCCCTGCGCCTCGTCCATGTAGGCGGTGGCGACGATCACGCTCATGCCGGTTTGCTCGACGCGGATTGCTTTGATCAGGTCCCAGAACTGCGAGCGGGCGAGCGGATCGACGCCGGTGGTCGGCTCGTCCAGGATCAGCAGGTCCGGGTCGTGAATCAGCGCGCAGCAGAGCCCCAGCTTTTGTTTCATGCCGCCCGAGAGCTTGCCGGCTGGGCGCGACAGGAAGGAGGTCAGGCCGGTGCTTGCGGTCAGCGCATCGATGCGACGGCGGCGCTCAGCAGCCGGATGGCCGAACAGCCGACCGAAGAACTGGAGGTTCTCCTCGATCGACAGGGTCGGATAGAGGTTCTTGCCCAAGCCCTGGGGCATGTAGGAGATGCGCGGGCAGACGCGCCCGCGATGGCGCGCACTGGCCATATCTCCGCCCAAGGCCTGTACCTGGCCCTGTTGAATCGCACGGGCGCCGGACAAGAGCGCCAGCAGGCTGGATTTACCGACACCGTCCGGGCCGAGCAGGCCGACCATGCGCCCGGCTGGGATGTCCAGGGTGATGTCATCCAGCGCCACCACCTTGCCGTAGCGCAGACCGACGCCGACCAGGCTGGCGACTGGGTTGGCGACTGAATGGGCAGCCGAATTGGCGACCGAATTGCCGACTGGATTGGCGGCCGGATTGCCAACTGAATCGAGGGCTGGATGAGCGTCTGGATGAGCAATGGCGCCAGCGTCCTGACTGGCGACGGGCGCCAAGGCATCCCGCTCAGAGGGATCGGCCGCAGGCGACGGCGGATGCCGCCGACCGGCGCTCAATCAGGCACCTTGATGATCAGATTGGCCGGCCAGGCCGCGTCTGCGTCGAGCTTCAGCCAAGCCATGCCGGGCAGGCCGGTCTTGACCAGGTTGCGGTGCTTTTCCAGCAGCGCCGGGTCGATCCGCGCCTTGACGCGGAACATCAGCTTCTGCCGCTCGCTGGCGGTCTCCACCGTCTTGGGCGTGAACTGCGCGGTGCTGGCGACATAGGATACCCGCGCCGGGATCACATACTGCGGCGCCGCGTCGAGCACGAGATGCACCTCGCTGCCCAGCGCCACCCGCCCGGCCGCCCGCTCGGGCAGGAAGAAGGTCATATAGACATCGCTGAGATCCACCAGGTTGAGCACCTTGCCGCCGGCGCCCAGCACCTCGCCGGGCTGTGCGATGCGGTATTGCACCCGCCCCGCACGCGGAGACTTGAGCAGGCTGTCCTCGATATCGGCCTCGACGCGGGCCACCGTCGCCTCGCTCGCCTCGACACCGGAGTCGGCACCGACGACCGCGGCACGCGCGGCCGTGGTCGCCGCCTGGCTCGCGGTCACCTGCGCCTCGGCGCCGGCCAGCGTCGCCTCGGCACCATGCACCTGGGCGCGATCGTCGTCGAGGATCTGGCGCGTCGTCATGCCCTTTTCGGACAAGGTCTCAGAGCGCGCGTAGCGCCGCTGGGCCGCGTCCAGCTCGCTCTCGCGCTGGCCCACTCGGGCCTTTGCGGCAGCGGTATCGCTTTGGTGCACGGCGACCTGGGCCTTGGCGCTAGCCACCGCCGTGACCGCCTGGCGCGACTGCGCGAGCGCCTCGTCACGTTGGGCGTCGAGCGTCGCGATCCGCATCTGCGCCAGCGGCTGCCCGGCCTGCACGAAATCGCCCTCGTTGACCAGGATGCTGTCCACACGTCCGGCGAGCTTGGTCGCGACATCGACTTCGGTCGCCTCGATGCGACCATTACCGCTGACGAAGCCGGCGCCTGGGCCTGATGGCTGCATGGCGTTCCACAGCAGCGCGCCACCGACGGCCAGCGCGATGGCGATGGCAATGAGAATGACGCTTTTCTTGCGTTGTGGGGTCATCATGATGCATCAATCGCAGCGTACGAAATACGGATTTGCCAGCGCCTCGCGACACTGCTCAGTGTTCTTGCCCGCCGCATCCGCATCCCTCCCATGGGCAGATTTGCCTGTTGCCATCTCGCCTAACTGATGTGCCAGCGCACAGGGTTGCGAGGTTGCGCAGCGGTGATCCGCACCGCAGACCGCTTTGATCAAGTCGTCACAGGCCGATGTCGAGGGCTGAGCTGCATCCTCGGGAAGTGCCATCCAGGTCTCCAGCATTCGCTGGGTGGGGATCACGGTGCCATGGCGGACGATCACCACCGAGCCATCCGCGAGCTGGTGTACCCCATCCCACAAGGGCTCGACCCTGCTGCCTGCTCGATGCCAGGCACGATGCGTGCTCGCATCCACCTCGATCTGTGAGCCATCCGGCAAGGTTCCTTGCCAGTCAGCGGCCACGACCAGTAAAGGGGCGAGCCAACTCAGCAACCCGCCACTCAGCAATCCCCAACAGAGCCACCATGGCAGGTGGCGTCTTCCATCATCGATAGGTGTCATAACGAGAGACCTCTCGTGGTTCGCGATTGGGTAATTCGCGATCGGGTAGGCGCGCGCCTCCTGCTGCAGACCCTGACCGCACGACAGGCGCGCATCGAGACTTCATGGCAAGCTTGGCCGAAACGACCGCAGCTGTCTGTTCGTTAGCGCACTGAAACGCCGAGACCCGCCGACCCGCTAGGAAGCCAACCGCAGTCGGCCCGACTAGCCGTCCCAGATCACGTTCTCGTGCTCTGCGGCTGCGGCCGTGAGCAGTTCGATCAGAGGCAATGCCCGGTGAGCGAGGCTGACGCGCTGGCCGTCTTCACCATCACTCGCTGGGGCTTGGGGCATTTCCAGGGTTTCCTCAGGATGCGCCTCGACCGCTGCCTTTAGCCGAGCCAGCGCGCCCGGCACATCCTCGGCCATCAGTGCGCTAGGCACCGTTCCGCTATGCCCCATCAGCTTCAGCAATGAGATGGCGACATCGCCGAACATCGTGATGTTGGCATAGGCCTTGGTTTTGAATGTGATCAACATGGTCGCTTCACTCCTGTCTTTATGAGATGAATGGATCAACGCCGTTGCGCTGAACGGAACACCGCAGTTAACGTGAATCTCGCGCGATTCATTGTCTGGGGTGGCGCCGCGCCATGATCGTTAGGCCAGCGCCTCGAAACCGGCGATGACATCAAAGAGCTCGGCGTCGATCGCGCTTTGGCGTTGTTGGTGGAAGGCGCTGTTGAGGGTCTCCAGCAGCTCCTCGATGTTCTTGTCGGCGCGTTGCATGGCGGCGAGCCGGCTGGCGTTCTCGCTAGCCAAGGATTCGGCGCAGGCGCGAAAGAGCGAGACGAATAGATGCTCGCGGATGAGCGCGCGCAGGGTGCGCGTATCAGCACCGGTACCGGCCCTGATGACCTCGGGTAGAGTGTTCGTTGGCCAGGGGGCCGCGGCCAGCGAGCGCCGCCAGCGCTCATCCAATGGCAGCAAACGCTGACCGACGGGCGTGTAGACTGCGGCGGACGAGGGGCGGTTGTAGAACAGGTAGAGCGCGCTGAACTCGCCCTGAGCATGGTGCGCCTCGGTCTCCACCAGGATCTCGCCGACCAGCGCGGTGATCGCCGCGACGGAAGTCGGCACCTTGAACTGGCCAGCCAGCGCCAGGCCAGCGTCCGTCAAACGTGCCTGAACACGCTCGCCGACCGCCCAAACGCGCGGCCCTTTCCGTAATGCATCGCTTGTCGGCTCGGCCAGCTTGTCGAGCGTCTTCACCGCATGATCAGCCACCAGATCATTGAACTGGCCGACCAGCCCCTGATCGGAGCCGAACACAACCGCGCCCATCACGCCCGAGTTGGCGCCTTTGGCTTCAGCAGCCGATATATTGGAATCGCCAGCTGATACGCCGGTATTGCCAGCCGATAAGTCCGGATTGCCAGCCGATACGTCGGCGTTGCCAATCTCCCGGAAGCAGATGCTCAAGCCCAGCTCTAGGGTGCGCGCATAGTCAGCCAGGGCCTGCACCGATTGCTCGTACTGGACGATGCTCGACGCCGCCAGCGACTTCATGGTGCGGACCACGGAGTGCAGATCACTGGCGCTTCCGATCTTGTGGCGCAGGCTGGCGGTGGTCTCGCTCATGGCTGCTCCGATGATGCCGCCGATTCTGGGAGGGGTTCGGCCTGGTGATGGCGC
Organism: Lamprobacter modestohalophilus; assembly: GCF_016583905.1. GTDB lineage: Bacteria > Pseudomonadota > Gammaproteobacteria > Chromatiales > Chromatiaceae > Lamprobacter > Lamprobacter modestohalophilus. Next base: position 2,683 of record NZ_NRRY01000008.1, on the reverse strand, counting down.
TGATCGCGCCGCCCCCCGAGGACACTGACGCTCGGTTGGGGATTGCGGTCAGGCCGGGGCTGGAACGCGGAGAGCGCCTGGCGCCCGATGTCGACGAGGGTTCGATGATCTGCCTCGCTCAGGGCATCGGCGCTGACCAACCGCTCGATGACCTCGTCCGGGATCATCGTCGCCGCCTCCTGCAGCGCCCCCTCGGCCTCGGGCATCCGCTCGAGCGGCACGGCGTCGAACAGTCCGTCGGTCAAGGCCAGCAGGATGGCGATCTGCGCCGGCATCGATACCGGCGCGAATTCCGGCTGCTTGAGGCAGGCGCGGATGCGGCGTCCATGCGCGATGCGGGTTTTGGTGTCTTCATCCACCCGGGCGCCGAAGCGGGCGAAGGTCTCCAACTCCTCGAACTGCGCATAAGCTAGCTTCAGATCGCCCGCCACCGCGCGATAGGCCGCCCGCTGCGCCTTGCCACCAACCCGCGAGACGGATTGGCCGACATCGACCGCCGGCAGCACGCCCAGTTCGAACAGCGACGGCGACAGGTAGATCTGTCCGTCGGTGATGGAGATGAGATTGGTCGGGATGTAGGCGGAAAGGTTCTGCGCCTCGGTCTCGATAATGGGCAGTGCGGTGAGCGAGCCGCCGCCAAGCCCCTCGCGCAGATGCGTGGCACGCTCCAGCAGACGCGAGTGGATGTAGAAGATATCGCCGGGAAAGGCCTCGCGACCGGGCGGGCGGCGCAGCAGTAGCGACAACTCGCGATAGGCGCGGGCGTGGTGGGTGAGGTCGTCATAGACGATCAGCACATCGCGGCCTTGTTCCATGAAGTGCTCGGCGATGCTGGTCGCGGCGTAGGGGGCGATGTAGGTGAGCCCCGGCGCGTCGTTGCCCTCGGTCAGGACCACCAGGGTGTACTCCAGCGCGCCCTGTTCGCGGAAGGTCGCCAGCGTCTTGGCGATGGCCGAGGCGCGCTGGCCAATGGCGCAATAGACGCACAGCACATCCTGACCCCGTTGGTTGAGGATGGTGTCGATGGCGATGGCGCTCTTGCCGGTCTGCCGATCACCGAGGATCAGCTCGCGCTGGCCGCGCCCGATGGGGATGAGGGCGTCGATGACCTTGAGGCCGGTCTGCAGCGGCACGGTGACCGGTGCGCGGTCCATGATGGCGGTGGCGGGGCGCTCGATCGGCAGGCGTTGGCTGGTGGACAGCGGCCCCAGGCCATCGAGCGGTCGTCCGAGCGGGTCGATGACGCGCCCCAGCAGGCCATCGCCGACGGCCACATCCATGACCCGGCCGGTGCGCTCGACCGAATCGCCGGCTTGTAATTGCCAGTAGTCGCCAAGGAGTACGACGCCGATCTCGTCTGGGTCCAGGTTGAAGGCGATACCGAACACCTCACCGGGAAAGGCGAGCAGTTCCTCGAAGCCGACACTGGGCAGACCGGAGACCTTGGCGATGCCGGTGGAGACGCTGGCGATGGTGCCGATCTCGTGGGGGGTGAGTTGCGGCACAAAGGTGTCGTTTGCTTGATCGATGGCGTCGAAGACCTCGTCGACGACTGACTGCAAGCTGTCGTGAGCAGCCTTCATGGCGAGGGGGCGGGTAGCTTGGGTAGGCGGTTCATGGCGTCGGCATGGAAAGCTCGGGCTCGGCTGGTTTGGGATCCGCGCTGGGTTCGTCCTTTGCCTTGAGCAATTCCCCAACGCCTTGCTCTAGCGCTCTCAGATAATCGGCAATGCTCCAACCGATGCGTTGTCCATTCGCGGTCAGCTCGATCCCGCCGATCAGATCAGGCTCAGTGTCGAACTGGACCGGAACCTCGGTGGCAAAGGCGCTGTTGAGCGCCGCTTGAATCGCCGCGCGTTGCGCTGCCGGCAGCTCGAATGCGCTGCGTACCCGCATCGGCTCGGACGTCGCCTTCAGTGCTTCGGCAAAGACGCGGTGCGCTTGGGCATCCATTGCCGTTAGGCGCTCGATGAAGACCGCCACCAGGCGTGCCTCCAGACTCGCCCCAGCGAGATCCGCCAAGGTCTTGCGCGCAATCGCGAAGACCTCCTGCTGCGTTCGGCGCCGCAGGGCCTGATGGAGTTGATCGGCCTCCTGTCGCAACGCCTCCTGCCGTTTGGCACGCAGGGCGTCGGCAGCCTGCCGCGCCTCATCGAGCAGCCGCTGGCGTTCGGCCTTCGCTGCTTCCGTCGCCTGAGTCATGAGCGCCGCGCGCTGCTGATCAAACGCCTGGTTCTTGTGCTGGAAGGTCTCGCGCTCCTGTTGGGCCTCGGCGCGTTTGGCGTCGGCATCCGCCAGCTCCGCGCTGATCCGCTGCTCGCGTGCGTCGATGGCATCGAGGATCGGGCGATAGAGAAAGCGCTTCAGCAGCCACACCAGCACCAGAAAGTTGACCACCTGCGCGCCGACGGTGAACCAGTCGATGAGCATGGCCTAGTTCCCGGCGACCTGGGCGAGCGCGAGGTTCCAGAAGGGATTGGCAAAGATCAGGATCATCGACACCACGAAGCAGTAGATGGCCGTGGACTCAACCATGGCCAGACCGACGAACAGTAATGGAATGGTCCGCCCCGCTCCTCCAACACACCCCGAGCGGGCACAATAAGCGATGATGAGAACCCATCGTCAACCAAGGTAGCGGAGCAGACCAATGACAGAGACTCACAAAGACCGGGCCATCACG
>NZ_NRRY01000007.1 GCF_016583905.1 Lamprobacter modestohalophilus | reverse complement strand
GCGTTGCACTCATGACCGCTCACCTCCCTGGTGAGCCAGCAAACGCTCGGAGGCCAGCGCGAGCAGTTCGGGAACCGCTTGCAGATACCAATAGGTTTCGCGCGGGCTCGCATGCCCGAGGTAGGTCGTCAACTGCGGCATGAGCCGGTTCACATCCTCTCCATTGCGGTACCAGGCGATCAGCTGACGGGTGGCGAAGGTGTGCCTGAAATCTTGCAGCCGAGGACCCCGTCCGCTGCGCCCAGGCTGACGGGGACGCAAGCCCAGTGGCTGGCACAGCCGCGCAAAGGTCTTGCGCGCCCGATCACCGGGGACAGATGTCCCCTGGGGCGTGAGCAGAAAGGCGGAGGTCTTGCGCTGCGGCAGGAGACGATCACGTTGCTCGGCATACTGCGCTAAGCCCGCTGTCGTCGATGGCGTGATCGGAACCAGCCGCGATTTGCCGCCTTTCGACCCTTGAATCATCAGCACCTGCGCGTGCAGATCAACGTCATCCACAGAGAGCTTGAGTGCCTCGCCAGGACGCAGTCCAGTGGCGGCGAGCAATCCGATCAGGGTCTCGAAGGTGGCACCTTGCAACAGGCCACCGTTGAGTTGGCGCGCGGCGCCCATCAAGGCCGAGACCTCCTCAGGGCGGTAGATGTAAGGTGTTGGCCGCCGGTGTGGTGTCGGCAGGAGATGCCGTGGTGGAATCTCGGTGCGCGGATCGCTGGCCCGCAGCCAGCTGGCAAACCCGCGCACGATACCAAGGCGACGCGCATAGGTCGCCGGTTGCAATCCGCCCGGCAGGCAGGCCCAGCGTAGGGCCAAGGCGATTGTCACCACATCGGTCTGCTCTGCGATGAGGAAATCGACAAACTGGCGCAACACCGATTCGGGCCACTTCAATTGCGTCCCCAGCGCTCGACGTATCGACAGNACCAAGAGCGGTGTGCAGATCGGTCATTGGACCACCTCCTGCTTGCCCGGCCAGGCTTGGGCGACGTCACGCAGTCGCTCAAGATCGACGTTGGCATACCCTTGGGTGGTCGCGATGCAGCGGTGGCGTAAGACTTCAGCGATCTCGCTCAAGGAGGCGCCGTGGCGCAGCATCCGTGTGGCCAGGCTATAGCGAAAGATGTGTGCACCGACACGACCTCTGGGCAGCAGCCCGGCACGCTCAAGCGCGCGATGGGCGATCGCGCTGACCGTCGAGGGATCCTGCAAACCGATCCGCGGCGCCTGGCGGCTCAAAAAGAGCTGGCGCGAGTCACTGTGGCCTCGGGCGACACGCAGGTACTGCACGATCGCTTCGCCGACGTCTTGGAGCAATGGCAGGCGATCGAACTGGGCACCTTTGCCACGCACCAGAAGTTCGCCTTGCTCCCAGTGCACATCCTCCAAGCGCAGCGCGAGGACCTCACTCGCGCGTAAGCCCAAACGCGCCAAGAGTTGCAAGACGGCAAACTCCCGACAGCCGCGCAGAGACGAGCGATCAACCGTCGCCAGCACGCGCTCGATATCCTCATCGCTCAGGATCGGCGGCATGGGCTTGGGCTGGCAGCGTCCGATGCAGGGCAAAGCGGTTGAAAGATCGCGGCTGATGAGACCTTTCAGAAGGCAGAAACGCAGAAACGAGCGCAGCCCGGCGGCATACACTTTCACGGTGGCAACGGCATGCTCCGGGCTGAGCGTGAGCAGGTAGCGCTGGATCGCGCGCGCATCCAGGTCTGCGGCCTCTTCGGGCAGGTGCATGGCTTCGATAAAACCGCGCACACTGACCGCGTAAGCCGCGATCGAGTGAGCGCTGAGTCCTTGCTGGGACTGCAGATGCTCAAGGTAGCTGTGGCGCAGCGCGTCCGCCGTCGATCGTTCCATCGGGCGTGGCGGCAGAACCTTCGCCTCACGCAGATAGGCTAGGAACGCCTGCAATGCGCTGCGATGCTTGTAAAGACGACGACCGGGACTCGCCAAGAAGGCATCGATACAGGCATCGAGGTCGTCAACCTCACACAGGCGAATCCCCGACGTGTGGGTCCATTGTATAAACGGCACAATCCGGCGCGCCTTGCCGCGCCGGGTGTTCTCGGCATATCCGGCTTGGGTGAGGCCGGAAAGGAACGCCTCAAGATGGTGATCAAGATCGGGCTCACAGCAAGAAGGCCCAGAGGCAAAGTGCTGCTCGGACATAGCGTCTCTCCACAGATCTGGCGGTGTTGCCAGACCTGAGAGCCGACGGCATTATGCCGAACAGGTAAAGCCGAAAAGGCGCGAGCCATGCCAGACGCGGCGCGCCATGCGGCATAACCGAGGATGCGGCATAATGCCGCTGAGCAAGCCCTGCGCCACTGGGTCATTGCCCGCCGCATCATGATGGGAACGCGCAACGAGGCCGGGTCACGCACCTTCACCTTGCTGGCCAGCGTGATCGAAACCTGCCGCAAACGCGGGCATCTGCCTTGGCCCTATCTGGCCGCCGTCATCACTGAGCGACGCGCTGGCCGCACGGCTCCAGCGTTGCCGGCTCCAATGGCGGGTGTCTGAACGACTACTTCGCGAAATATATTGTTTGTGATTGTGACCGAAAAATCTATTTCATCACCCGACAAGCCGAAATAGTTCAAGATCGCGACCCCACCTCCAGGGCCACCAGAAAAGGTATCGGTGGAGATGGTGGTGTTTTTTTCAATCAAATTTTGGGTAAGCGTTATCGGCCTTGATCATCGCCTGGTTCAATACCTAGCCTAACGTGGGTGTAGCACGCCTAAGGAAAGTTTCGGCATGGAGAGGAGAATTGGCTAGAAGGGATGCAAGCGCGAGAAGCAGCATTGCGACAAGACCGGCGTGCGGGTCAGATCGATCGGAGCGTTTACCCCGAGGAAGCGAAGACCGATGTTCGGGGCAATGTCTGCGCAGAGGCTGAGCAGCGAGAGGTCGGGTGCAAACACGAGAAAGATCGGTGCTGGAATCAGCTACGATGCCGGGCTGCCCGAGTGTCCCTCGAGTTCTCCTGTACCTCTTCCACTCCAGTTGTCCCGAAGTGACGTTACTCGCGTCCACCATCCGCAATGCCCCATGCGTTGACGCGACTGTACCTTAGCCCTGCGCGTCTTGAGTCGTCAGTGCGATTGATATTACGCTGCGGAGCAACTCGGGAGATTTGATCTGGGGCAAGCGGTGTGCGGTTTAGGGGGCGCCTTCAGAACCTCGCTGCATGCTCTCTACCCGTAATCTGCGAGGGAGAGACTGAAGCGACACGAAGACGAGCCAACGATCTTCATCGATCATCCGGACTGCAGCTTAGCGCAGGATGGGATAATTTGAGGGGGAGCGATCCCAGGCAGGGATTCGGACGCTTAGCCAGTTCGACCACGAACGCCCTTGTGGGCATTTTTGGGGTCAACCCGCGAAATCTAGGCGAGATAAAAACCTTAATGCGTTGTTTTTAATGGTTTTATCGAAAATTGAATGGCGGAGAGGGTGGGATTCGAACCCACGGTACGCTCGCGCGTACACCTGATTTCGAGTCAGGCCCGTTCGGCCACTCCGGCACCTCTCCTAGACCCGATCTTCACGACTTTTAGTCGCAAGACGGCCAGATACTATATCATCCCAAGTTGCAGAGACCAACGGATTGCTGCAATTTCTGGTGCGGCACACACCCGGCAGATGACAGGCCGCAGCCGACACCGCTAAGCTGCCCGAGTATCTGCGAGGTCAGCCGAAGGCGCCGTCAGGGGTGCCGCCAACTGCGCAGCCGCTGGGCGTTGACGAACTCGAGGCTGATGCCATATCGGTCGTGCCGTACTCGGGTCAGGCCAGCGTAGTCGATGCGGATGCGATACCAATGCTGGGGGTCCGCATTCAGGACGTGACCGACGATGGCGCGGCTGACGCCAGCGTGACAGACAATGAGCAGGTGCCGTCCTGGATAAGTCGCGATCTGGCGATCGTAGGCACGTCCAATGCGGGCCTGCAATGCCTCCAGACGCTCGCCACCTGGCGGCCGGTTGGCGACCGGATCGCTCCGAAATGCGCTGAAGGTAGCGGGCTCTTCTTCCGCCAGTTCGGTCGGTCTTCGCCCCTCCCAAGCGCCCATGGCGACCTCGCGCAGCTCCGGGTCGACCGCAAGCGGTAGACCGTGACGGGCCGCTAGCTCGCTGGCGAAGTCGCGGGCGCGGGCCATGGGTGAGCTGAGGATGAGATCCCAGGGGTTGTCGTCACCAACGGCGGCGCGCATCTGCTGCCAACCGAGCGCGCTGAGTGGGTGATCGACGCCCTGCCCGCGGATCATGCGGCCGCCCAGCGGCTCGCCGTGGCGAATCAGGTCGACAATGGTATCTTGACAGGGCACAAGGATCTCCTTGGCGATGCGGCGGCCACTGGCCGCTCCTAGGTGTTGCGTGATTGAGGGTATCTTATGCTGAAACGAGACAAGACCTACGTCGGCCTCGAAGCCGACAGCTTCGGCGGCATGACGCCGACCGGCACCATTATTCACGACGCCCAAGTCTTCGGCTTGATCCCGGAAGAGGAAACCTGCGAGGGTTGGACGGTTTCTCGCGTCGAGGCGCTCTATGACCAGGTCAGCAAGGCCTGGCATCCCTATGGCCACCTCGTCTCCCGTCTGCCAGACGATCTGCGCGAGCGCCATCAGCGCATCTATGGCGCCGCGATCGAACGCGCCCGCGAGCGGGGCTGGTCCGCCGAGCTCTATGATGACCCAGAGATCTGAAGACCCACTGATCACCCGCCTGCTCGAGCTGGCTCGCGAGCTCACTGATGACTCCGAAGGCTATCTCGACCGCCAGGACGACCCACAGCTCTGGTACAACCGCGGCTACGCCAATGGCATGCTCGCCGCGCTCCACAGGCTCGGCTATGGCGCGGAGGCCGATGCCGCGGTCGACCCGGATTGCTACGATGCCGCTCGCGACCAGGCCCACCTCCCCTGGGGCAAGGCCTACGAGCACGGTCGCGAGATGGGGATCGGCGAAACCTACCAAGTCACGGGGCATCGCCCGCCTGAGTCAACGCAACCGGGCTAGCCGGCAAGGCGCAATCCAACAGGATCACTCTGGTCGAGCGCGCCGACCCGGAGCCTATCGCCTTGCTCAACCCGCTTTCTTGACTTACTTGCTCAAACCTCTTGCTCAAACCTCTTGCTCAAACCTCTTGCTCAAACCTCTTGCTCAAACCTCTTGCTCAAACCTCTTGCTCGATCCACTCGCTCGACCCACTCGCTCGACCCGATTCAGGAACCGGAATGACTCGACTGATCTCCTTTAACGTCAACGGCATCCGCAGCCGTCCGCACCAACTCGAGGCGCTGAAGGCGCGGCATGATCCAGATGTGGTCGGCATCCAGGAGTCGAAGGTCGCCGACGAGGCCTTTCCCACCGACGCCATCAGCGCCCTCGGCTGGCGCGCGGCCTACCATGGCCAAAAGGGTCACTACGGCGTCGCACTGCTCAGCAAACGCGATCCGCTGCGCGTGATCAAGGGCTTTCCGGAGGACGAGGTCGACGCGCAGCGGCGCGCGATTACCGGCTTCTACGGCCTCGATGACGGGACCGAACTGGCGGTCATCAACGGCTATTTCCCGCAAGGCGAGAGCCGCGCGCACCCGATCAAATTTCCCGGCAAGCAGAAGTACTACGCTGATCTGGCAAGGTACCTGCGCGAGCATTTCAGCCCCGATCAACCACTCGTGCTGATGGGCGACATGAATGTTGCGCCACAGGACGCAGATATCGGCATCGGTGCCGACAATGCGAAGCGCTGGCTGCGCACCGGCAAATGCAGCTTCCTGCCCGAAGAGCGTGAATGGCTGCAAACCCTGATGAACTGGGGCCTGAGCGACGCCTATCGCTGCGTTCATCCGGACAGCGACGACAGCTTCAGCTGGTTCGATTACCGCTCCCGCGGCTTCGAGCGCGAGCCCAAGCGTGGACTCCGCATCGATCTGATCCTCGTCTCAGCACCAGTGCGCAAACGTCTGCGCGACGCTGGCATCGACGATGACATCCGCGCCCTCGAGCGGCCGTCGGACCACTGCCCGGTGTGGATCGACATCGATTAACGGACACGCCGACCCCATTCCTTGCCGATAGACAGCCACTGCGCCAACCGGCCGCACCAGCCAGGAGACCACGATGAGCGAAAACAAGATCCACACATTCGAAGGCAACGAGATCGATGTGCACTGGGACCAACGCCTGTGCATCCATATCGGCGAATGCACCCATGCCGACAACAGCCTATTCGAGGGCGGACGCGAGCCCTGGTGCGTTCCGGACCAGGTCTCCAAGGCCGAGGTCCGCGAGGTTTGCGAACGCTGCCCAAGCGGGGCATTGAGCTACGTCGACAAAGACGGCACCGCTGAGCAGCCCGCTGCGGAGAACACCGGTCAAGTCGTCTACAACGGCCCACTCTATCTGACCGGGGAGCTCGACATCGAAGGTGCGCCGGAGGAGATGCCGGGGGTTCGCTTCCGTGCCGCACTCTGCCGTTGTGGTGCGTCGAAGAACAAGCCCTTCTGCGACAACAGCCACATCGAGGCTGGATTCGAAGACTTTGGCGCCATCGGCAAGAGCGGGCCAGGCCTCGAGGCCACTGGTGGGCCGCTGAAGATCAAGGCCATGCCGGATGGACCACTCAAGGTCGAGGGCAATCTCACGCTGCGAGCCGCCAGCGGACGCATCGCTTGGCAGGGCACCAAGACCGCACTCTGTCGCTGTGGCGCCTCGAAGAACAAACCCTTCTGCGATGCCAGCCATCGCGAGGCGGGGTTCAAGTCCGACTAGGTCAAGTCCGACTAGACGCAAGGCGCCGAGCTGGAGACCGGCTAAGGCGATCTCTGTCAAAGCTCCTGTCGCATGGGCCCGATTTTTATCGGGCCTTCTTGGAGCTTCGACGAGCGCATCATCTGCCTTTGCGCTCGCCGTGCCAGTCTATCGCACGGGCGTCACTAGGTCGGTATCAAGCATGGGATCGGCCTGCAGCCTAGGCCGCTGATCGACCCCATCGGGGTTGATCACGCCTTTGATCCGCACGGGGAGAAGACGGTTGCTCAGATCCACGCCAAGATTCGGGACCCGTGCGAGCAGATAGCCCGGCGTGTAGCCCAGCTGCAGCGATGCGTCGTCTTGCTGCCCACTGACGAAGCCCTCGATCAGAACCTCCTGAACCGATCCAACCTGGCGCTGAAGCCAAGCACGTTTGAGCCGCTGGGCGAGCGTATGCAGCTCGCGGCTGCGGGCGCGCTTGACCGGCGTTGGTACCTGATCTGACATCTCGGCGGCGCGAGTACCTTGGCGCGGCGAGTAATTGAAGATGTGCAAACCGCCGAAGCCGATCTGCTCGACGAAGGCGAGGGTTTGCATCCATTCCGACTCGGTCTCGCCGGGAAAGCCGACGATGATGTCGGTCGTGATATTGAAGTTCGGATGCGTGCTGCGCGCCAGCTCGGCCAGCCGCGCGAAGTCCGCCGTCTTGCAGCGCCGCGCCATCCGCTTGAGCACGCTGTCGGCGCCGCTCTGTAGCGGCAAGTGCAGATGCGGCATCATGCGCGGATGCTCGAACAGCTGCCAAAACCGCTCCGGCAGATCCCAAGGCTCGACCGAGCCCAGCCGGACCCGTGCCACATCGGTCTCGGCCAGCACGGCCGCCAGCAGTTCGCTGAGGCTGGTGTCGCAATCGCTGCCATAGCCCGCGGCATGCACCCCGGTCAGCACCACCTCTTGAATGCCATCGGCGACCAACTGGTTGATCTCGGCGCAGACCTCGGCGATCGGTCGGCTGCGCTCATCGCCTCGCGCGCGGGTTGTGATACAGAAACTGCACTGATAACGGCAACCATCCTGGATCTTGACAAACGCACGCTGCCGACCGCGCGCGAACAGCGCCGCCGCACCGGGCTCGGTCGCCGCCTCTGGCATCAACGGCAGCTGCAGCGCCTCCTCGGCGATGGCGACCAAGCGATCCTTGTCCTGGTTAGGCACCACCAAGTCGATACCCAGCTCGCCCAGCTGATGGGCCTCGAGCGACACTGCACAGCCACTCACGACCAAGCGGGCACGCGGATTTTCGCGCTGCAGCCGACGCAACAGTTTGCGCGACTTGCGCACCGCCTCGGCGGTAACGGCACAGGTATTCACCACCACCAGATCCGCCGCATCGCCCTCGCCGCTGATCCGGCAGCCGCGGGCCTCCAGCTCGCGCGACCAGCCAGCCAGCTCGGCCTCATTGAGGCGGCAGCCCAGGGTGCTCAGCTTGGCCCGCACGCCGTCTTGCCGAGGATTAGCGCCAGCCAGGCACCTGGCGGCGCGGGATCAGGATGCGCACCTGCTCGGCGCTGTCTTCACGCGTCAGACCGAAGACATCGCCATCAGGCGGCACCGGCAGCCGACGCGTGCTGCTTCCGCTCGAGACACGATAACTCTCGCGATAGCCGCGACCATCATCGAACGTCTCTGAGCGGCGGGTTCGCGCATCGCGCCGCATGCGCACGAGCAGCGTCTGCCCAAACACCGTCTGCCCAAACGGCCGCACCTGCACATCGTCCGGCGCCAGCCCATTGAGATCGATGATCAGGATATAGGCATCCTCGGTGCGCTCCTGCGTCATCCGCACCTGCCCCGTACTCCAGCGATGCCCAGCGCTGGAATCGGGCAATGGCGCACGATAAGGCATCGCCGGCACAGGCACAGGCTGCTCGCCGACCGGCCCTCGAGGCGGCGCGGCGAAGCCACTGGTCAGCGCCACCGACAGGCTGATGCCGAGCGCAGCAGCCGTTAAACGGGCCATCGACCCATTAGCCAAACATGGTTTCATTGGACCAGTCCTCTGCAGGTGAGCGAAAGGGATTCAGCACAGCTTCATTATAGGCTTGCTTCACGATCAGCCATGGTCGCAGCCTCAGGCACGCAGCTTCCAGGTGGGACAGCCGGCCGTATCGATGAGCCCATGCCGCAGCAGCCAGTCGCGCGCGTCGGCCGCGTCTCGTTCGAACCAAGCCGCTGTACTGCCGAGCCTAAAACTGTAGCCCCAGGCGTCCATGTCAACAAAGAGGCGCTCAGCACCAACCGTCGCGAGCTGGTTGGCCATCAGAATCTGCAGATAGCAGACCGCATCTTCCTCGGCGAAGCCACCACCGGCATCGGTATGCAAAGCGGCGCGGCGCGATGCATCCATGCAGACGAAATGCGCGGCCTCGTGCAGTGCTGAATGCACCGGGGTATCGTCGCGCAGATAGATCACTGAGCCGATTAGTCCCGCCTCCGGCGCGCCCCAATAAGAGCCCGGGATCGGTGATGCAGACTCGACGCGTGCCGTGCACAGCGGCTTGAACCGGCGCAGTAACGCATCGATCTCTGGACGGCAGTCGTGGTAACAAAGCATCTGGTCGTCTGTCTTCTCTATCGAATCGATTGTCGTTGATGGCCCATGACGCGGTCTCAAACACCCTGCGCCAGCGCCTGCTGAGCAACGCCACCTGCTGCGCTACACCAAGAGGATTCTTCGATGGCACGCCATGCCCCCGACACCTTTTCAAGCCCCGCGACCTCTAGTCCCGCGACTTCTAACACCACGACTCCAGCCGAAATGACACTCGGAACGACCCTACCGGCGCAACTCAAGTCCGCCCAACACATTCAAGCCGGCCAGATGGGTCAGGTCGCTGCCCGCGCGGTCGTCATCCTCAGCGTCTTCGGTGGACTCGGCATCGGTACCCTACTGATGCTTGCACTTGCAGGACCAGCCCCAGAGCGCCTGCAGCAGGATGCCGAGCTCGCCGGCCTGGTGCGGAGCATGGTCCTGGTGAAGGGCATCATCATGCTCGCCGCGCTGAGCCTCGTGACCTGGCGGCTGGGCCGCCCCATCGCGCGACTGCCGCTGCTCGGCTACGCGGTCAGCCTTGGCGTCTCGGCGGCCGCGCTCGCCTGGATGTGGAGCCTGAATGCGATCCCGATCGCTGCCCTCTTTTTCTACGGCGGCCTCATCAGCGGCTTCTTCACCGCCTCGCGCGACCACTTTCTGCCGCCGAGCCGACCCAACGCCTAGATCCAACGTCTGGACCGAACGATAAGCAACCCGCGCCGCCAGCCCGCCAAGCCCATGCTTGCCCGACGCGAGCGAGGCATCAGTTGCCAATAGCTGAGCTGAACGTGCTAGCGTAGTGGGTTTTTCACGCCTTTCCCATCTCGTATGCCCGCACTCAGCGTCCACCAGCTCAGTAAGACCTATGCCAACGGCCTCCAGGCCCTAAATGCTGTCGATCTCCAGGTCGAAGCGGGCGATTTCTTCGCGCTGCTTGGCCCAAACGGCGCTGGCAAATCGACGCTGATCGGCATCGTCACCTCGCTGGTGCGCAAGAGCGGCGGTCGCGTCGAGGTCTTCGGCCACGATCTGGATCGCGAGCCAGAGGCCGTGCGCGCCAACATCGGCGTGGTTCCACAGGAGTTCAATTTTAACCTGTTCCTGCCCGCGATCGAAGTCGTGCTGAACCAGGCCGGGTACTTCGGGGTCCCGCGCAAAGAGGCCCGCAGCCGGGCCGAGATGCTGCTGCGCAAGCTCGATCTCTGGGATCGGCGTGAGACCGAGATGCGCCGGCTCTCCGGTGGCATGAAACGGCGTCTGATGATTGCGCGAGCGCTGGTGCACCGTCCACGCCTGGTGATCCTCGATGAGCCCACCGCTGGCGTCGATATCGAGATTCGCCGCACCATGTGGGGCTTCATGCGCGAGATCAACGCCGAAGGCACCACCATCATCCTCACCACGCACTACCTGGAAGAGGCCGAAAGCCTCTGCCGCAACATCGCCATCATCGACCATGGACGCATCCAGTCTCGCACCGATATCGCCACCTTGCTCAGTGAGCTCGACACGGAAACCTTCGTGCTGAACCTCAAAGGACGCGTCTGCCAGCTGCCGTCGCTCGGCGGCTTCGTGCTCGAGCATATCGACGAGAGCACGCTTGAGGTGCAGATCAGCCGCGAGCACACCATCAACGGGCTGTTCGAGGCGCTCTCGCGCAATGGCATCGAGGTGTTGAGCCTACGCAATAAGCAGAACCGCCTCGAGAAGCTGTTTCTCGATCGGGTCGAGGCGGGCCGAGGAGCAACCCCATGAACATCAACGCCGCAGACAAAGGACCGCTGATCGACGCCAACCGCTGGCGTCGCTATCAGATCACCTTCACCACCCTGTTCAGCAAGGAGGTGACGCGCTTCTCGCGCATCTGGATACAGACCATCCTGCCCTCGGCGATCACCACCACGCTCTATTTCGTTATCTTCGGCCGCCTGATCGGCGATCGCATCGGCCCCATGGAAGGCCTCGCCTACATCGATTTCATCGTCCCCGGGCTGGTGCTGATGGCGGTGATCACCAATGCGTACAGCAATGTCGTCTCCTCGTTCTACAGCAGCAAATTCTCGCGCTACATCGAGGAATTGCTGGTCTCGCCGGCGCCGAACTGGGTCATCTTGGCCGGATATGTCGCCGGTGGCGTTGCCCGCGGACTGCTAGTGGGCATCGTGGTCTTGATCGTGGCCGCCTTCTTTACCAGCTTCAGCATCCACAATATCGGCGTGACCTTTCTGATCCTGTTGCTCACCGCCATCCTGTTTTCGCTCGGTGGCTTCATCAACGCCATCTATGCCAACAGCTTCGACGATATCTCGATCGTGCCAACCTTCGTGCTGGCACCCCTCACCTATCTCGGCGGTGTCTTCTACTCGATCGAACTGCTGCCGCAGCCCTGGCAAACCCTCTCTCTTGCGAACCCGATCCTGTACATGATCAACGCCTTTCGCTATGGCCTACTCGGCGTCAGCGATATCCCGCTCGGCTTCGCCTTCCTCATCATCGCCATCTTCATCGCGGCCCTTGGCTACTACAGCCTGAGCCTGTTGCGACGCGGCATTGGCATCAAGCAGTGAGGCCGCGGCTCGCGGACAGATCAGCCGATCCCTGCTTGTGACCCGATGCCCGTAATGGGATGATTAGCTTCCGATTTCGCCTGCTGAAATAGGCTGCACCGCGCAGACAGGGCTAAGACTGGCCGTGACGGTGCAGCAGGCACAGCAAACAGCCCCCTTCAGGAAACACCCCGAGTGGCCAAAGCCAAAATCACCGCCCCTTCGCCCAAACGCAGGCAGCCGCGCCGGCGCCGCCGTGGGCTCGGACTCTGGGCCTTTTTCTTCAGTTCTATCCTACTGTTAGCCCTCATCGGCGCCTTAGGTCTCGGGCTGTATGGGGTCCAGCTCGACAAAGTGGTCCGAGAGAAGTTCGAGGGCCAACGCTGGGCACTTCCCGCGCGCGTCTTCGCGCGACCACTCGAGCTCTATGTTGGCCGCCCCATCACCCAAGACGCCCTCATCGGCGAGCTCGAACGGCTCAAGTATCGGCGCAACGCCGGCCTCGAGCGCGCCGGTCGCTTCCATGTCGAAGGCGATCGGGTTCTGATTCGCACCCGCCCGTTCCGATTCTGGGACGGCGCGGAGCCGGAACAGCGAGTCGAGGTTCGCATCGCCGACGGGTTGGTCACCGACATACGCTCCGGCGCTAACGGCCGCGACCTGGCCCTGGTCCGACTCGACCCCGCGCTCATCGCCAGCATCTATCCGACCCACAACGAAGACCGGGTGCTGCTACAACGCAAGCAGCTCCCACCGCTGCTGATCAAGACCTTGCTCGCGGTCGAGGACCGGAGCTTCTACAAGCACCAGGGGATCGACCCCAGGGGGATCATCCGCGCCGCCTACGAGAACCTGATGGCGGGTCGCACGGTGCAGGGAGCCAGCACCCTGACGCAGCAGCTGGTGAAGAATTTCTATCTCACGCAAGAGCAAACGCTCGAGCGCAAGGCCAAAGAGGCCTACATGGCGGTGCTGCTGGACCAGCGCTATTCGAAGGACGAGATCCTGACCACCTATGCCAATGAGGTCTATCTTGGCCAGGATGGCAGTCGCGCGATCCACGGCTTTGGCCTCGCGAGCCGGTTCTATTTCGACCGCGACATCGATGAGCTGACGGTGCCACAGATCGCGCTGCTGGTCGGAATCCTGAAAGGGCCAGGCGAATACAACCCACGCCGCAACCCGGAGCAGGCAACGGCGCGTCGCAATCTGGTCATCGACGTCATGGCCTTCCACCAGATCATCACCGCTGACCAAGCCGAGGCGGCCAAGAGCAGCCCGCTCGGCATCAAGGACGGCGGCGCCAAGCCGTCCGGCGTGTACCCCGCCTTCGTGCAGCTCGTGCGCCGCCAGCTCCAGCGCGACTATCGTGAAGCGGACCTGCGCTCCGAGGGGCTGCGCATCTTTACCACCCTGGACCCATTGATCCAGAGTCAGACCGAAGCCGCCATCGGCGAGCGCATGCCAAAGCTTGACAAGCAGCGCGGATATTCCCTCGGCACGCTCGAGACCGCAGCGGTGGTCACCTCGGTCGCTCAAGGAGAGGTGCTGGCGATCGTCGGCGGCCGCGACACCGAGTATGCGGGCTTCAATCGGGCTCTCGACGCCGTCCGCTCGATCGGCTCGTCGATCAAGCCGGTGATCTATCTGACCGCATTGGCGCAGCCCGAACGCTTCTCGCTGGTCAGCCCGATCGCTGACAAACCGATCAGCCTGCGCGCCGGCGGCGAGCTGTGGACGCCGAAAAACTACGATCATCGGGTGCATGGCACAGTGCCGCTCTACAAAGCGCTGGCCAAGTCCTACAACCTCGCTACCGTCAACCTCGGACTCCAGGTTGGCGTTGGCGAGGTCGCCAAGATGCTGCGGAAGCTTGGCGCCGTGCGCCCGGTCAGCGAGGTACCGGCGATGCTGCTCGGCTCGGCCTCGCTGCCACCGATCGAACTCGCGCAGGTCTATCAGACCATCGCCGCCGGCGGCTTTCGCGCCCCATTGCGCGCCATTCGCGAGGTGCTCGACGCCTCCGGCCAGCCGCTCAATCGCTATCCGCTCGCGGTCGAGCCGGTGGTCAGCAGCGATGCTGCCTATCTCACCCAATGGGCGATGCGTCAGGTGGTTGAGCAAGGCACCGCGACCTGGCTCAAGCAACGCTTACCGGATGGGATGACCGTCGCCGGCAAGACCGGGACCACGAATGACATGCGCGACAGCTGGTTCGCCGGCTTCAGCGCCGACCGCGTGCTGGTGGTCTGGGTCGGACGCGATGACAACAAACCGATGGGCCTGAGTGGCTCGAGCGGTGCGTTGCGGGTCTGGGGTGACATCATGGCCGAGATTGGCAGCGAGCCCCTGAGCGACGCTTTCCCAGACACGATCGAGATCGCCAGCGCCTGCGGAAGCAGCGATATCCCCTTTAGCCGTGGCCATACCGGCGGCAGCGCAGCCTGTGGCGGTGGCGGTGGGGGCCGCTCAAGATCAGCGCCCGCCGCCAGTGACAATGACGAGCCGAAGCTGGCCCAGGGCGAGCCTGCGAACCAGCCCGATCCGACACCGCCGCGCCGCGAGCGCCAAGAGCGGCCCCAGAACAGCCCTTTCATGAGCGATTTTTACGGCAACTGACCATGTACAAGCACCTGACCCTGCTGATGCTCCTACCGCTTCTGCTCACCGCCTGCACCTCGATGGAGCGCAGCGGGCCGCCAGCACCCATCGTCGACGTGCAAGGGGCGCCTCCACCGGCACCTGCCGTCAAAATCGCACCGGCCGAACCGAAGCCACAGGCGCCAGCAGCACCAGCGCCGACGCGGGTTTATGCCTACACGCCACCGGAAACCATCAGCGACACCCCGACCGAGTCAACGCCTACGAACAACCCGGCAGCGTCGGCTGCCGCTCCATCGGTGGCAGCCACGCCATCGGCGCCTGCTGCACCTGCCTCCTCGGCGCCGAAACCCGCCACCCAAACGCAGCAGCCTGCCACCCAGGCGCAGACCGCGGCACGCCCCGAGCGCGAGCCGACAACGCAGAATCCAGCGAGCGGACAGGCCGCAGCGAGCCCACCAAGCTCAACGACATCGCAGACCGCTCAGTCAGGCGCTGCCACACCACCGCCGACTGGCCCCGCCGCGCCAGCGACACCTGAACCGGCGCCAGCGGCGCCATCAGCCCCGCCGGCGCCTGAGGTCGCCAGCGCAGCTCCAGCAGGCGGTCTTGCGCCGAACGACATGCCACCCGCCGTCGCCTCCCTCGCCCAGCGCGCTGAGCAGCAGCGCCAGTCAGGCGATTCCGGCGGCGCCGCCGCTACCCTAGAGCGCGCACTGCGCATCCAACCGCAAGAGGCCTACCTCTGGAATCGGCTCGCGCGGGTGAGGTTGGAACAGGGGATGAGCGATTCCGCGGCCAAACTGGCGTCGCGCTCGAACGCGCTCACCGGCGACGCACCGGCCCTGAAGACCAACAATTGGGAGATCATCGCGACCGCCCGCCGCCAATCCGGCGACATCGAGGGGGCGGTCGAGGCCGAGCGTAAGGCCGCCGGCGGCTGATGCGCAGCGATCGGAGCGTGATCTATCAGAGCGCGATCGATCGAGGTCATCGCTTGGCCTCGGCCGGCTGACGACGCCGCCGACCCAGCCGACGACCCAATGCCTGAGCCTGTGGATCAAACCCCGTCGGACTCCGCGGACCCGATCCAGCAGGCCGTGCACCTGGCTCTGGCGGCCGATGGTCCCCTCGCAGAACGGCTGCAGCACTTTCATCCGCGCCCGCAACAGCAGGCGATGGCGGAGCGCGTAGCCGAGATCCTAGAGAGCGGCGGCGCCCTGATCTGCGAGGCAGGCACCGGCACCGGCAAGACCTTCGCCTACCTGGTGCCGGCCCTGCTAAGCGGGCGCAAGACGGTGATCTCCACCGGCACCCGCAACCTCCAAGATCAACTGTTTCAGCGTGACATCCCGCTGATCCGCGCCGCGCTCGGCGCGCCGATTGCGATCGCGCTGCTGAAGGGGCGCGCCAACTACCTGTGTCGCTATCGGCTCGAACTCGCGATCGAAGCGCCAACCCATCATCGGCCCGAGGTCAGAGCCCATCTGCAGCAGGTGCGCGACTGGAGCAGTCATACCCAGCAAGGCGACATCGCCGAGCTGCCGATCCCGGAAAACGATCCGGTCTGGCCCGCGGTCACCTCAACCGCCGATAACTGCCTTGGCCAGGGTTGCCCGGTCTTCAACGACTGCCATCTGCTCGAGGCTCGTCGTCGGGCACAGGCGGCCGAACTGGTGGTGGTCAACCATCATCTGCTCTGTGCCGATCTTGCGCTGCGCGATGAAGGCTTCGGTGAGGTGCTGCCGGCTGCGGACGCCTTCATCATCGACGAGGCGCATCAGCTGCCCGAGGTCGCCGCCAGCTTCTTCGGTGTCACGATCAGCGCGCGCCAGCTGATCGAGCTGGCGCGTGATGTCGCTGCCTGCGATCGCCGAGATGCCGGCGACGTGCCGGACCTGCCACTCGCCTGCGACGCCCTGCAGCAAGCGGTCGCCGAGCTGCGCCTCAGCCTGAGCCAAGACCTCGGTTACGAAGACCGCCGCGGCCCTTGGCAACAGATCGCCGAGGCGCAGGGTGTGCAAGTCGCGCTCGATGGTCTCGGTGAGGCGTTGGAGGCGCTCGCCGCCACCCTGGAGCCGATTGCCGATCGCTCGCGCGGTCTGGAGCAGGCCGCCGCGCGGTTAACAGCGATGCGCGCTCGACTCGACAGCCTGCTCGCCGATGAGCCGACACCTGAGCCGCAGCAAGGGGCCGAGGATCGCAACGACACGACGAACCGCGTGCGCTGGTTCGATCTGCAGGGGCGTAGCTTCCGCTTCCATCAGACACCGCTCGATGTGTCCGAGGTATTCCGCGCGCAACGCCGTCAGCATCAAGCGGCCTGGATCTTTACCTCGGCGACCCTCGCGGTGGGCCGCTCATTCGCCCATTTCGCCGGTCGCGTCGGCTGCGAAGACGCCGAGACCGCACAATGGGACAGCCCCTTCGATTATCCCCAGCAGGCCCTGCTCTACTGCCCGAGCGAGATGCCCGATCCGTCGGCTCCCGGTTATACAACGCGGGTGATCGAGGTCGCCAGTGAGGTCGTCAGGCTCAGCCGAGGCCGCGCCTTCCTGCTCTTTACCAGCCATCGCGCCTTGCGCCAGGCCGCCGCGCAGCTCGAATCACACCTTGAGTACCCGCTGCTGGTGCAGGGCAGCGCGCCGCGCGGCGAGCTGATCGAGCGCTTCCGGCAGCTCGGCAATGCCGTGCTGCTCGGCACCTCGAGCTTTTGGGAGGGCGTCGATGTGCGCGGCGAGGCGCTCTCCTGCGTGATCATCGACAAGCTGCCGTTCAGTTCACCGGCTGATCCGATCCTGCAGGCTCGCGCTGACGCGCTGAAACGCCAAGGCGGCAATCCGTTCCGGGATTTTCAGCTCCCGCAAGCCGTCATCGCCCTTAAACAGGGCGCCGGCCGGCTGATCCGCGATCATCAGGACCGGGGTGTGCTGGTGGTCTGCGACCCGCGCCTGCACAGCCGCGGTTATGGCCGAATCTTTCTCAACAGCCTGCCGCCGATGCGGCGCACCGATGATCTGACGGAGCTGGAGGCCTTCTTCACCCCGTCACCCTGACGCAGCGGCTCGGCACAAGCCGCAAAACAGGGCATTGGGATGATCAATCCGACGGGTGATCAGTCCTGCGCCAGCCCGGCCTGGCGCAGCAGTGCCCGCAGACGGGCGTTTTCGGCCTCGGCCGCATCGGCCCGGTGCCCCTCCTCCCGAGCGCACGGAATCCGTTGGCCCTGATACCAGAGGCGTACCTTTCGACCCAGCCGCCACAGATCCGGCTCCAGCACCTCCAGTTCCAGACCCGGCACGGCCTGACTGCGAAAGCGCCGATCCGCGGGCAGTGTCGCCTCCCGATAGCGGCTGGCGTCCGCATCGAGCCTAAACCAGCGCAGCGCGCGCGGGTCCTTCAACTCCGGATAGAGCAGTCCGAATTCCGGGACGCCGTTGGTGGCATTGCGGTCGCGCATCCGCTCGCTGTCCTTGCGCTCCTTCTCCGCGCGCTCGGTGCTGACCACCTCCAGCGCCAGCCGCAGATCCGTGGCCAACGCCCGCTCCAGGTCAGTGGTGTCCGCCAGCGCGTAGTCCGGATAGAGAATGCGCTGCTCGTCGTCCTCCTGGACCCAGTACCAGATCGGGTTGTCGCTCAACACCCGCAGACCAGTCGAGTCGGCGAGCTGATCCAAAAATGCTCCCAGGTCGCGGATCATGGCAGAGTGAGCCGTCGATTGCGCCATGTCGAATTCTTCGTCGTAATAGGGGATGCCAATCGTGGCCTCAGGCGGAAAGGGCTGCCGACACAGCCGCGCGCGCGCGATCTCGGCGGGCGAGGACGGATAGGATTCGCGGACGGGCTGGGCTAGCGAAGACATCGGCGACTCCGGCTGGTTGGCAAACATGCGTTTAGAGTGGCGAGCACTGAGGACAAGCAGGATAACCGATCCTGATCCGGCGAGCTTTAGCGCGACAGGATCGAGTCGATCGCCACCGGACATCCACCCGATGGACGATGCCGACAACGCCCAGCGCGCAGCGCTGCCGGAGAGAACCCTTGGCTTAGGCTTAGGCTTAGGCTTAGGCTTAGGCTTAGGCTTAGCTCAGTTCAGCCCTGCACCAATGCCAGCATCTGCTCATAGCTCAGTTTGCCACCATCATCGGCGCCACTGAGCAGACCGTCGGCCAGGTCACGCTTGCTTGCGTGCAGCTTCAGGATGCGCTCCTCGATGGTGTCTTTGGCGACTAACCGATAGACGGTCACCGGCCGCTCTTGGCCGATGCGATGCGCGCGGTCCGATGCCTGATCCTCGACCGCCGGGTTCCACCAGGGGTCCATGTGGATCACATAGTCGGCTGCGGTCAGGTTCAGCCCGGCACCGCCGGCGCGCAGGCTGATCAGGAATAGGTCGCCCTCCCCGGCCTGGAAGGCGTCCACCGCCGCGCGCCGCTGCGGCTCGGGGGTCGAGCCGTCGAGATACTGATAGCGGATCTGGCGCCGATCGAGATGCTCACGGATCAGGCTCAGATGATCGACGAACTGACTGAAGACCAGCGCCTTGTGGCGGTTATCCAAGAGCTCATCGACGATCTCGGCAAAGGCCTCGAGCTTGGCACTCGGCAGCTCGGTCTCCGGCAGCGCCAGGCGCGGATGGCAGCAGACGCGCCGCAGCCGCATGATCTCGGCCAGCAGCAGCAAACGCTTGTGGCCCGGCCCGGCCTTGTTGCCCTCGCTGTCCAAACGCTCCATGGCCTCGCGTCGCAGCGCCTCGTAGAGCGCCATCTCGCCAGCGCTGAGCTCGAGCTGTAGGTTGATCTCGGTGCGTGGCGGCAGCTCAGACAACACATCGGTCTTCAGACGCCGCAGGATGAAGGGCTTGAGCAGCTGTCGCAACCGCTGTCGAGCACCCTGATCCTTATCCTGCTCGATCGGCGTCGCGAAGCGCTGATTGAAGCGCTGCATCGAGCCCAACAGGCCGGGGTTGATGAACCGGAACAGGTTCCACAGCTCGCCGAGATGGTTCTCGATCGGGGTGCCGGTGGTGATCATGCGAAACCCACCCTTGAGCGCCATGATGGCCTGCGAGCGCTTGGTCATCGCGTTCTTGAACGCCTGCGCCTCGTCGGCGACGATGGTCTGCCACTCGACCTGGCTGAGGCGCTCACGCTCACTCTGCAGCAGTCCGTAGCTGCAGACCACCAGATCAAAGGGGCCCGCCGTCTCTAGCATCGCGCCGCGGTCGCCGTCTCCGAAGCGCAGCGGGCTTAGGGTCGGCGCAAAGCGCTCAGCCTCGTCGAGCCAGTTGCCGCAGACCGAGGTTGGCGCCAGCACCAGGGTCGGACCCTGCGGCGCTCGGGTCAGGATCAAGGCCAATGCCTGAAGGGTCTTGCCCAGCCCCATATCGTCGGCCAAGCAAGCGCCGGCGCCCCAATGCGCCAGCCGCGCCAGCCAACGGAAGCCTTCAAGCTGGTAGTCGCGTAGCTCGGCCTGCAGGGTCGATGGCAGCTCCGGCTCGAAGGCCTCGATCTGCGCCAAGCGATCGAGCAGACCGAGCCACTCCTGACTGGCCTCGACCTGCATGCCGTCGATCAGCTCATGCACCGCCGGCGCCGCCAGCGGATGGAAACGGCCGTCATCGATTAGGCTCGCGAGCCCTTGTAAGCGCCGTCGCAAGGCGCTGCTCAGAACCAGAAAATCGCCCTCGCCAAGTCGCACGTAGCGGCCCTGCGCCGATGCAACGCGCTCGATCAGCTCGCGCATCGCCAGTACCCGACCGTCATCGAGCTGCAGCCCGCCGGCGACATCGAACCAGTCGTTCTTCTGTCGGACCTTCACCTGCAGGCGGTTCAGCCCGATCTCTTCACTCAACGCGATGCGCCGCCCCTGCGGCCAATCCAGCTGCACCTGGTCGCCCAGCGCATGCAGTTGCTCCAGCGCCGCCAGGGCCTCTGCTGGGTCAGGCAGATTCCAGGTCCAGTCCTGCTCGTCGTCCCAGTCTGGCCCGAGTTCAGGGTCCAGCTCCAGGCCCGCGTCGAGCATCGCATCGAGGGCCGGATCGAGCGCCAAGCGCAACACTGGACAGGCCGCAATGACGGCCTGAGCCGACGCCTTCTCCGCCGGCAGATCGCGGGTGCAGCGCAGTGGCCGTCCTTCGTGCTCAGTGAACAGGCTCATGCGGCCAGCGCCTGGGCGCAGCTGCGGACCGATGTCACCAAACGGATGGATGAAAAGATCCAGCCGTAGCCCCTCATCGCAGGGCGTCAAATGCAGGTGCGGGCGGAGATCGGCTTCGATCGCCTCCGCCTGGCTGTCACCGCCGCCGATATCCGAGTGCACGGGGAGCATTGGCGCGACGGCGGTGAGGCTGTCCAACAGTGCCTTTTCGCCGGCACGCGGGATCGCCAGCCCTGCGGACCCGAGGATGCGCGCGATCTCGCGATGACCGGCATCGAATTGGATCACACGCAGTCGCTGCGGGGTCTCCTGCACCGGTAGCAATGCACGACCGTCCGGTGGATAGGGCTCGAGGCTGACGAGGATGTCCTGGTCACGACGGATCACGCTCAGCGCCGGGGCGCCACGAACCAGCTCGACCGGCACCTCCGGCGCATCGGGCCGGAACACCAGCGGATGGCCAATCGCGACCAACAGCGCTCGATCGAGATCCATACTATAGCTGCTGCGTCCATAGCCGCCGGACCAACCGACCTGCTGCTCGCGCGTGATCGTCTCGCAGATCGCCCGATCCTTCGGCGTCAGATAAGGGAAACGCTCCGGCTCCTCGGCCAGACGCTGTAGCGAGACCGCGCGGCCCTGGGTCCAGCCGCCGCGCTTGGTCCGCTTCTGCTCCCGCGGCTCGAGCTGGGCAATGTCGCCGTCATACAGGGTCAGTAGCCAAGCCATGCGACGGTTCGCATCCTGCCGCTGCCCGACCCGATCAGCACCCGTGTCGCGCTGTTCTGCGAGGCCCTTGAGCGCCTCCAGCGCGATCTCCCAGGTCGGCTTGGGTGCGAGCAGATCGGTCAGCAGCACCTGGCTGCTCGGAGGCTCAGCCAACGCAGGCAGCTCCTCCTCGACGCCAAACCCCTGGAGCAAGACCACCGCCTCACGCGCATACCAATCAAGCCCCGCCCGGGCCGCCTCTGCGGCGCCGTGGCGGAGCAGGATCAGGCTCTCTGCCGAGGGCCGCTGGCCAAGCCAACGCAAACAGAGTGCCTGAAACAGCGCCGGGAAGGCGCCACGCGGGGCCATGCTATGCAGCAGCCAGGCGCTTTCGGCGACGCGCGTCTGCCCAGCGAGCACGGCGGCAAGATCATCGATCAGCCGGAACACGGGCTCGAGCAGGTCGGTGACGCTCGCCTTCAGACAGATGGCCACCTGCTGCCGGACATACTCCAGATCAGCAGGCTCGCCACGCTGCAACAGCGCCAGCAGATGCAAGACGCCGGGGATACCAGGGACGTAGAGCGTGCGCTTGCGGGTGCGGCGGCGTTGCAATTGCAGCGCTGCCTCATAGGCCTCGATGGCCGTCGGATAGGCGCCGTGTAGCATCGATAGCCAGCCG
The DNA here is from genome assembly GCF_016583905.1 of Lamprobacter modestohalophilus. Lineage (GTDB taxonomy): Bacteria > Pseudomonadota > Gammaproteobacteria > Chromatiales > Chromatiaceae > Lamprobacter > Lamprobacter modestohalophilus. Next base: position 124,152 of record NZ_NRRY01000007.1, on the reverse strand, counting down.
CTCAGGATCAGCGCCTGCGGATGCTCGCGTCCGGTCAACAGCTCCGCAACCTGATCGAGCTGCCCCCGGAGTAGACGCTGTTCGGCGAGCGCATCAGCGGCATCCGGGCAACTTGGCACCAGCGGTGCGAGCAGGCGCTCCATCAGCTGGTACGAGCTAGGCTTGGCGTTGAGATCAAGCGCTGCCTCGCGCAGCATCGGCGCCAGCGCCAGCACCTTGAGCCGCGCGGGCAAGGTCTCGAGCCAAGCCGGATCAGCAGAGCGTGTGCAGATGCGAGCAAGCAGCTCGACCTGCCGATAACGCACCTGCGCAAACGACTCAACGCCCTGCAACGAGAGCATCTTCAGCACCGCATCCTCACGCCCAGCGTAAACGGCGATGCGCAGCTGCCGAAAACGCCGTTCGTCGCTGGGTCGATCCCAGGCGTTGCGCATCGCAACCGGCACCACCTGCTCGGCCGCGCTGACGATGGCCTTGAAGTTGCCATCGGCAAGCGTCTCGCGGGTCAGCGGCTCGAGCAGATCAGGATGGCAGACCAGCAAGTTGCGTCGCTGCTCCATCAGGCCAGCATTGAGCATGCGATCGCGCCACAGCTTGCCCAGGCGCTCCTTGAGCAACGCACCGCGCCGGTCTTTCCAGCCCAGCGCATCCAACACCACGCCGAGCGTGGTCTGACTAATCGGCTCACAGACCACCGAGAGTACGCGCAGGATGCGACGCTCGTCGGCGATCAGCGACTGATAGGCGGCGCGGCGATCGCTCATGCCCGACGCTCGCAGGTGCGCGCTGGCAACGCGAGCTCGGCGGACCGGCGGCAAGGGGTTTGTACTAAGATGCGGATCGCAAGCATATCCTTCGGTTCGTGCACTGACGGGATCTTGAGCTGGGGAAAGCCCCCCATGGTACAGTCTGCGCGTCCAACGTCCACTCAGCCGCCACATTCCGACATGAAGATCCTGGCCATCGAAACCTCAGGCAACGACTGCTCAGCCGCCTTGCTGATCGACGACCAGCTTGAGCAACGCTGCGAGACCGCGCCACGACGGCACGCAGATCTGATCCTCGGGATGCTGGAAACGCTGCTTCAAGGCGCAAATGTGCACCTTTCAGCCCTGGACGCGATCGCCTACGGCCGTGGCCCGGGCTCGTTCACCGGCGTGCGCATTGCCACCGCGGTCGCACAGGGTATCGCCTTCGGCGCTAACCGACCGGTGATTGGCGTCTCAACCCTTGCAGCAACCGCGCGCGCCGCTTACCGGCAGACCGGACAACGCAAGATCGCCTGCGCACTCGATGCCCGCATGGGCGAGGTCTATTGGGGATGTTACCGGATCGACGACGGTGATCAGATCAGGCTCCTCGATCTGGAATCGGTCGTCGCACCTGAGCACACGCCTATCCTGGATGGCTCAGGTTGGTGTGGCGCCGGAAGCGGCTGGGAGGCCTATCCAGCGCTCGCCGAACGCCATCAAGCGTCGCTTATGAGTGATGCTGATCCTGATCCTGATCCTGATCCTGATCCTGATCCTGATCCTGAGTCGGAGCCAATTCGAGTGCGTCTGCTCGCAGATAGTGGTCCGCAGGCCGAAGATATCGCCTGGCTAGCCCGCGCCACCGCACAGAACGCGCAGCGGCCGGACCAAGCGCTTCCGGTCTACCTTCGGAATCGGGTCACCGACGTTCGACCGAAGCCCGCTGAATCAAGCTAGGTCTGGGCGAGCCGGGCTCAGGACCCAAGAGAGCCTCAGGCTCCCGGGCTCAGGTGGTGGCCGCGGCCCATCTTCGGGACGTGATGGCGGCAGTGGCGGCGCATACAGCTGACAACATAGTGGATCAAGGTTGCTTCGACCGCGACAAACACGATCAAGCCAACCGCAATACGTGTCTCAGGCTCCGGCTGCGACAGACCAAGCGTCAGCCAAGTGACAAACCCGGTGATCCCAGCGATTACAGTCATGAGCACGAACGGCCACACCGACGAAAAACACGTCTTGCACAGTTTCATCACAACCATCCTCGGGCGCACAAACGCGACCTGTTTTTAAGTTTTTGGTCGAATACTTGATAAGCATAGCCGAACTATCGGCTGACGACGACAACCACGAGCCCAGACTGGAAATCAACCATCCTGGTCGTCTTGTTTTGAAAAGCATATAGCCTGTTCAAAAACAAAACAACTGTATCTTGACTAACCAAACAGCAAAACAAACGCTTGTCAGCGCCGCCGCTGCTTGTCTGGCCGCAACCGAGCCCGATACCAAGGTCGCACTGACGCGCCAGGTTTCGGCGCGTTGGGCAGCTGGGGAGATCGCACCCGGAGCGCCGGCCGATTGGCATCCCCTACAAACCCCGGGTCGCCCTGCCCGACCACGGCTGGTCTCAGCCCGCGAGCTCCCGAAGCGCAAGCTCAACAACCCAGCCGGACTGGCCTCACTGGTCCACGCCGTCGCCCACATCGAGTTCAACGCCATCAACCTCGCTTGGGACGCGGTGCAGCGCTTCACGCAGATGCCAACGGCCTACCAAGCCGACTGGGCAAAGGTCGCCGCCGAGGAGGCCGAACATTTCGTCTTGATGCGCGATCGGCTCCAAGCCCTGGGCTACGACTATGGCGACCTCCCCGCCCACGATGGTCTCTGGGACATGGCGCGCCGCACGGCGGGCGATGTACTGGAGCGCATGGCACTCGTGCCACGGGTGCTGGAGGCACGAGGACTCGACGTCACACCGGGGATGATCGAGCGACTACGCCAGATTGGGGATCATGACACCGCGGATCGGCTCGAGATCATTCTGCGCGACGAAGTCGGCCATGTCGCGATTGGCAGCCGGTGGTTTCATCACCTCTGTCAAGAGCGAGGCCTAGAGCCGCGTGCAACCTCCCTAGCGATGATCCGGCTTCATCTACACGGCGAGGTTCGCTGTCCGCTGAATCGCGCAGACCGCTTAAGTGCGGGCTTTGACGGCGCCGAGCTCGATGACCTTGAGGGATTGTGTGCCGGTGGTGGGCAACGGCCGACACAAAGGACGGCGGGTAACTGAGAGGATTTCATGCTCGGCTTAACACTCCATGACGAACTCAAAAGCAGTCGCCTGAAAGGCACAGCGATCGCGCACATCAACAAGAACAACACCCGAGCCACCCAGCTGAAGGACATCGCGTCATGACTGATTTGATTACGATTGATCCGAATATTTGCCACGGCAAGCCCTGCATTCGCGGGCTGCGCTATCCAGTCGAGAATGTGCTCGAATGGCTGGCCAGCGGCATGACGATTGAGGACATTCTGACCGATTACGAAGATTTAACCCGCGAAGACATCCTGGCGGCGCTCGCCTTTGCCGCGCGTCTGATGGCGGTTAAGCGTGTTGAATCCTTGGCGGCATGAAGTTCATCGTTGACGCTCAACTGCCAAAACGCTTGGCGCGTTGGCTCGCGGCGCGCGGGCACGACGTTTTGCACACCTTGGATTTGCCCGAACAGAATCGGACTCAGGATGCAGGCATCACGGCATTGGCTTGTCTAGAGCATCGAATCGTTGTCACCAAAGACGCCGATTTCGTCGATTCTTTCCTACTACAAGGTCGCCCGCCCAAGCTGTTGCTGATCGTCACCGGCAATATCAGCAACCAGGTATTGGAGCGCTTGCTGACACGAAATATCGCTGAAATCGAAAACGCATTCGCTTCCAGCCAATTCGTTGAGCTGACGCTGAGCCATCTGCTTGTTCACGATTGAATGATGGCCGATCCCCACTTCCAGCTCGCCCAGCGAATCCAACATCCCAAGTGTGGCGAGGGCGTGGTGGCGCGCCTGGCCACCGATGGGCCGGTTCGGGTGTTCCTTGCCAGCGGGGAGCGCCAAGTCTTCGCCGCCACCTTGCGCCCGGCCCTCAGTGTGTCGGCTGACCCTGTTACCCTCCTTAAGCCTCGTCGAGGGCAAGAGGAGCACACCATGCCTCGATGTCCCGAAGAACGCCGCGCCAGTGCGCTAGGCTAATTGAATGGTCGGGGTGAGAGGATTCGAACCTCCGGCCCCTGCCTCCCGAAGGCAGTGCTCTACCAGGCTGAGCTACACCCCGATGTTCTGCATCAATCGCCTGGTGGCGCCGATTGATTGATTGTCAGGCGGATGGCCTTTGCAGCAACCCGCTTCGTCCGTTGATCTCTGCTCGCCTGTCCACTCTGGGCTTACCCCATCGCTTGTCTCATCGAATCCTTTCGCTAGTAGGTTCGAGCGACTGAGAAGTCTGCCGTTGCCGCCAAGGACTCACGACTGGGCGACTCTGGCACCGCGTTCAGCGCCTGTTTGGCCGCGTCCGCATGCCAGCGAGCAAGCTCGACAGTATAGTCGATCGCTTTGGTGGCGACAATGGCTTCGATGACATCATCGATGTGTTGCCTACCGCCTTCTTCGATGGCTTGGCGGAGACGCTTGCGCTGAGCATCATTGCCGACCTCCATCGCGCGAATCACCGGTAGCGTCGGCTTGCCTTCGTCGAGATCGTCGCCGATCTGTTTGCCGATGGTGCCGTCGTCAGACATGTAATCGAGCGCATCGTCAACCAGCTGGAAAGCGATGCCTAGGTGCAGGCCATAGCTTGACATCGCGGCCTCGACCTCAGGATTCGACTCGGTGAGAACAGCGCCAAGCCGCGTGCCCGCCTCGAACAGGGTGGCGGTCTTGCGTTGTATCACCTCCATGTAGCGCGACTCGTCGGTATCGGCATCGTTGGCGTTGAGCAGTTGCAACACCTCGCCTTCGGCGATGCGGGCTGTGGCACCGGCCATCACTTCCATGATGCGAAGGTTGCCGACGTCAACCATCATCTCGAAGGCGCGGGCGTAGAGGAAGTCGCCGACCAAGACGCTGGCTTCATTGCCCCACACGGTGTTTGCCGTATCGCGATTGCGGCGCAGCTCGGAGCCATCGACGACGTCGTCATGCAGGAGGGTCGCGGTGTGGATGAACTCCACGATCGCGGCTGCATCCAGATGCCGGTGGCCTGAGTAGCCGCAAGCGCGCGCCGCCAAAAGGACGAGCAGGGGCCGAAGCCGCTTGCCGCCGCTACTGACAATGTAGTGGCCGATCTGGTTGATGAGTACGACGTTAGACTGCAGGCGGTCAACGATGAGTTTGTCGACCGCCTTGACGTCATCGGCCACAGGCGACCGAATCTGAGAAAGGTCCATGAAGCGGCATCTACTGCTGATAGGGCCGGCAAATGCTAGGTTCGCACCAGAAGACTGTCAAGAGCGTTAACCGAAAGTCACGCCGTTGCCAGAACCTCCACGCCGTTGCCAGGATCTCTGATAGGAGATCTGACAGAGCCTCTGCCAGGATCTCGCTAGGACCTCGCCATGCCCCCGGAAGACGCGGATTCAGCCGGCGTGACCGGCAGCGCAGGCCGATGTTTTGTCGGCGGCACAGCGCATCCGACCTTAATCATGCCTTTGACGCCCAGCGATCGCGGGGGCATACTAGGGGGTCTTGTGCGATCGAGGGATTGTTCAGCGGAGGTCGCTCAACGACTGTACCGCAGCTCCCACCTCGCTCGGTGAAAATACTTCTATTTTCGAGGCATCTCGACCCCGTTATGTACGCAATCATCGAAACCGGCGGTAAACAGTACCGCGTCGCCGAGGGCGATCTCGTGACCGTCGAGAAGCTCGACGCCAGTCAAGGCTCGACGTTGGACATCCCGCGCGTGCTGATGCTCGCTGACGGCGACTCTGTTCAGGTTGGCAAGCCTTACCTGGACGGCGCTAAGGTCACGGCTGAAGTCGCCGCTCACGGCAAGCATGACAAGGTCCACATCGTCAAGTTCAAGCGCCGTAAGCACCACCTGAAGCGGCAGGGCCATCGCCAGCTGTTCACCCAGCTCAAGATCACCGGCATCAGCAACGGCTGACCGATCCATTAGGATTCGGCAGCGCGACGGAGACCACTACAATGGCACATAAAAAGGCAGGCGGCAGTTCTCGTAACGGCCGCGATTCAGAGTCGAAACGACTGGGTGTGAAGCGCTTCGGCGGTCAAACCGTCTCGGCCGGTAGCATCATCGTTCGCCAGCGCGGCACCCGCTTTCACGGCGGCGTCAATGTCGGCTGCGGCCGCGACCATACCCTATTCGCTTTGAAAGACGGCGTGGTGCGGTTCGAGATCAAGGGTCCGCGCAACCGCAAATTCGTCAGCATCGAGCCGATCGAAGCCAGTGCGTGAAATTCGTCGATGAGGCTCAGATCCGGGTCGAGGCAGGCGACGGCGGCAATGGCTGCGTCAGCTTTCGGCGCGAGCGCTTCATCCCGAAAGGCGGCCCCGATGGCGGCGATGGCGGCAACGGCGGCAGTATCTACCTGGTCGGCGATCCGGGGCTAAATACCCTGGTCGATTTTCGCCATTCGCGTCGCCACCGCGCTGAGCGTGGCCGGAACGGAATGGGCCAGAATCGAACGGGCCGCGGTGGTGAAGACAAACTGATCCAGGTGCCGCTCGGCACCCGCGTGCTGGATGCTGAGACCGATGAACTGATCGGGGAGGTGCTCACCGCCGACCAGCAACTGCTGGTGGCGCAAGGCGGCTTCCATGGCATCGGCAACGCTCGCTACAAATCGAGCACCAACCGGGCCCCGCGCCAGTCCAAACCCGGCACCCCGGGCGAGCGGCGCAGCTTGAAGCTGGAGCTGATCCTGCTCGCCGACGTTGGCCTCGTTGGACTCCCGAATGCGGGCAAGTCGAGTCTGATCCGCCAGGTCTCCAGTGCGCGGCCCCGGGTCGCCGACTACCCGTTCACGACCCTATATCCAAACCTCGGCGTCGTCAGTTTGGGTCCGCGACAGAGCTTCGTGATCGCCGACATCCCCGGTCTGATTGCCGGCGCTGCCGATGGCGCCGGGCTCGGCACGCGCTTCCTGAAGCATTTGAGCCGAACGCGACTGCTGCTGCACCTGGTCGACATCGCGCCATTCGAAGGCAGCCCCGCCCCGCTCGAGCAGGCTCGGATCATCATGCATGAGCTTAGCGCGCACGGCGAGGAGCTGGCGACAAAAGAGCGCTGGCTGGTGCTCAACAAGGCTGACTTGCTGGAGCCCGAACTGGCGACCAAGGTGCAACACAGGCTCATCGACGATCTCAACTGGACGGGCCCAGTATTCATCATCTCGGCCGTCACGGGGACGGGCACTGATGCACTGGTCGGCGCCGTGATGCAGCGGCTCAACGCGCTGCAGCATCCATTCGAGCCACCACCAGAGGCCGAGTCCGCATCACAGACCCAACTCAGCTCATCTGAGGCTAGCGACGACACGAACACCGAGACCAGCACCAACGAGCAATCAACCTGGCACCCCCTCGACTGACCAGCCACCCTCCAAGCTCCAAATCTCCAAGCTTCACCCTTCAAACGTCACCCCCCCTCGCCACTCAAATGTTCAACCGCGAGCGGATTCCGCAGACCCGGCGCTGGGTCGTCAAGATCGGCAGTGCGCTGCTGACGCGCGACGGCGCTGGCCTGGATATCGACGTCCTCGAGCCCTGGGTCGCCCAGCTCAGCGCGCGTCGGCTTGCCGGCCATGATCTGGTTCTGGTCTCGTCTGGCGCCGTCGCCCAAGGCATGGCACGCATGGGCTGGCTACAGCGACCACGCGCGCTACACGAGCTGCAGGCGGCCGCGGCGATTGGTCAGATGGGGCTGATCCGCGCCTGGGAGACCTGCTTCGCGCGGCGCGGCCTACATACCGCGCAGGTGCTTCTCACCCGCGACGATCTCGCCAACCGCGAGCGCTATCTCAACGCCCGCAGCACCTTGCGCACGCTGCTCTCGCTTGGCGTGGTGCCGGTGATCAATGAGAACGACACCGTCGCGACTGACGAGCTGCGTTTCGGCGACAACGACACGCTCGCCGCGCTGGTCGCAAACCTGATCGAGGCCGAGCTACTGGTGCTGCTGACCGATCAGGACGGCCTGTTCGACGCCGACCCGCGCAAGCATCCAGATGCCCACCTGATCGCCGAGACCCGCATCAACGATAATCGCCTCGATCAGGTCGCCGGTGGCAGCGGCGGCCTCGGCAGCGGCGGCATGGTGACCAAGGTGCGCGCGGCCAGGCTCGCCGCCCGCTCTGGCTGTGCCACCATCATCGCCCCCGGACGCGGTGAAGACTGCCTCAGCCAGCTCGGCAAGGGCGCGCCGATCGGCACCCTGCTCACCCCGGTACAAGAGCCGCAAGCGGCGCGCAAGCAATGGCTGGCCGGCCATCTACGCGTCAGCGGTCGCCTCGTGCTCGATGCCGGCGCCGCACGGGCACTATGCGAGCAGGGGCGCAGCCTGCTCGCGGTCGGCGTCAAGGCCGTGCGCGGTCAGTTCAAGCGCGGCGAGGTGGTTGCCTGCGTGGACGAGCACGGCCGCGAGATCGCGCGCGGACTGGTCAACTATGATGTGCAAGACACCTTGCGCATCAAGGGCCACCCCAGCTCGGCCTTCGTCGGCATCCTCGGCTATATCAATGACGAGGAGCTGATCCACCGCGATAATCTGGTGCTGATTTAGCGCTCGCGCGTCACCCGCACGCTTGCCACCCCAGACCAAATTCCATACCCTTCGTCGGTGCTTATGCCGAGCTCTGGCCCAACCACCGACCCCAGATGAGGACCCCAGCGGATGCAACCGACCATGGATCGCGCACGTTTCAACATGATCGAGCAACAGGTGCGACCTTGGGATGTGCTCAATCAGCGCGTACTGACGGTGATGCGCAACCTGCCGCGTGAGGCGTTCGTCCCCGACGCCTACCGCGGGCTCGCCTACGCCGATATCGAGATCCCGCTCGGCCAGCGCACAAGCATGCTGGCACCCAAAGTCGTCGGGCGCATGCTCCAAGCGCTGGAGGTGCAACCGCACGAGAGCGTCTTTGAGATCGGCACCGGCACAGGGTACGGCACTGCCTGCCTGGCCCACCTTGGCGAACAGGTCTTCAGCATCGAGATCGACCCGGACCTGGCCGAGGGCGCCCGCGTTCGTCTTAACGCCATGGGCCTGTCGCAGGTCGAGGTGCATACTGCCGATGCCTTCGCTGGACAGGTCCAGGGCGGGCCGTTCGACGTCATCGCCGTCACCGGATCTGTCCCCACCGCTGAGCCTTTAGCCGCTCTTGAGCAGCTGCTGACGGATGGTGGCCGGCTGTTCATCGTCGTCGGCGAGCAGCCGCTGATGGAAGCCATGCGCATCACCCGCATCGGCAACGATTTCCGCCGCGAGAGCCTGTTCGAGACCAGTATCGCGTCGCTGGAGAACGCCCCACTGCCAGAACGCTTTGCATTCTGAGCTGACACCAATCGAGCAAGAGCCCAGCGTATGGACCAAATAACCCCCCAAGCGCTCAAACAGATCCTTGACGGCAGCGGCAAGATCGACGACCAGCGGCCGCTCCTGCTGGATGTCCGTGAGCCCTGGGAGCATGCCATCTGCCGCATCCCGGGCAGCGAGCTCTTACCCATGCGCCAAGTGCCAGCCAACGCCGGCCAGCTTGACCAGGAGCGCCCCGTGGTCGTCATCTGTCATCACGGCATTCGCTCGCAACAGGTTGCTCGCTTCCTCGAACACCAAGGCCTGAAGCGCGTCATCAACCTGCGCGGTGGGGTCGCCGCCTGGGCCAGCGACATCGACCCCGAGATGCCGACCTACTAAACCGAGGAGATTGCCATGAGCATCCATCAGGCTCCGATGCCGCTGTGTCAGGCCGCGTTCGCGCAACTGCTGATCATCGACGCCCAGGAGCGGCTCGCCGCAGCCATGCCAGAAGACCTGCTCGAGCGCACGGTGACCAATATCAACCGCCTGATCAGCGCAGCCAAGATCCTCGAGATCCCGATCATCTCGACCGAGCAAAATCCGCAGGGTCTTGGCAAGACCATCACTGCGGTGCGCGAGCAGATGCCAGAGACCGCGATGCCCACCGAGAAGACCTGCTTCTCCTGCTGCACCGCCCCCGGCTTCGAGCGCGCGCTCACCGAGCAGCCGCAACGCAAGCAGGTCGTCCTGGTCGGCATGGAGGCTCATATCTGTATCCTTCAGACCGCCTCAGGCCTGCAGCGTTGGGGCTACCAGGTCTTCATCGCCGCTGACGCGATCTGCTCGCGGCACCCCGGCAAGGCCGAGAATGCCCTAGAGCGCATGCGCCATTCCGGCATCCAGGTCAGCAACACCGAGTCGGTTGCATTCGAATGGCTCAGCGACTCCCAACACCAGCAGTTCAGAGCCGTCTCACGCCTCTTCAAAGAGCCGCGCAATCCCTAGGCTGAAAGGATAGGAAAGACAAGGACAGGAAAGCCCGAGCAGCGCCGGAGCCTAGTCGCCCCAGCACGGACAGGCTCAGGAATACGGCCAAAGCAAGACGCCAAAGCAAGAAGAGCAAAAAACAGCCAAAGCAAGACGCGCTCAACCAAAGCGAAAGCCACAACAGACGCCGATCGAATCGCCGGCTAGGCGCATCAAGCAGTCGGCTTGATGTGGCCGAGCTCGGAGTCGAGTAGCGCCAGCAGGCGCTGCAGCGCACCGCAGTTACGTGCGACGAAGGCAGCGCCGTTCTCTCCGATCCGGGCACGCTCAGCGGCATCGCCAAGCCAGGCCTCGAGCAGCGGGGCCAAGGCTTGCGCGTCTTTCACCTGCACCGCACCCTCCTCGGCCACCAGGAGCCGAGTGATCTCGGCAAAGTTGAAGCAGTGTGGGCCAATCGCGACGGGGACGGCTAATGCCGCCGCCTCCAACAGGTTGTGACCGCCGATCGGCACCAGGCTCCCACCGATAAAGGCCACATCCGCGGCCGCCAAGAACAGCGGCAGCTCGCCCATGCTATCGGCCAGATAGACCGAGCAGGCAGCATCGCAACCGCAACCATCACTGCGACGCACCATCGTCATGCCCTCACGATGCACCAAGGCCGCAACCCGATCGAAACGCTCTGGATGGCGCGGCACCAAGACCAGCAAGGCCTCCGCGAACGACTGCCGCAGCCGGCGCTGCACCGCCAGCAGCGGCTCCTCCTCGCCCTCATGGGTGCTAGCGGCGACCCAAACCGGACGGTTGACACCCCAACCACGGCGCAGAACCTCGGCGCGGTCACGCAGGCTCGCCGGTAAACGCACGTCGAACTTGATGCTGCCCGTCACCTGCACCCGATCCGCCGCCGCGCCGAGCTGAATAAAACGCTCGGCATCGGGTTGGCTCTGCGCTGCGATACGCGCAAAGCGACCGAGGGTCTGCGCGGTGAATGGGCCAACGCGGGCATAACCTCGCGCCGAGCGCGGTGACATCCGTGCATTCGCGAGGATGACCGGGATCGCGCGCTCAGCGCAGACCGCAAGCAGGTTCGGCCAGATCTCGGTTTCGACCACCATCACCAACCGAGGCCGGGTCCGGTTCAAGAATCGGCGCATGATCCAGGGCAGGTCATAGGGCGTAAAGACATGTTGGGCCCGCTCACCGAACAAGGCGTGCAGCCGTCGCGCGCCGGTCGGTGTCGTCGTACTGACCAACAGCGCCATCGCCGGCTCGCGGCCGAGCAGCTCGCGAATCAGCGGCTGCATCGCCTGCACCTCACCTACCGAAACCGCGTGAATCCAAATGTCGACGGGACGCAACGGCCGACGCCAAAGCCCGATGCGCTCGGGCCAGCGCTCCAGGTAAGCCGGATTCCGATAACCGCGCCAGAACAGGCGCAGCAACACCAGCGGCAGCAAGAGCAAGAGCAGGAATGAGTAAAGGCGATTAGCCATCGGCGAGATCGACATAGAGCTCCCAGTACTGCTGCATGATCGCAGCACGCGAGAATTCTTGTTCGACGCGCTCTGCGCCGCGCTCGACCAACGCCTCCGCCAACAAGGGCTCCTCCAGCAATTGCTGAATACCTTGCGCCAACGCCGGCCCATCGGCGCAAGGCACGCACCAAGCATCCTCCCCATGGCGGACGATCTCGCGCGCCCCGCGGAATGATGCCGTCACCAATGGCAGCCGCCAGGCCCAGGCCTCGAGGATCACATTTCCCATGGGCTCGGCATCGAGTGATGGAAACACCACGAGATCGGCGAGCTGGAGATAGGGCGCTGGCTCTGGGCGCCAACCAAGCCAAAGGATGCGATCCATGATCCCGAGCGCCTGTGCCTGCTGGTGCAAATCCTCCCGCAAAGGTCCATCGCCGAGCATCAACAGGCGCCAGCGCCGACCGCCAAGCTCGACAGGCAAGCGCGCAAGCGCATCGAGAAGATATCGATGCCCCTTGAAGGTAACGAACCGACCCATGCAGATCAACAGTTGCTCATCTGGGCTTAAGCCGAGCGTTCGGCGCAAATCCTGACTGTCGCTTTGAAGGCGCGGTGGCGGATCGACGAAATTGTAGAGATGAAAAACGCGTTCGGCCGGCAGACCCTGCTGCACCATCCAGTCACAGAGCTGGCGCGTGTTGCCGATCCAGGCATCGGCATGACGATACGGAGACAGCTCATAGTAGCCGCCAAGTCGTGTCAGATGCAGCGGCCTAGCCGATCCAGCCAAGCCAGTGCGTCGCGGCAGGTCCGTCAAGCGCGTCAAGCGCGTCGCACGGCCCATGTAGGTCTGCACGATCGCGGGCTGGAGGCGTTTCACCAGCTGATCGATCGCACCGCGCGACAAGGGGTCCCAAACCGTTCGGAACGGCAGCCGATGACAGGGTAGCTGTGCACCGATCCCCTCCGCGCGCGCCTTGTCCAGGCCACTACCGGCGCGGATACCGATCGCGGCCGGCGCGCCGCGATCGGCCAGCGCATCGCAAAAGCGCTGAAACCAACGCTCGGCGCCGCCAAGCCCCTTACTCCCAATCAGCTGCAAGCTGGATGGCCACTGAGCCTCTGGCTGAGCGGTAGCGCCAGCATGGCCGGCAGCCTCCGACCCTGGGCGTGATCTTTCGCTGTCATTCATGACGGAGCCTCCCAAGCAGTTCGCGATAGACCCAAAGGTTACCCTCAACCATGGCCTCCACGCAGAAATCGCGTCGAACCCGCTCTGCGCCAGCTCGACCGAGCCGCTCGCGCAGCTGTGGGTCAGACAGCAGTGCCCGTATCGCCTGCTCTAGTGCGACCACATCGCCGGGCGGCGTCAGCATACCGGTGACACCGTCCTCAACCGCCTCCGGAATACCACCCACCCGACTGGCAATGATCGGCACCCCAGCCGCGGCCGCCTGCAAGAGCGAGACACCAAGCCCCTCCATCAACGCCGGATGCACCAATAGCGCCAGACAGGGCAGCAGTTCCGGCAGATCATCGCGGAAGCCGGTCAGATGGACTCGCCCGCGCAGTCCGGCGGCGCCGATCTGCTGTTCGAGCGCAGCCGCCAGCGGACCCTGACCAAAGAACAGCACCTGCAGCCGCGGCTGCTCGGCGAGCAACCTCGGCAGCGCCTCTAACAGCAAACCGTGCCCCTTGCGCTCGATCAACTGCGCGACGACACCGACTAGCAACGCGTCTTCCGGCAGTCCGAGGCGTTGGCTGATCAGCTGCACGCGGCAGGGCTGCGCATATCGCTCCGCTGGCACCGCACTGCGCACCAAGCGCAGCTTGGCTGCCGGCAGGCCTTCGGCGAGCAGCACGCGCTCGATGCCTTCGGAGATCGCGATCACCCGATCGTGAAGTCGGTACTTGGTCGCCACCAGCAGCCTCGGCTCGGGATTGTCGACGCGGCGCGTATGCAGCACCGGAACGCCAGCCAGACGTGCGGCGATACCGCCCATCAGATCGGCACCGATGCGACTGTGAAGGTGAACGAGGTCCGGCCGCGTCTGGCGAATCACGCGATACAGGCGGCCGATCATCAGCACATCGAGATCGCCGCCCATCGGCATCTCGCGGACCTGAGCGAAGGGTGCGGCGCGGGTCGCGAGTTCGCAGCCGCGGCGGCAGGCCAGATGATTGTCGACACCGCGCGCTGACAGCCCCTCCAGCAGGTAGAGCAACTGCAGTGCACCGCCGTACAGGTGCGCCCCACCCTCGACATGCAACACCCTCATGCCTGGTCCGCTGGCAAGTCTGCCAGGTCGAGCAGCTCGGCGAGCGCCGCCATGACCTCATCGACCTGAATCTCGCGCATACAGGTGAAGGCGCCGTCACAGGTCGGCCGCCGTCGACAGGGTGAGCAGGGCAGCGGGTGATAGAGCACACGCGCGGTTGCGCTGCCGGTCTCGGTATAGGGACAGGTCGAGCCAAACAGCAGCAGGGTCGGCCGATCAAAAGCGATACCCATGTGGCTGAGTCCGGTATCGACGCCAACCAGCAAGCGCGCGCGCCGGATCAGCGCAGCAGCAGCGAGCAGGCTGGTCTTGCCAACCAGGCTCAGCAGCGGTCGAGGGTTGTTTGCGCTGGCCGACCCAGCAGGTCCAACGCCGGCTCGCCGATCATTGGGCGCTGTCCTGAGGCTGGTTGCAACACCCGATTCAACGGCCGTTTTGTGCCCCGTCTCCACGCCCTTCTCTGCCACCGGATCCGCGCCCTGTGCAGCCTTGTTTTCAGCGCTCGTTTCAGCCTCAGCGGGCCTGCCGGCTCCAGCCAGGATCGACTGCGCAGCCTCGAGGTCGGCCGGCCCTCCCAGCATCAGTGTCGGCAGCCCAAAGCGCGTCTGAATCTGTCTCGCGAGCCTGCTCCAGCGCGCATCAAACCAATGCTTCTGCGCACGCGTCGTGAACGGACAGATGACGGCATAACCGGCGCTCAAGCCAGACTGAGCGATCAGCGCCTCGGCCTCAGCCTCGGCCGCGCTACCCGGATAGACCCGCAGCCGGAAGTCATCGGTTGGCCAGCCCAGACTGGATGCCAGGTGTCGATACTCGGAGCTGACCCGGGCGCCATCGTTACCACGCCCTAGGGCACGCGTCATCAGCCATTGCCCACCCTCGCGCGAGCCGAGTCCGATCCGCTCCCGCGCGCCACTCCAGAACACCGGCAGCGCACTCTTCAACAACCCCTGCAGATCAATCGCCAGATCGAAGCGACGCGCACGCAGCGCTTTCACCGCGACACCAACCTCCCCCATCAGACGAAACAGACGCCGTTGTCGCCAAAGGCGGCGCCACCGCGGCATTGGCCACTCGATCACCTCGTCAAGATCAGGATGCTGCGCGAGCAGCGGCGCACACTCCGGCTGCACCAGCCAGGCCAGATGCGCCCGCGGATAGGCGCGCCTTGCGCTCGCAATCAACGGCGAGGCAAACACGATGTCGCCGATCGCGCTTAGCCGGACGAGCAGGATACGCGGCGCTTCAGCCCCCGACCTAGATCGGCCCACAGCTTTAGGCGGCGTTTGAACCTCCGAACTCGATCCGTCCACAGCTTTACGCGGCGCTTCAGCCTGGCTGCCAGACGGCGCAGTGTCGACGGCCAGCTCGCCGCGCCGGTACAACGCTATGCTCAGCACAGCACCGGCAAGCAGCCCCCAATAGCCGCGAAAATCCTGGTGCACCATGCGGAAGTTGAACAGACTCCAGACCGCCAAATACGACAATGAGAGGATCAGAAATAGGCCCAAATCCCGACTCAGCCTTCCACTCCGAACCCCGTCGTAGAGCGTCCAAACCATCAGCATGGCAATCAGCATCCAGAGCCCGAAGCCGACTAGGCCCAATTGCGCCAGTAGCTCCAAGTAGCTGTTGTGGAGATGCTTGAGCACACCATCGTCGGGATGCCAAATGCCTTCCGCAGCGGCGGCCAGCCTCTCGTCCACAACAGTCTGCATGCCACCACGAATGGCTTCCATGCGCTCAGCCTCAGCCAATGCCCCCGTAGAGAGTGCGTCCATTTCGTTCTCAACAGCCCTCGCAGCGACGCTGGCGACCATCAGCGAATAGCTGGTACCAGATCCCCAGCCGAGCCAGGGCCGTTCGCGCCAGAGCGCTAGGCCAAAGCGCTGGGCATGCCAACGCAATGTCAACGAGGTGATCTGATCAGCGGGTGTCTCGCCCCGCAGCAGTTGCTCGGCGACCGCTTGCTCCTCATTCAGACGCTCGCCGATCTTGCTCGCGTTCAATCCAATCAACAATAGGATCGCAGCCGCGACCACCAGCAACTGCAGGCGTGGAATCCGACCGTCATAGCGCCATGGCCCGCGCAGCCATAACCCCACCCCGAGAAGCGCCACCAGGATCAATCCAAGCCAGCTACCACGGGACTGGGTCAGTACCACGGCTTCAGCCAGCATGGCCAGGGCCACTAACCATAACGCCAGGGCCCACCAGCGTCGCCGGCCATCCGTTCGATACCAGCAGCGCCGACGCAGTACCAACAGGCCGATCAAGGCTGTTCCTGCGTAGAGGGCATAAGCCAGCGCCGGAAAACCGAAGCCTGGTCGCGAATCGAAGAATGCCTCGGTATCGCCGAGCAATAGCGCCCCATCAAGTCGCCACAAGGTGCCGAGCACCAGGCCGATCAGGGCCAGCAACAACAAGCGCAGCACGAGCCGCTCCTCGCCGCGCAGCGCATAGGCAATCGGCACCACGACAACGAGCTGTGACCAACTAAACGCTGCCTCCCAACCTGAAGCGAGGTCAGCACTCGCAACGCGCAGTAAAAGCGGCTGCAGCAGCGCATAAAGCGCAAACGCGAGCATCAGCCAAACCAGTCCATGGCGCGGCAGTGGGGGCTGGGGGCGACTCAGCAACAGCACCAGGAACCAAACCCAGATCAGCAACAGCCCAGCCGAGACACCAGCCGGTGCCATAAAGAGGCTGAGGGACAGTCCATAGAGGCTGAATAGGCGCAGGCCCTCTAGCAGGCTGTTCCCGGGCGAGGCGTTTGCAGTGGTCACGTAGACAAACAACAGCGGTTGAAAGGTTCAACACTGTACTATAACCGGCCTGCATCACTGACCATCTCTTCAGGAAGATGCGCCCAAGCCCGGAAACAAGCGCAGGATTCCAGGCAGCTCGCGCCTCCCTTTGAAGGACGATGTTTCTCGTGCAAGACTGAAGAAGGCACCGAGCATGACCGATAACAGGGCATTCCCGTCTCCGAGTGCGAGCGCAAGCGAGCCTCGACCACGACTCGCGATGATTGGTTTCCTCAAGGGCAGTGGCGGTATCGGGCGCGTGATGACAACGCTGATGGAGGCGCTGCTCGAGCGGGGCATCGAGATCGATCTGTTGCTACCGAGTCCCACACATCCCGACCTGAGCGAGCTTAGGGGCGAGGTCGCGTGTTTCGTCATCGATCTCGAGCAACTCAAGCAGGCCGAGGTCCAGCTGCTCGATTATCTGCACCAGCGCCGACCAGACGCCATCCTCAGCAATCGCGACCGAAGTCATCGCCTCCTGATGCAACGCAAGCTGACCGGAGAGCGACCCTTCACCGCTTTTCGCATTGGCACCAATATTCCGGAACGGCTCAAGCGCAACAGTCCCTGGACAGCGGCCTGGAATGGCTGGCGACTCACTACACTCTATCGCCAAGCCGATCTGCTGATCGGCAACTCTTCCGGGGTCAGTGCCGCCTTGCAACGCATGCTGAGCCGGGGGTCGAGACAGCGCCAGCCATCGCCGCGCATCGAAACCATCCTGAATCCAGTCGACAACGAGACCATCGCCCGCTTGGCCAGCGAGCCGATTTTGCACCCCTGGCTCAAACAAAAGCCCGGGCCGATCATCGTCAGTGTAGGGCGGCTGGTGCGCGCCAAGCATTTCGGCCTGTTGCTGCGCGCCTTTGCATTGCTGCCACCGGCACTCGATGCCCGCCTGATGATCTGTGGTCAGGGCGGTCAGCAGGACCGGCTTCAGGCGCTGGCAACGCGGCTCGGGATTGCGGATCGGATCGAATTGCTGGGTTATCAGCCAAACCCCTTTCGTTATGTTGCCGCTGCCGACCTGTTCGTCTGCTCATCGCTGTTCGAGGGCTCGAGTAATGCGCTGATCGAGGCCCTCGCCCTCGGCACGCCCTGTGTTTCGACCGACTGCCCGAGCGGCGCGCGCGATATTCTCGACGATGGCCGGCTCGGCCCCTTGGTGCCGATTGATGACCCGGTTGCCTTGGCTGAAGCGATGCGTTCGGTGCTCGAGAAGCCGCTGCCGGCCGAGCAGCTGCGCGCCGGTGCCGGGCGCTTCGATCCGCACCACAGCGCCGCGCGTTATGCAGAGGTGCTCGGGCTCAGCGCTGCAAGGCCGGAGATGAGCGTTCCCGAGTTAGGAATCGGCGAGCCTAGGGCGGACTAATTACCGGCTCTCAACGAATCTGTCACAACCGATCGTAGTTGCTGTCGGCCTGCCTTGTCCGAGCGCCGGCAGCACTGATTGTTTTCCGCCCCCTCGCCTCGGAATCTGCCTATGTGCGGCATCGCCGGATTCATCTTGAAACACGGCCGCAAGCCAGAACGAGCGGTGCTCGACGCCATGGCCGAACAATTGGCGCATCGCGGTCCAGATGACCAGGGCGTGCACATCCAGGGCGCCGTCGGGCTGGTGCAGACGCGACTGTCCATCATCGGGCTGAGCAGCGGGCATCAGCCGATGGTCTCCAGCGACGGCCGGCTCAGCCTCGCGGCCAACGGCGAGGTCTACAACTACCTCGAGCTGAACGAGGCGTTGCGCCGGCTCGGTCACCACCCCTCCTCGAGCTCAGACTCCGAATCCATCCTGCTCGCCTATGCAGCATACGGCGACGGCTGCCTCGAGCGTCTACGAGGGATGTATGCCTTTGCCCTCTACGACGCCGCCCAGCGCCGCCTGCTGCTGGTCCGCGACCGCCTGGGCATCAAGCCCCTGTTCTACCTGCAGCTCCCCGATCGCATCGCCTTTGCTTCCGAGATCAAGGCGCTCTTGCCGTTGCTTGGCCACCAACCCCAGGTCCAGCCTCAGGCGCTCGCGCAGTTTCTCTTGCAGCAGTTCAGCAGTGGTGAGGAGACCCTTGTCGCTGGGATTCGCCGCGTGCTGCCGGGCGAAATGCTGGTAATCGACGCCGATCTGCGGATTCGCCGGCATCGGTATTGGTCGCCGTTGCAGATCGCCCCGAGTAGCCTGAACGAAGATGAAGCCCTGCAGCAGTTGGACAGCCTACTGACCGAAGGGATGCGCGAGCACATGCGCGCCGACGTGCCCTTCGGACTCTTTCTCTCCGGGGGGCTTGACTCGGCGGTGCTCGCCTGTCAGCTGCAGGCGCTTGGGGCCGGACGCATCCAGAGCTTTTCGGTCGGTTATCGCGGCACGGCGATGGCGCACGAGCTCGATGAGGCGCAACGGGTTGCCGACTGGTTCGGCTTCGAGCACAGCGCCCTCGAGCTTGAGCTGGATCAGGTGTTTGCCCGCATCCCGCACAGTGTCTGGGCGGCAGACGAGTTGATGCGTGACTACGCCTGCCTGCCCACATCGATCCTGGCCGAGACGGCCGCACAGGATCTCAAGGTGGTTTTCTCCGGCGAGGGCGGCGATGAGATCTTTGCCGGTTACCGTCGCTACCGCCCAACGCGACTGGAGCGTTGGGGAAAATCCCTCCTCCACCCCGGCAGCGGCGGCTTTCGCAGCCGTCCGCAATGGTCGCGGACCTGGATGCAACGCCTGTTCGGGCCGACGCTGAGCCATGCCGCAGCTCACGCCCGCCAGCCGTTCATCGATGCCTGGCAGTCGACCCCGCGGAACTGGTCCGACCTGCAACGTCGGCAACAGACCGACCTGGTCACCGCGCTGCCGGATAACCTACTGGTCAAGACCGATCGCATGCTGATGGCCTTTGGGCTGGAGGGTCGCGTGCCCTTCCTCGACCATCGCCTGGTCGAGTTTGGGTTGGCGTTGCCAGACCCGCTCAAGGTGCGCGGCCGAACCGGCAAAGTGCTGCTGCGCCAATGGGCTCAGCCGCGTTTGCCACCGGGGCATCTCGAGCGGCCGAAACGCGGCTTTCATGTCCCGGTTGGCGACTGGCTCAGCGGCCCGATGGCGGCACGCATTGGCGACCTGCTGATGCGCAACCAGGGCGTTCGTGAGTGGTTTCGGAGCGAGGCCATTGCGGATCTGGTGGCGGCACGACAAGCCCATCGCGGCGGCAGTCGGGAGCTGTTCGGCCTGATGCAGTTCGCGATCTGGCACCGACTCTTCATCGACCAGCCGGGCCAAGTCCCGCAGCCCGATGAAGACCCGCTGGACTGGATCGCCTCCGATGGCTGAGCCACGCATTGCCTTCTTTTTTTCCACCTCCGGCCACAGCGGCGTCGACCGGGTGGCCAAGAACCTGCTGCCCGCGATCGCCCGACGCGGCTATCCGGTCGATCTGCTCAAGGTGTGTGGGCATGGACCAGAACTGAACACGGCTGATCCCCACACAGCCGCCCCCGGTATCCGCATCCTCGATCTCGGTCATCGGCAAACCTATGCCTGCTTGCCAAGTCTGGTGCGCTACCTGCGTCGCGAGCGACCTGCCGCGTTATTGTCGGACAAGGACCGTGTCAACCGGACCGCCTTGCTGGCGCGTGCCCTGGCCGGCGTCGAGACGCGTTTGCTGTTGCGCTTGGGGACGACGCTGTCGGTTGATCTCGCCAGCCGTGGTCGCTGGGAACGCTGGTTGCAACGGACCTCGATCGGCAAGCTGTACCCGTTCGCCGACCAAGTCATCACGCCCAGCAGGGGTGCCGCGGACGATATCGCGCGTTACACCGGCCTAGCTCGATCGCTGATCCAAGTGGCGCCTTCGCCAGTGGTGCCAGAGTCGCTGTTCGACGCAACCCTGCCCCCGCCGGCGCATCCCTGGTTCCAGGATGCGGACTGGCCCCTGATCCTCGGGGCCGGTGAGCTCTGCGGTCGCAAAGACTTCGAGACGCTGTTGCGGGGCTTTGCCCTGCTGCGCGCGCAGCGTCAATGCCGGCTCATGATCATCGGTCGTGGTCGAGGCCGTGAGCGGCTGCTCGCGCTCGCGCGGGAGCTCGGCGTTGCCGAAGATTTCACCCTGCCGGGCTTCATCCCTGAGCCCTATGCTTACCTGGCTAACGCGGATCTCTTTGCCTTTACATCGCGTTGGGAAGGGTTGGGATTTGTGCTCATCGAGGCGCTCGCGCTTGGCACGCCCGTGGTGTCGACGGACTGCCCGAGCGGTCCAAGCGAGATCCTCCAAGCGGGACAGTATGGGCCGCTGGTGCCGGTCGGGGACCACCAAGCCTTGGCTGCGGCCATGGCGAGCACCCTCGCCGCGCCGTTGCCAACCGCGACACTCAAACAAGCGGCCCGCGGTTACGAGATCGAAGCCGCGACCGAAGCCTACTTGTCCGCCATGAGACTACCGCCCTGGGGAACTGGCCTCGGCCAGATCTGCTAGCGTCCCGGCCTCAAGACAGCGCTCGATCGCCTCGCACAGCAGCTGATGACCGCGCGGCGTGTAGTGCACGCTATCGCGCACCAGGAACAGCGCATCGAGATCCGGCTGGCGGGCGAAGTCATCGTACGGATCGCAGTAGTCCAGGTCGCGGGCCGCGAGCAGGGCCCGCACCTGTTGGCGCGGACCATCGAAGGTCGCGGGATCGCTGAGCGCGTTCAACTCGGGGAACAACAGGATGCCGAGCGGCAGACCACGCTGTTCGATCAGGTCGGTGAATTGATCCAGGCGGGTGGCGAAACGCTCGCGGTTCTCGTCCTGCTGCCAGGCCTCGACCACAGTGCGCATCCAGGTGGTGTGATAGGCCTCGCGCTCATCAGCACTGAGCAGTGCATAGCGGAGGCGGGTATCGAGCTCATCGAGGAAGCGCGCCGCATAGGTGCGGCCAATGCGCGCTTGGATGCGCGCGATCCACTCCGGCTTGTGCCAACCTTCGGCCTGGCGCCGCGCGCGTCGCGCCGGACCCACGCTCTGCATCGGCGCGAAGTCGTTGAGCGTGATCCCGAGCAGCACCGCATCGGGCTCGGCACCGAGGAAATCCAGCTCGGCGAGCTTGACGTAATGGCCGAAGCTGTACGCATGCACGCCGAGATTGAGCACCCGCCAGTCCAGTGACTGCATGGACGAGGCTACTGACTGCCCGGCAGACGCCGCACGGGCTGTCACAGGCTCGTTGAGACAGCTCGTGAAACGCTCATCGGCCTCGACACCAGGGCCGAGCACCACGGAATCACCCAACACGGCGACCCGCAGGCCCTCACCCGACCGATGCGCGAAATCGGCGTCGCGAAAGCCCTGGGGATTGGTCTCGATCAGGATGTGCTGATAGGCCGTGCCCTTGAACCGCGCAGAGAAATTAGGCTGGTAATGGTAGCCAAGCTCAGCATGCGGCTGCTCGAGCCCGGTTGGATAGCCATAGCCGCTGATCGGCCGGCTGACGACGAACTGATAGAAGACAAAGCCCGCCAGCTGCAAGAGCAGAAAGACGAACAACAGCCAAACGAACCCCAGCAATAGACGACGCACCATGCCCATTCCTCAGCGCGAAACAGCCGCGCTGCGTTCCGCGTCCTACGTTCATAGCATTCATTTCATCGCATACATTCTGCAAGCAACCGGCTCAAGGCGCGAGCCGATCAGCGAGCCGATCAGCGGTCAGTCAGGTCAGCCGATCCGACAGGTCAGACCATCAGAACTTCGTTATACTCCGCCGGCTAACGCGGCACCCGCCGCGCGAACCTTGTGCAGACGCGTTTGCGGTTCTCATGGCGGTCAACATCCTCGGCATTTCGGCATTTTATCACGACAGCGCGGCCGCTCTGGTGCGCGACGGCGAGGTGCTGGCGGCTGCCCAGCAGGAACGCTTCTCGCGCAAGAAGCACGATGCCGCCTTCCCAGCCGAGGCCATCCGCTACTGCTTGGACGAGGCCGGCATCGCGCTGGCCGAGCTGGATCAAGTCGTCTTCTACGACAAGCCGCTGATCAAGTTCGAGCGTCTGCTCGAGACCTACCTCTCCTATGCGCCGCGTGGGCTGCGCTCGTTTATCACCGCGATGCCGATCTGGCTCAAGGAGAAGCTGTTCCTGAAGGATCTGCTGAAGCAGGAGCTGGCCAAGCTCGGTGCGGTGCCGGTCGCGCAACTGCCGCCGCTGCTATTCACCCAGCACCACCAATCGCATGCCGCCTCAGCCTTCTTCCCGAGCCCGTTCGAGCGTGCGGCGGTGCTTTGCCTGGATGGCGTCGGCGAGTGGGCGACCACCAGCGCCTGGCTCGGCGAGGGCAACTGGCTCAGCCCGCAGTGGGAGATCCAGTTTCCACACTCGCTCGGCCTGCTCTATTCGGCCTTCACCTATTTCGCTGGCTTTAAGGTCAACTCCGGCGAGTACAAGCTGATGGGCCTAGCGCCCTATGGCGAGCCGCGTTATGTCGACCTGATCCTGGAGCATCTGATCGCGCTCAAGGACGACGGCAGCTTCCGCATGGATATGCGCTATTTTAACTATGCCAACGGGCTGACCATGACCAGCCGTGCCTTCGAGCGGCTGTTCGGCGGCCCGCCGCGCAAGCCCGAGTCGCCGGTGACCCAGCGCGAGATGGACTTGGCACGGTCGATTCAGGTGGTGACCGAGGAGGTGGTGCTGCGGCTCGCGCGCAGCCTGCATCGTGAGCTGGGCGTCGATCGGCTCTGCCTGGCTGGCGGCGTGGCGCTGAACTGCGTCGCCAATGGCCGCCTGCAACGCGAAGGGCCGTTCAAGGAGATCTGGATTCAGCCGGCGGCTGGTGATGCGGGTGGCGCGCTCGGCGCCGCGCTCTCAGTCTGGCATGAGTATCTGGATCAGCCGCGCACGGGTGCCAAGACAGACCGGATGCGGGGTGCCTATCTCGGCCCGCGCTTCACCAATACCGAGATCCAGACCTTCCTTGATGACGCCGAGGTTCCGTACCAGCGTATCGACGATGAGGCGCTGATGCTACGACTGGCGGAGCTGCTCGACGCCGGCCAGATCATCGGCTGGTTCCAGGGGCGGATGGAGTTCGGCCCACGCGCGCTTGGCGGACGCTCGATCATCGGCGACCCGCGCAATCCGCGCATGCAGTCGGTGATGAACCTGAAGATCAAGTACCGCGAGTCGTTTCGCCCGTTCGCGCCAGCGGTGCTCGCCGAGCAGGTCGGTGACTGGTTCGAGCAGTCGGAGCCCAGCCCCTACATGCTGATCGTCGCCCCGGTGGCGGAGTCGAAGCGTATCAGGATGACCGAGGCGGAGCAGCAGCTATTCGGGGTCGATAAGCTGCATATCGCCCGCTCCGAGGTCCCGGCCATCACCCATGTCGACTACTCGGCGCGGCTGCAGACGGTGCACCACGAGACCAACCCGCGCTTCCACCGGCTGATCTCAGCCTTTGCCGAACGCACCGGCTGTCCGCTGCTGGTCAACACCTCATTCAATGTCCGTGGCGAGCCCATCGTCGGCTCACCCGAGGACGCCTATCGCTGCTTTATGCGCACTGAGATGGACACTCTGGTGCTCGAGAACTGCCTGCTGACCAAGTCCGAGCAACCCGCGCGGGAGCAAGACCTGAGTTGGCAGCAGACCTTCGAGCTGGACTAAAGCACCGAGCCTATCGCCACCCCATGCACCCGATACCCGAACTCGACCGCGCCGGACTGCGCAGCTTCGCGCTGACCACGGCAACGATCATCGCCCTGCTCTTTGGGCTGTTGCTGCCCTGGCTGCTCAGCCTTGGCTGGCCGATCTGGCCCTGGCCGCTGGCTGCGGTGCTCGCGCTCTGGGGCTTGACGGCGCCGCGCAGTCTGCGCCCGATCTATCGCGGCTGGATGCGCTTCGGCCTGATCATGAGTCGGATCACGACGCCGCTGATTCTGGGTCTGGTGTTCTTTCTGCTGTTCGTGCCGGTCGGCGCGGTGATGCGCCTGTTTCGTCATGATCCGATGCGCCGCCGACTGCAACCCGAGGCCGAGAGCTACCGCGAACCGAGCCAGCCGATTGCGCCCGCTTCATTCGAACGACCCTACTGACGCAAGGTCAGCGCACGATCTGTGAACGATCTGCGCACGACCTGACCAACGAGAGACTGCTACCGATGCTCGACCTGCTCAAAGACCTCTGGGGCTTCATGCGTGAGCGCAAGAAGTTCTGGCTCGCGCCGATTATCGTCGTCATGCTGCTGCTCGGGGCACTGATCGTGCTCGCCCAAGGCTCGGCAGTCGCGCCGTTCATCTACACCCTGTTCTGAACGCCTGAAAGCAAACCCCATCGCATCCATGAGTGCCCCGCCGCTGCTTGCCGTCTCGATCCTGTTCTTCGCGCTGGCCGATCTTTGGCTCGCATTTCCGCAGATCGATCTCGCCGTCGCAGGCCTGTTCTGGACCCCGGAGGGTGGCTTCGCCGCGCGCGGTGCCTTCTGGGAACAATTCATGTATGGCTCGATCGATGAGGTCTTGGTGATCGTTGGCTTAGGCCTGATCGGTGCTTGGGCGATTGGGCGCCGGCATGCATCGGCGGCAAGCAGCGCCCAGAGCGGCATTGACGCGCCCGAGGCCAAGGCCATGCGTGTTGTCCTCACGCGCCGCGGCGATCTCCGCCTCGCCAAACCCAGCAAAAGCACTGCCGTGTGGCGCATCAGCGGGCGCCAACTGGGCTTCCTGCTGCTGTTACTCGCGCTCGTGCCAGGGCTGATCGTCAATCAAGTCTTCAAGGAGCATTGGGGGCGAGCACGCCCAATCCAGCTCGAGCCGTTCGGCGGCCACCGGACCTTCACGCCGGCCTTCGTCGTCTCCGACCAGAACGGCGGTAGCTTTTCCTCTGGTCATGTCGCGGCCGCCGCATGGCTGGTCGCGGTACCGGTGGTGCTGTTCGGGGTCAGCTCCATCTGGACCGGCGTGGCCCTGCTCTATCTGCTGGCCATGGTGCTCGCACGGATGGCCGCGGGCGCCCATTTCCTCAGCGATACGTTGACCTCGATCTTGCTGGTCTGGCTGGGTTTTCTCATTCTGCAACGCCTGCTCCCGTTGGAGCCGCCAGGCACGTCAGTCCTCGGCTCAGACCCAGGCTCAAGCTCAGACTCAGACTCAGACTCAGGCTCAGGCGCAGTCTCAGACCGCAACGCCCGAGCAGAGCCCCTGCTTCAGCGTCAGGCCAAGGCGCCCGCGAAGCAGGCACGCCGATGAACCCATGCGCAGATTGCCAAGGTCGCCGTCAGCAGAGACCCCAAGCAGGTCGGGGCCTTGCTGCGCGACTCCTGATTGGCCTGATCGGCCTGTCCGCTCTGCTTGTGGGCTGTCAGACTCAGCCCATCGCCGAGTCTGGGCCGGGGCTTAACCCGAGCCAACTGCAAGCGCTGGTTGCCGCTAGCAACTGGGAAGGCATCGCCGCCGCTAGCATCCAGTGCAAAGAGGCCAGCGACCTCTGCGCCGAAGCACACGCCATCCATGCCGATGCCTGCTTGCGCCTCGCGATCCAACTCCCGGCCGATGCATCCGCGACCGGAGGACGGACGCGCAAGCTCCTCGACAAGGCCGAGTCCAGCTATCGCAAGGCCCTCGACCTGCAACCTTCAAGCGAGTCGCCAAGAATCGCCTCCTACCATGGCGGGCTCTTACTCACACTCAGCGAGCGGCGCAATCGGCTCGACGCCTCAGTGCGCGAGAAGAAGCTCGACCGCGAGAATCAAAAGCTGATAACCGCCGCCGAAGAGGCGCGCGCGCGGGTGCCAGATAGTGCTCTGGGCTTCATCTACGGCGCCTCGGCGTTGGTCTACCACGCGCTGCTGAAAGAGTCCGGCAGCGACCGTTGCCAAGGACTCGCGCAGGCCGCGACGATGCTCAAGCACTCACCCAAGCCACCAGACGAACTGGTCGACGAGCAGCAGCGGCTGCAGGCGCTGATCCAACGCAGCCAGCGCGAGAGCGATTGCGTGCCGTCTCGGCAGCGCTCATGAGGCGCTTATGAGCCGCTCCAGCCAAGCACAGCAGCGTCCCAGTCCTAGTCCTAGTCCTAGTCCGAGTCTGAGTCCGAGCCCGGGGAAAAATCCTAGCTCGAGTCAAACGCCTAGCCCAAGCTCTAGCTCGAACTCAAGCACGGGCAGAAACCCGACCCAGATCGATCCCTCTCAACGGGGCATGGGCATGGGTACAGGCATCGCTTGGGTGCTGCTGCTGATCCTCGGCGTCACCGCCTGGCGGCTGCTGGTCGCCGACTCGCTGCCGGTCACGCGCGATGAGGCCTACTATTTCAACTGGGCGCGCCAGCTAGCCTGGGGCTACTTTGATCATCCACCGGGGGTCGCCCTGGTCGGCGTCGGCACCTGGCTCGCCCCGGGCTCTGCCCTGGCCGCTCGGCTCGGCGCAGTCGCCTTGGGTGGCTTGTCGCTGTTGGTACTCTGGCGACTCTATCGCGCCAGTGGCCTGAGCTCGGGCAATGGCTTGCTTCTAGCGCTCATCCTCTCCGTCGCCAGCATCCCAGGGCTTGTCGCAGGGGTCATCACGACGCCGGATACGGTGCTGATGCTGTGCTGGCCTCTCGCTTTGCACGAAGCCCTCCGTGCGCTCCAAGGCCAGCGCAAGCGCTGGCTCACGGCGGGTCTCGCGACCGGGCTCGGGCTGCTCGGCAAATACAGCATGGTGATGATCGGCCCGGTCTTCCTCTGGGCGCTGCTGCGCGCTGACCCGCGCGCGCTGCGCACGCCTTGGCCCTATCTCGGCGGCCTGGTCGCGCTGCTTGTCTTCGCGCCGAACCTGGTTTGGAACGCACAGAATGACTGGCTGACCCTCAGGTTCCAGTTCGGGCACGGTTTTTCCACCGATAGCGGTTCGATCCGGCTAGCAGCAGACGCCCTACCCACCGTCACTGGCGCGCATGCCTATACGCATGAGCCGTCATCGGAGTCGATGGACTGGGGCGAGCGGCTCTCCAGCCTCGGTGGCTATCTCAGCGAGCAACTGTTGTTCTGGGGGCTACTGCTGGTGCCGATCGCTATCGCTCTTTGGCGCGTTGGTCGACGCTCTTACCTGCTCGCTGGTCAGCGCCCAGCTGGTCAGCGCCCAGCTGGTCAGCACTCAACTGGTCAGCACTCAGATGAGAGCCCTGGGCAGCGCACTCATCAGCACTCAGATAAATACTCAGGGTGGCATCGCTGGTGGCGCTTTGCGCGGAACCTGAATGGACGCTTTGCGCGGAACCTTGGTCGGCGCTTTGCGGGTATCACACCCGAGCACAATCAAACGACCAGCGTGCGAGCGACCAGCATAATCGACCCGGCCGCTGTTTCGCTGCTGGGCGCAGCGGCTTTGGTGCCCTTGGGACTGTTCGCGCTGGTCGCGCTCGGCAGCGAGGTCGAGGCGAACTGGGCGGCGCCCTATCTGATCGGCGCCGCACCTTTCGTCGCGCTGCTGCTGCGAGGCTCGGCTGGTCGCGGATTGGGTATTGACGGCTGGGCGATCATCGCCGCCGCCGGCAACCTGGTGCTGATCAGCATTTATGTGCTGCACGCAGTCACCGCCTTCCCGCCCTTGCCCGATGCGGCCGGGCGGGCACTGCACGAGACCCGCGGCTTCGAGAAATTGGCTGACTACAGTGCACGCTTAACCGAACCCGTGGTCGCGGATCGCTACCAGTTCGCGGCGATGCTGAACTTCTATCAGCCCCAACTCGCAGTCAGCCAATGGCCCGGCATCACCCGACCATCGGAGTATGGACGCGGACGGATCGCGCCGTTGCCAGACC
Organism: Lamprobacter modestohalophilus; assembly: GCF_016583905.1. Classification (GTDB taxonomy): domain Bacteria; phylum Pseudomonadota; class Gammaproteobacteria; order Chromatiales; family Chromatiaceae; genus Lamprobacter; species Lamprobacter modestohalophilus. The sequence goes on along the minus strand of NZ_NRRY01000007.1, from coordinate 95,550 downwards.
CGCAAGTCCTACAGCAGACCAGCTTCTGGCTGCTAGCACGCAAGTTCTCCGCGCCCGAGATCGCAGGCTTCGAAGCGGTCGAGATCCGCAGTCTCTACAGTTGCCCCGATGGTCGCTTCACCGCCGTCGATGGCGCCGCAGCTTGGGAGGCCGGCGGCTGCGATGATCCGGCCAATGTTTGGCGGCTGTATCGCTATCGTTCTGAAGCAGCACCCGGAGTGGAAGCGCCATGAACGGCAAGCACCGTAAGACACCGACGGCACTCTTCGCCATCCTGGTCACTGGAAACCCGTGACTGATGCTAGTCAAACTGGAAGCAACAGTGTTCACACGCTCCTAATCTTGTCAGGGCTTCGTAATCTTGTCAGGGCTTCGGCAAGGTTACACCGCGCTGTCCCTGATACTTTCCACCGCGATCCTTATACGAGGTCTCGCAGACCTCGTCCGACTCCAGGAACAGGATCTGCGCCACGCCCTCATTGGCGTAAACCTTGGCCGGCAGAGGCGTCGTATTCGAGAACTCGAGCGTCACATGTCCCTCCCACTCGGGCTCCAAAGGCGTTACATTTACGATTATTCCACATCTTGCATACGTGCTTTTTCCGAGACAAATCGTCAATATATTCCGTGGGATACGGAAGTATTCGACGGTTCGGGCGAGCGCGAATGAATTCGGCGGAATGATGCAAACATCGGCTTTGAGATCAACGAAGCTCGAGGAGTCGAAATTCTTCGGATCGACGATCGCCGAGTTGATGTTGGTGAAGATCTTGAATTCGTCGGCACAGCGGATATCGTAGCCGTAGCTCGAGGTGCCGTAGGAGATGACGCGGCCGCCGCCTTCCGACTCCCGCACTTGGCCGGGGATGTAGGGTTCGATCATGCCCTGCTCGCTCGCCATGCGGCGAATCCAGCGGTCGGATTTAATACTCATAGTGTCGACGTTGTACCGAAACAGATTGGGATCTTAGCCGAGCAGACCATCCTCGAACGAATCGTCACCGGCAGCCAGTGGCTGGCCAGAGCGCTCGGCGCCGGCCAAGAAGAGTTCGGTCATCAGCGCCTGGAAACGCTTGCTGCTGGCGGACATGAACTTGCCGCGCCGGAGCACCAGTCCATAGCTGCGCGAAGGGAAATAGGCATCCAACGGCCGGCGCGCCAGTCGCTCTTCGCCCGTGAGGCAGACATCGGTGACGATCGAGATGCCGAGCCCGAGCGCGACGTATTTCTTGATCACCTCCCAGCCGCCAGCCTCAAGGCGGACCTGGTAGCTCAGCCCCTGCTGCCGGAACACCAGATCGACCAAACGCCAGGTGCTCAGATGACGAGGGGGCAGGATCAGGCCATGCTCAGCAATATCCTGCAACGAGACCTCCGGCTTCTCCGCCAGCGGATGTCCGAGCGGCATGATCAGCGTCGGTCGATAGTTCACGATCGGGATATAGCGGATATCGTCCGGCACCTCGAGCATCGAGCCCACCGCCAGGTCGACCTCGTCGGCCCGCACCATCGACAGGCCATCACGGCCGGTGACATTGTGGAGCTGCAGCTCGATGCCCGGATACTGCTCGGCAAAGCGCTGCACCGGCGCAGGCAGGATGTAAAGGATGGTTGACTCGCCTGCGGCGATATCGAGCCGGCCGCGATCAAGCCGGCCGCACTGCGCCGCGAAGGTCTCCTGTAGGCCATCGACACCCTGTACCAGCGGCTGCGCCAGCTCGAACAGCAGCGCACCCTCGGGCGTCAGTTGAATCTTTGGGCCGCGGCGTTCAAAGAGGATCGTGTCGAGCTCGCGCTCGAGCGATTGGATCTGCAGCGAGACCGTAGGCTGACTCAGCGAGACCAACTCCGCCGCCGCGCTGACACTACCGACGCGCGCCGCGTGGCAAAAAGCGCGTAATTGCTTGAGCCGATTTTGACTCCCCCAACCCGGTGGCCCAGCACCCGCGCGCGCCGTTTCTCGACGCCGCGACGGGGGCACAGCAGGCTGGTCTGAGTCGGTTGCCGAGTGATTCATTACACCAGCGCTCGCAGGCTCACCGCATCAGCGTGGATTGCCGATGATGCCGCTGAATACCCGGCCAGACCGAACGCCAACGGATCGCTCACCGATCCAAATCGACGAGGATATTGCGCGCGACCGCGCGCTGATCCGCGTTGCCTTCCTCGAGCACGCGGTACAAGAGCTGCTTTGCATTGGCGACCTCACCCGCTGCCCGCAGCTCGTTCGCCTTGCGGATCAGTGTCTCGATCAGCTCAACCTGCATCGAATCATTCGTTGAGCTTGCCGCCGGTTTGGGCGCCGGTTTGGGCTCCAAGGTCTCAAGCTCCTCAGCCTCGATGGCATCCAGCTCAGCCTCCATCTCGTCATCGGTCATCGGCCGATAGCGACCAGGCTCGTTGCGATCGCCACCGTCGATCTCATCACCCACGATGGCGCTTAGGTCATTGTCTGGCGACCGATGCGGGGTCGACGAGCGATCCGTTTCGCCGGCAGACAAAGGGCTGTTGGGATCATCCTCAGGACCATCAGGCATGCCCTCCCCTTCATCTTCGCTCGTCTTGGGCTGGACGAAGCGCGAGAAGAAGATACCCGCCTCGAACAGCAGCCACATCGGCAATGCCAACATCGTCTGACTGATCACATCCGGCGGTGTCAGCAGCATGCCGGCAACGAAGACGCCGACGATCACATAGGGACGTTTCTGCTTCAGCGCCGCGGGCGTCGTCGCACCGATCGCCACGAGTAGAATGGTCGCGATCGGAATCTCGAACGCGATGCCGAAGGCAAAAAAGAGCTTGAGTACAAACTCGAGATAGAAGGCGATATCGGGCATCTGCGCGACGCCCTCGGGCGTCACCGCTGAGAAGAAGCCAAACACCAACGGAAAGACCGCGTAGTACGCGAACAGCATGCCGAGATAGAACAGCAGGATGCTGGAGGTCACCAGCGGCACCGCCAACCGCTTCTCATGCGTGTACAGCCCGGGTGCGATGAAGCCCCAGAACTGATAGAGCAGGTAAGGCATGGCAACGAAGATCGCGACCACCAGCGCCAACTTGAAGGGCGTCAGGAAGGGCGAGGCAACCTGGGTCGCGATCATCTGCGAACCGGCCGGCAACTGTGCGCGGATCGGCTCCGCGATGAAGGTGTAGATGTCGTTCGCGAACGGGAACAGCACCAAGAACACCAGCAGGATGGCGATCACCATCCGGATCAGGCGGTCGCGCAGCTCAACCAGATGCGAGATGAACGGCTGCTCGCCGCCCAAGCCATCTGGCCCGAACGCATCGGGCCCCGAGGTGCCCTGATGTTTGGTGCTTTCGCGGGAGGCTAAGCTCATCCGAGGCGACTCATGCGCGGTCCTTGGGAGCATCAGCTGTCGGCGAGCCTGAGCCTGGCTCGTTATCGAGACCAGCGTCTGACGCGCTTTTTGCGCCAGGACTCGAGACAGAGGCCTGAGCAGCGGGCTGCCCGCTCGACTTGGCCGCTGGACGACCGCTGACGGCCTCTTCCAGGATCGTATCCAATGGCCGGCTTTGGGACTGCTTGCGCAAGATCTCTTTGAGTTCGTCTGCCTTGATCTCGCGATCGATCTCTTCCTTCACCGAGGAGAAGGCACGCCGCGCTCGACCCACCCAGAGCCCAGCGGCGCGCGCCAGCTTCGGCAACCGTTCAGGACCGACCACGATCAACGCAACCACGCTGATCACTAGCAGCTCTAACGCACCCACATCGAACATCTGATCCGCCCTACTCCAATCAGTTCAAGCGTCTGTTCAAGCGTCTGTTCAAGCGCGCTCGATGACGCAGACCGCCGCCCGGCATCTCAGACCTTGGTCTTCTCTGCTGGCTTATCCGAGACCGAATCGCTCGTCGAGCCGGTTGCATCATCGGCCGCCTGCTCAGACTTCGCTGCGTCCAAACGCTTCGGGTCTTTGTCTTCCTCATCCGCTTTATCGGCGTCCGACATCGCCGAGCGAAACCCTTTCACGGCGTTGCCGAGATCCGAGCCAATGCCCTTTAATCGCTTGGTGCCGAACAGCAGCACAACGATCAAGAGGATGATTAAGAGTTGCCAAATACCGATTCCACCGACACCCATCGAAACCTCCCGGGACCAAGCCTTGGGGTCGCCCTGCACAGGCAACCGAACTATTCATTGAGTACAACTCGAGGCGGCGATCACCGCTCGCCTCTGGCATGTTCTCGCCTCGACCGGCGACTATACCGCATGGCCATGCCGCGGTGCATAAATCTGGGCAACGACCGACGCATCTGGTCGCCGCCCTCGGTCCAACATGTATCCTTCAGCCGGATCTTGAGCGGCTCTAACGCTCATGGCGTGCCACGCCACCCAGGCAGACGAATCGCGTGAGATTCAGGTTAATCCGGCCTTGATGCCTTCTCGGTGAGCCCGGAGAGCCCGAAACGCCGATCCAGCTCGGCGAGTACCGCATCCGGATGCAGCCCCTGATCCGCCATCAGCACCAGCGAATGGAACCAGAGGTCGGCCAGTTCGTAGACCAGCTTATCCGGATCACCATCCTTCGCGGCCATCACGGTCTCGGTGGCCTCCTCGCCAATCTTCTTTAGGATGGCATCTAGCCCCTTATCGTAGAGCTTGGCGACATAGGAGGTGCTGGGGTCAGCGCCCTTGCGTTCTTCCAACACCTCGGAGAGTCGATTCAGGACATCGGACAAGCTTTCAGCCTCCTCTTAAAGTACATGGCGCGTCACCACTCCGGAAGATGACGCCTCTGTTTCAGCGTCAATACATGACGCTTCGCCATCCCAAACGTCGGAGCGATGGATGCCGCCATACGCTGGCTTCAGGCATCACCAGTACCAGCCGCCACCCGCTGCCCTTCAGCGAAGTCGAGCGTGCCTTCGTAGATGGCGCGACCGGTGATCGCGCCAATGATGCCCGGCTCGGCCACCGCCACTAATGCCTTGAGATCGTCCAGATTGGTGACGCCACCCGAGGCGATCACCGGGATACGAATCGCGTCAGCCAGGGCGCGAGTGGCCTCGATATTGGGCCCCGTCAGCATACCGTCACGGCCGATATCGGTGTAGACGATGGCTTCGACACCGTCGTTCTCGAAGCGTTGCGACAGGGCCTCGACGCGGTGCTCGGTGACCTCGGCCCAGCCATTGATCGCGACCTGACCGTCTTTGGCATCCAGCCCAACGATGAGATGGCCTGGAAAGGCCGCGCAGGCACGCGTCACCAACTCGGGTTCCTTGACCGCCTGAGTGCCAATGATGCACCACTGCACCCCCGCCTCGAGATAGGCGCCGATCGTTTGCTCGTCGCGAATGCCACCGCCGACCTGGATCGGCAGATCGGGAAAGGCGGCAACGATGGCGCGGATCGCATCACCGTTGACCGGCTCGCCAGCGAAGGCCCCATTCAGATCGACCAGATGCAGCCGCTTCGCGCCTTCGGCGACCCAGCGACCGGCGACCTCAACCGGGTCATCCGAGAACACCGTCTCGTCGTCCATGCGGCCCTGTCGCAGACGCACACAGCGGCCGTCCTTCAGGTCGATAGCGGGAATCAGCAACATCGAGGGCCCTCCGGCGGGCGATTGGGGTGAATACGACGGCGCGCCTGATCGCGCGCCTGATCGCGCGCCTTATTGGCTCCGCCCGTGCCTCTGCCCGAGCGGCCGCTGAGTGGACCTTCGGCGATGTCGGTCAACGCGGATCGCGCCTTAGACGCCGCGAGGCAAGAGACCGCCAATCAACCGAGCCACGGCCAACTTGAGCCCGGCGAGCTGCCTGCGTCGCGGCCAGGGCAGGCTCGGCGCTCGGCAAGCGGGTCGATCGAGGCGAGAGGCTCACAGCCGCTGTTCAGAGGCTGCCCTTGGTTGAAGGCATCACGCCTGCCATGCGTGGATCGGGCTCGACAGCCATGCGCAGCGCGCGGCCAAACGCCTTGAAGACGGTCTCGGCCTGATGATGGGCGTTGATGCCGCGCAGATTATCGATCTGCAGTGTCATCGCGGCGTGGTTGACCAGGCCTTGGAAGAACTCGCGCAGTAGATCAACATCGAAGCCACCGATCAAGGCCCGCGTATAGGGCACCTCGTAGGTCAGCATCGGCCGCCCAGAGAGATCGACCACCACCCGCGAGAGTGCCTCGTCGAGGGGCACATAGGCATGGCCATAACGGCGGATGCCGGCTTTGTCGCCTAAGGCCGCGGCGAGTGCCTGGCCGAGCGTGATGCCAACGTCTTCAACCGTATGATGCGCGTCGATCTGCAGATCCCCTTCTGCCTGCACGTCGAGATCGATCAGACCATGGCGGGCAATCTGATCCAGCATGTGCTCGAGAAAGGGCACGCCAGTCTCGAACCGCGCACGGCCGACCCCGTCGAGATCGAGCTTCACGCGCACCTGGGTCTCGAGGGTCTTGCGCTCGATCTCAGCGATGCGATGGACGAGGGGTTCTGCACTCATGATCAGATGGCGGGCTCCCGGTCAGCGGCAAAAAGTCAGCGGCAAAAAGTCAGCGGCAAAAGTCAGCGGCAAAAAGTCGGCGACAAAGTCAGCGGTAAGCGCGGTGGCAACTGCACAGTATAGACAGCACTCAAGACTCGAGCCAGAAGGTCACTGGCCCATCATTGGTTAGCGTGACCTGCATGTCGGCACCAAAACGCCCGCTGGCGACCGGGCGATGACAGGCACGCGCCTGCTCGAGCAGCAGATGGAAGAGCCGCTCTCCCTCCGCAGGAGCAGCGGCACTGGTGAAACTCGCGCGGGTGCCCTTCTTGGTCTCGGCAGCCAGCGTGAACTGGGGCACCAACAGCAAGCCGCCACCCACATCGACCAGGCTCAGGTTCATACGGCCGGTGTCATCGGCAAACACCCGATAGCTCAGCAGCCGCTCCAGCAACCGGGTCGCGCGCGGGTCGGTGTCACCCTGCTGCACCCCGACCAATACCAACAGACCGCGGCCGATGGCGCCGATCGTTTCACCCTCAACCTCGACTTGGGCCGCGCGAACCCGCTGTAATAAGCCGATCATCCCATCGACTCAGCGCTTGGCCGCTCCGGATCGAGCTCAGCAGCCATCCGGTCGGTCGCCGCCACTAGCGCGCGGGCGATCCCCGGCTCGAAGGCAGCGTGGCCGGCATCGGCGATCACCTCGAGCGATGCGCGTGGCCAAGCCGCCGCCAGCTCCCAAGCGGAGCGCAAAGGGCAGATCAAATCATAGCGACCGTGCACGATGACGCCGGGGATCTCACTGAGCCTGGGCGCATCCTCCAATAACTGATTCGGCCGCAAGAATGCTTGATGGACAAAATAGTGGCATTCGATCCGCGCCAGGCTGAGCGCAAGCCGCTCGTCGCTGAAGGTGCGGCGGATGTCAGGGTCCGGCAACAGCGTTGCACAGCGCCCCTCCCAAATCGACCAGGCCTTGGCCGCGGCCAACCGCGTCTCTGCATCCGATCCGGTCAGACGGCGATGATAGGCCTGGAGCAGATCGCCGTGCTCGGACTCAGGGATCGGTGCCAAGAAATCACGCCAGTGGTCTGGGAAGATCCAGCTCGCGCCCTGCTGATAGAACCAGGCGATCTCCTCCGGGCGGCAGAGAAAGATCCCACGCAGCACCAAGGCGCTGACCCGCTCCGGATAGGTTTCGGCGTAGGCCAAGGCCAGTGTCGAGCCCCAGGAGCCACCAAAGACCAGCCAGCGATCGATGCCGAGATGCGCGCGAATCCGCTCCATATCAGCAACCAGGTCCCAGGTGCTGTTGTGCTCGATACTCGCGTGCGGTCGGGAGCGGCCGCAACCGCGTTGGTCGAAGAGGATGATTCGGTAGCGCTCGGGATCGAAGAAGCGACGATGCGAGGGGCCGCAACCAGCGCCTGGTCCACCGTGCAAGAACACCGCTGGAATGCCGTCGCGGTTTCCGGATTGCTCGAGGTAGAGCTCATGACCCTCGCCAACGGCAAGGCGATCAACAGCGAAGGGCTCAATCGGTGGATACAAGGCGCTGCTAGTCTTTTGCACGTTCAGGTACTCATCGTTCATGGCCAACGCTAGATGAGGACATGACGGCGAATTCAAGGTTCCGGAACCCGTTAACCCAGCTCCACCGAGTCACCGAGGCCCAGCCCCAGGTGAGCATCGGCGCGCCCTTGGTTCACTGCAAGCTCGACCAGGCCGAAGGCGTTGCGATACCAAAAGGCCTCGCCCACGGCGACATCGGCGAAGGTCCGCGCCGCCTTCAGCCGTTGACCAGCGGCCAGCAAATCGGCATCCGCTGCCAGGCCGTCTGCTTGGAGACCCGTCATGAGATTGCCAAACGCATCGACGTAGCAGATGCAGGCCCGTTCCGCTGGCCAATCGGCGCCGACGAGCTGAGCGAATATGATGCGCTCTGCCGCCGGCAGGTCGCCGAGCACCAAGCGGGCCGCAACCGGCACAAACAGGTCCCGCCCGTGAAAACTCGCTGAGAGTTGCGCAGGGCGCCACTTGAGCCGATAGATATCTAGGTCTGTTTGACCTTGTAACAAGGGCACGAGCAGCCCGTTATCGGGCCCCAGCCACCAATCTGCACCCCGCCGCGCGATGATCACCTCTCGGCTCGTGCCAACCCCGGGATCAACCACACAGCAATAGACCGTCTCTAGCGGCATCCCAGACTGCAGTCCGGGCAGCAGGTAGGCAGCCAGATCTGGTCGGAACGGTGGGAGATCCGAGGTGAGCGTGACGACCGGGACGTTTGGCGCAAGCTCGGTCAGCCGAAGCTGCATTTGCCCAACATAGGGTCCATCGCCAAAGTCGCTCAGGAGGACGATTCGAGCACAGCGCTGCACGATCATTCTGGCTTAAAACTAGAGCGCGCTCAAAACTAGACTGGGCTCGAAACCGATGCTGGGCTCGTAACGCAAACGGCCGGGTCAAGCCCGGCCGTAGCGTCGCAAAACCGGCGCATCACTGCACCACTGACGAGGTCATGCGTCAATCGTTATCAGCCTCAGTGATGGCCTCATCAGCCGGGCGATCGACCAGCTCGACATAGGCCATCGGTGCCGCATCGCCTGCGCGAAAACCACATTTGAGGATGCGCAGATAGCCCCCGGGACGCTCGCTATAACGCGGTCCGAGCTCGGTAAAGAGCTTACCGACGACCTCTTTATCCCGCAGCCGCGCAAAAGCGAGGCGGCGGTGATGCACCGAGTCTTCCTTTGCCAAGGTGATCAAGGGCTCTGCGACACGGCGCAGCTCCTTGGCCTTCGGCAGCGTCGTCTTGATCAGCTCGTGCCGAAACAGCGAGCCCGCCATGTTGCGAAACATCGCCTCGCGGTGGGCGCTATTTCGATTGAGTTTTCTTCCAGCTTTTTGATGTCGCATTGTTCTGTTCCGATCGGTACTGTTCCGGTCGCCACTGGCCCGGCCCCTACTGTTCCGGTCTTTATTTGACCATCAACTCTTCGATGTTATCGGGTGGCCAGTTCTCGAGACGCATTCCGAGTGATAAACCCCGCGTCGCCAGCACATCCTTGATCTCAGTGAGCGACTTCTTACCAAGATTGGGTGTCTTTAACAACTCAACCTCGGTGCGCTGAATCAGATCACCGATGAGGTAGATGTTCTCTGCTTTCAGGCAGTTCGCAGAGCGCACTGTCAATTCAAGCTCGTCGACCGGCCGCACCAAGATCGGATCATAGGCTGGCTCACTCGGACGCTCATCGCTGACCCCGTCGGTTGGGCCGGACTGGTCGAGATCGACAAAGCTACTGAGCTGGTCGCGCAAGATGGTCGCTGCCCGCTGTACTGCATCTTTGACATCGAGAGTGCCGTCGGTCTCGATGTCGATGACCAGCCGATCAAGATCTGTCCGCTGCTCGACACGTGCCGCTTCGACATCGATCGCAACGCGCAGCACCGGGCTGAAGGTTGCATCGAGCGGCAGCTTGCCGATCGGCCGCTCCTCACCGCTCGCTGCCTCGCGCACACTCGCGGGCTCATAGCCGCGGCCACGACGCACGGTCAGCGACATGCTGAGCTCACTCTTACCTGTCAGGTTCGCGATCACCAAGTCAGGGTTCGCGACCTCTGCGGTGTGGTCGATTTTGATATCGCCCGCGGTGACCGCCCCAGGCCCAACCTTGCTCAGCGTGAAGGTGGCCTCATCCCGACCATGGAGTCGGATTGCAAGCTGCTTCAGATTGAGCAGGATCTCGAGCACGTCCTGCTGCACGCCCTCGATCGTCGTGTACTCATGCAGGATGCCTTGGATCTCGACCTCGGTGACGGCAAAACCGTCCATCGACGACAATAAGATCCGCCGTAGCGCATTGCCGAGCGTGTGGCCAAAGCCGCGCTCGAAGGGCTCTAGCGAAACCTTAGCGCGATTCGGACTACCGGCGACGGGGTCGACCTTGACGATGCGCGGCTTTAGAAAGCCGCCTGCGACGTCTGACATAGAAAACTCCCTCGACGGCGTTATTTCGAGTACAACTCGACGATGAGCGACTCATTGATGTCGGACGGCAGATCGACCCGGTCTGGAATCCGCTTGAAGACCCCTTTCGCTGACTTACTATCGACATCGATCCATTCAGCGAAACCGTTCGCCTCAGCGAGCGCGAGTGCGTTTTGTACGCGCACCTGCTTTTTCGCCTTCTCGCGAACCTCGATCTCGTCTTCGACCGTCACTTGGTAGGAGGGTATCGAAACCACTTTGCCGTTGACCAGCACACCCTTGTGACCGATCAGCTGCCTTGCCTCGGCGCGCGTCGCGCCAAAGCCCATCCGATACACCACGTTATCAAGCCTGCGCTCCAGGAGCTGCAGCAGGTTTTCGCCAGTGGCACCCTTGCGGCGCGCCGCCTCAGCGTAATAATTGCGGAACTGCTTCTCCATCACGCCGTAAGTGCGCCGAACCTTCTGCTTCTCTCGCAGCTGAAGGCCATAATCCGAGAGCCGTCGCCGCCGATCAGCCGCCTGACCAGGCTGCTTCTCCAGGTTGCACTTGGTCTCGAGCGCGCGCGCCCTGCTTTTGAGCCCAAGATCGACGCCTTCGCGGCGTGCAAGCTTGCAGGTGGGACCAATGTATCTCGCCATGTTCTCTGCCCCGTTATACGCGCCGCTTCTTCGGCGGTCGGCAACCATTGTGTGGGATCGGCGTCACGTCGGTGATGCTCGCAACCTTGAAACCGGCGTTGTTCAGCGCTCGGACCGCCGATTCGCGGCCCGGGCCGGGTCCCTTGACATGAACGTCAAGATTCACGACACCGAACTCCTTTGCGGCTTGGCCAGCACGCGTTGCAGCGACCTGCGCCGCAAACGGTGTGCTCTTACGCGAGCCGCGAAAACCGGAGCCGCCGGAGGTTGCCCAGGTCAAGGCATTACCCTGCCGATCGGTAATCGTGATGATGGTGTTGTTGAAGGAGGCATGGATGTGTGCCACCCCATCCGCCACCTGCTTCTTTACTTTTTTGCGCGTGCGCAGCTGTTTAGCCACTGTAATCTGTCTCCGAGCGGAAAAGGCGATCCCTGCCGCCAGCGCGATCCCGCGCCGGTCGGACAGAGCCCTTGAACGGTGTTAACGACGAACTGGGCGCCGCGGTCCCTTACGCGTCCGCGCGTTGGTGCGCGTGCGTTGGCCGCGCAGCGGCAGGCCGCGACGATGCCGAATCCCACGATTACAGCCAAGGTCCATCAAGCGCTTGATATTCATCGATACCTCACGCCGGAGGTCGCCTTCGACCGAAAATTTGCTCACCTCGTTACGCAGACGATCGATCTCGTCTTCGCTCAATGTACGGATGGGCGCGGTGGTCGGCACCTGTGCGGCCTCGCAGATCGAGGCCGCCCGAGTCCGCCCGATCCCGTAGATCGATGTCAAGGCAATGACCGCATGTTTGCGGTCTGGAATATTGACTCCGGCGATTCGAGCCATGCGCGTTGCGCTCCTAAGCGTTCAGTTCTGTCAGAAGAAAAAGTGTAAACAGAGCAGTGTAGCACCGTGCGCCTTACGTTGGAAGCGGCAGCAGGCTTCCGCTCGCTAACCCTGGCGCTGTTTGTGGCGCGGGTCTTTGCAGATCACACGAATGGTGCCGTTACGACGAATCGTCTTGCAGTGGCGGCACATCTTTTTGACAGATGCTCTTACCTTCATAATTGTCTCCGTTTTCGATGTAAAGGGTTGCAGGCCGAGTCGCTCGCGCCGATTGCGCGTCGCGTTACCTCAGCGAACAGCGAGTAGGTGATGAAAACGCTTCGCTAGCGTGTCAGGCCAGCCCCTGGCGCTTTCAGGTTGGCCTTCTTCATGAGGCCCTCATACTGGTGCGACATCAGATGCGCCTGCACCTGGGCCATGAAGTCCATCACCACGACCACGACGATCAGCAATGAAGTCCCACCAAAGTAGAACGGCACATTCCAGCCGACGATCAAGAACTCCGGCAACAGACAGACCGCAGTGATGTAGAGCGCCCCTGCGGCGGTGAGCCGAGTCATCACCGAATCGATGTAGCGAGCCGTCTGCTCTCCAGGCCGAATACCAGGGATGAACGCGCCCGAGCGCTTCAGGTTGTCCGCCGTATCCTTGGCGTTGAACACCAGGGCCGTATAGAAGAAGCAGAAGAAGATGATCGCCGTCGCATAAAAGATGACGTAAACCGGCTCGCCTGGCGACAACTTACTGGTTAAGTCTGCGAGCCAACGCATGTTCTCGGACTGGCCGAACCATTGGCCGAGGGTACCCGGAAAGAGAATGATACTGGACGCGAAGATCGGTGGGATCACGCCGGCCATGTTGAGCTTCAAGGGCAAATGCGTGCTTTGTGCGGCTAACATGCGACGCCCTTGTTGTCGTCGAGCATAGTTAACTGTTATTCGCCTTTGGCCGCGTTCGACGAAAACCACGAATGCGGTCACCGCGAGTGCCAGGGCGAACAAGACCAAGACCGCCAGTGCGTTCATCTCGCCCGTGCGAACCAATTCAAGGGTGCCGCCAACCGCCGCCGGCAGACCGGCCACAATACCAGCGAAGATGATCAGCGAGATGCCATTGCCGATTCCGCGCTCGGTAATCTGCTCACCAAGCCACATCAGAAACATGGTTCCGGTCACCAACGACACCGCAGCGGTGAACACGAAGCCAAATCCCTGCTGCACCACCAACGACGAGCCGCCAGCCGTCTGCCCCTGCAACGCAATCGAGATACCGATTGCTTGGAAGGTCGCCAGCACCACGGTGCCATAGCGGGTGTACTGGGTGATCTTGCGTCGACCGGCCTCACCCTCTTTCTTCAATTGTTCGAGCTGGGGGATCACGGCCGACATCAGCTGCATGATGATGCTGGCCGAAATGTACGGCATGATCCCGAGTGCCAGGATGCTCGCGCGCTCGAGCGCACCACCCGAGAACATGTTGAACATGTCAAGGATCGAGCCCTGGTTTTGATCGAAGAGTACGGCTAGGGCTTCAGGATTCACCCCGGGAACCGGGATGAAGGTGCCGATCCGGTAGACGAGCAGCGCGCCGAGCACGAACAGCAGACGCTGCCGCAGCTCAGTCAGCCGGCCCATGCCGCCGAGTGACTGCATCATTGACGCCGTGTTCTTCGCCATTTGGATCGCCCCTGGTTCGCCCTTGCTGGTTTAGCTGTCGCTGTCGGCAACCGAGCCGCCGGCCGCTTCGATTACGGCACGCGCACCGGCTGTCACACCCAGCCCTGTTACTTGGTAGGCGCGATCAACGTCACCGGACTTGATCAACTTCACGCTTGACACCGCGCCCGTGATCAGGCCCGCAGCGCGGAGGCTTGCCAGGTCGACCTCGGTGCTGTCGAGTCGCTTCAGCTCACTGAGCCGAATCTCGTCTTTGCTTGCCGCCTTGCGCGAGCGAAAGCCCACCTTTGGCAGTCGCCGTTGCAGCGGCATCTGGCCGCCTTCGAAGCCAGTCTTGTGGAAACCACCGGTCCGCGACTTTTGGCCCTTATGACCACGTCCCGCAGTCTTGCCGAGCCCGCTACCGATGCCGCGACCAACGCGCTTGGCATCGGGGCGACTGCCTGCATCAGGCGAAAGAGTGTTCAGACGCATCTCAACCGTCCCCCAAAACGCGAACCATGTATTGCACCTTGTTCACCATGCCACGGGTCGCCGGCGTGTCTTCCACCTCGACGATCTGGTGCATGCGCCGCAAGCCAAGGCCGCGGACACAAGCTTGGTGCGTCTTCAAGCGCCCGTGCATGCTCCGTACGAGCTGCACCTTCATCCTGTTCTCCGCCATTGCTCGCTCCTAACCTAGGATCTCGTCGACTGTCTTACCGCGTTTCGCGGCAACCACCTCGGCATCGACCATGTTGGAGAGGCCGTTAATCGTGGCCTGCACGACGTTAATGGCGTTGTTCGTGCCAATGCACTTCGCCAGAACGTCTTGCACACCAACGACCTCGAACACGGCGCGCATGGCGCCACCGGCGATGATCCCGGTACCCTCAGAGGCGGGCTGCATGTAGACATGCGCCGCACCGTGCCGACCATTGACCGGATACTGCAGGGTGCTACCCTTCAGCTTGATGTCGACCATGTTCTTGCGTGCGCTCTCCATCGCCTTCTGGATCGCAACCGGGACCTCACGCGCCTTGCCGGTCCCATAACCGACACGACCTTTTCCATCGCCAACAACGGTTAGGGCGCCGAAGCCAAACACGCGGCCACCCTTCACGACTTTCGCCACGCGGTTGACGGAAATCAGCTTCTCGAGCAGATCGTCGCCTTCGGGCTTTGGGTTGTAATTCGACATCTACGTCTCCTCAGAACTGAAGCCCGTGCTCACGCGCGGAATCGGCCAGCGCTTTGACGCGGCCGTGATATTTGAAGCCAGAGCGATCGAAGCTCACCTTTTCGACCCCGGCAGAGCGAGCCCGCTCGGCAATCGCATGGCCGATTTTAGCGGCTGCGCTGACATTACCGGTGTGGCCCTCGCAGGCAGCCTTCAGCTCTTTCTCGACGGTCGAGGCACAGGCGATGACGCGATCGCCGCCTTCGCCGATGACCTGGGCATAAATGTGTCGCGGCGTGCGATAGATGCAGAGCCGATAGCCACCGATCTCGCGAATCTTGGCTCGAGCGCGCGTCGCACGCCGAAGCCGGGCATGTTTCTTATCCATCCGCATCACCTATTTCTTCTTGGCTTCTTTACGCAGGACTTGCTCATCCGCGTAGCGAACACCCTTGCCCTTGTAAGGTTCCGGCGGACGGAACCCGCGAATCACGGCGGACACCTGACCGACTTGCTGCTTGTCGATCCCACGCACGACGATCTCCGTCGGCGTTGGTGTCTCGATCTCGATCCCGTCCGGAACCGGGAAGTCGATGGGATGCGAGAAGCCCAGCGCCAGATTCAAGATCTTGCCCTTGGCCTGTGCGCGATAGCCAACGCCAACCAGGCTGAGCTTGCGCTCGAAGCCGCTGCTGACGCCTTGAACCATGTTGTTCAGGAGTGCACGCGTAGTGCCGACCATCGCCCACTGTGAATCGCTGTCGTTCGCCGGCCGCGTGGTCACGACGGCACCATCGATATCGACCTCGACGAATGGATGGATCGACCAGGACAGCGAGCCTTTCGGCCCCTTCACAGTGACCTCACGACCCGCCATCGTGATGTCAACACCCTTTGGCACCTGGACCGGCGCCTTACCTATTCTAGACATGACAACCTCCCTTAGGCGACGTAGGCCAGGATCTCGCCACCGTGCCCGGCCTTGCGCGCGGCACGATCGGACATCAAGCCCTGCGAGGTCGATATGATCACGACGCCGAGCCCACCCCAGACGCTGGGGAGCTCGTCCTTGCCGCGATAGATGCGCAAGCCTGGCCGTGAGACCCGCTTCAGGTACTCGATAACCGGCTTGCCGCGGTAATATTTCAGTTTGAGGAGCAGCTGTGGCTTAACTGTGTCATCGTCTTCGACGGACACGTCAGCGATGTAGCCCTCATCCCGAAGGAGGTTGGCGACGGCCAGCTTTTTCTTCGACAGCGGCATCGAGATCGTGATCTTGCCGCGCGCCTGGCCGTTACGGATACGCGTTAGCATATCCGCAATGGGATCGGTCATACTCATTGCATTACTCCGGGGTCAGGCCGCTGATGAGAGCGCGATACCCACTCGGGTTTCTCGATCCTGCTCGACACGGGGCGAACAGGCTGATCGGACGTTCCGATCGATTCTTTACCAGCTTCTTTACTTTACCAGCTAGCCTTCACAACACCCGGCACATCACCGCGCATCACGGCTTCGCGCAGCTTGTTGCGACCTAGCCCGAACTTGCGATAGACCGAATGTGGCCGGCCGCTGATCCGGCAACGCCGCTGATACCGCGTTGGACTCGCATCGCGCGGCAGCTTCTGAAGCGCCACGACCGCTGCCTCAACCTGCTCGGGCTCAGCGCTTCGATCGTTAATCACTGCCTTCAACTGCGCGCGGCGCTCTGCATAACGCTTCGCGATCTTTGCACGCTTGACGTCGCGCGCGATCATGCTCTTCTTCGCCAACCTTCGCCTCCGAAAATTAGGTACGGAATGGGAACTGGAAGGCCTCGAGCAACGCGCGCCCTTCCTCGTCGTTGCGGGCTGTTGTCGTGATGACGACATCAAGGCCACGCATTGAGTCTATCTTGTCGTAGTCGATCTCTGGGAAGATGATCTGCTCGCGAACGCCCAGCGAATAATTACCGCGGCCGTCGAAGGCCTTCGGACTGAGCCCGCGGAAGTCGCGGACACGCGGCATCGCGACGTTGATCAACCGGTCGAGGAATTCGTACATCCGCTCGCGGCGAAGTGTCACCTTGCAACCGACTGGCCAGCCCTCGCGGATCTTGAACCCGGCGACGGACTTGCGCGCGTTGGTCACAACCGGCTTTTGGCCTGCGATCTTGGTCAGATCGCCCACCGCAAAATCCATGACCTTTTTATCAGTCACGGCTTCACCCACGCCCATGTTGAGCGTGATCTTCGTCAGCCGCGGAACCTGCATCACGCTCTTGAAGCCAAAGCGCTCTTTCAGCTCACCGACATACTTCTCGTTGTAGAGTGTCTGCAACCTAGACATATGCTTACCCAACGTCCACGACTTCGCCGTCAGACTTGAAAATCCGAACCTTGTTTCCGTCTTCAAGCGTCTTGAAGCCAACCCGGTCTGCACGCCCGAGCGCCGGGTTATAGAGACCCACGTTCGAGCGATGCAGAGGCATCTCCTTGTCGACGATGCCGCCGGGGATGCCTTTTTGCGGGTTTGGCTTCTGGTGCTTCTTCGCCATGTTGACGTTTTCTACCACGACCCGGTCACCATTCATCTTGAGAATAGTGCCGCGCTTGTTTTTGTCTTTACCAGCAATGACCATCACGTCATCGCCTACCTTGATCTTGTTCATGTTTAGAGGACCTCGGGAGCCAACGAGATGATCTTCATGAAGCGCTCACCGCGGAGCTCACGCGTGACCGGGCCAAAGATGCGGGTACCGATCGGCTGCAGCTGGTTGTTGAGCAGCACGGCGGCATTCCCGTCGAACCGAATCCGCGAGCCATCCGGACGGCGAACACCCTGCCGCGTTCGCACGACAACCGCGTTGAACACGTCGCCCTTCTTGACCTTGCCACGCGGGATCGCATCCTTCACCGTGACCTTGACCACATCGCCAATGCCCGCGTAGCGTCGATGCGAGCCGCCAAGCACCTTGATGCACTGCACTGAGCGCGCCCCGCTGTTGTCGGCCACGCTGAGGCGGGTCTGCATTTGAATCATTGTTTGAACCTACCTTTGCAACTGCTGAGCGGGTGCCGACCGAAGCCTGGTCTGCACGTCTGGAGCGAGAAAAGACCTGCCGAGACGCTGCCTAGCGGGCGCGCTCGATGACCTCGACCAACCGCCAACTCTTGGTTTTCGACAGCGGGCGGCATTGCTCGACACGCACCAGATCGCCCTTATTGCACTCGTTCGCGTCATCATGCGCATGGATCTTGGTCGAGCGCCGCATAAACTTACCGTAGAGCGGATGCTTAACCCGACGCTCGATGACCACGGTAATGGTCTTGTCCATCGCGTTGCTAATCACCTGCCCGGTGAGTACGCGGTTGCTCTCAGTATTCTCGCTCATTGACCGGTCCCCGCCGCCACCTTGGTTTGCTCTGTCATCAGGGTCTTCACCCGAGAGATGTCACGGCGCACTGCCTTGACCTGGGAAGGCCGCGAGAGCTGGCCGGTGCGTTGCTGCATCCGGAGATTGAACTGCTCCTTCAGCAGTTCATGCAGTCGCTTCTCGAGTTCGGCGGTGCCGAGTGCGCGTAATTCTTGAGCCTTCATTAGAGCACTGTCCTCTTCTCGAATCGCGTCTGCACTGGCAGCTTGGCGGCAGCGAGCTGAAAAGCGTCGCGCGCCAATTCCTCGGTAACGCCCTCGATCTCGTAGAGCATCCGACCCGGCTGGATTAGCGCTACCCAATACTCGACGTTGCCCTTGCCTTTACCCATGCGAACCTCGAGAGGCTTTTTCGAGACAGGCTTATCGGGGAACACACGGATCCACAACTTGCCGCCACGCTTTACCTTACGGGTGATGGCGCGACGAGCAGCTTCGATCTGGCGGGCGGTTAAGCGTCCGCGCCCAACTGCCTTCAGGCCATATTCACCAAACGACACCTGGCTACCACTTTGTGCCAAGCCCCGGTTGCGGCCCTTATGCTGCTTGCGGAATTTTGTACGTTTTGGTTGCAGCATGGCTCAACCCTTCTTCTCGGTCTTGTCTTTGACGCCAGTGCCGGGGAAATCAGACAGGATCTCACCGCGGAAGACCCATACCTTCACCCCGAGGATGCCGTATGTAGTCCGCGCCTCGGCGAAGCCATAGTCGATATCCGCGCGTAGCGTATGCAGTGGCACCCGGCCCTCGCGATACCATTCGGAGCGCGCAATCTCGGCGCCATTGAGGCGACCCGCGATATTCACTCGAACACCACCGGCACCAGCCCGCATCGTGCCTTGGACAGCACGCTTCATCGCACGCCGGAACATGATGCGCCGCTCGAGCTGCTGGGCGATGCCCTCGGCAACCAACTGGGCGTCGAGCTCGGGCTTGCGGATCTCCTCGATGCTGATGTGCACCGGAATCCCCATCCGCTCCGAGACCTCAGCGCGCAGCTTGTCGATATCGCCACCCTTTTTACCAATCACGACGCCGGGGCGTGCGGTATGGATGGTGATATGCGCATTACGCGCCGGCCGATTGATCTGGATACGACTGACCGAGGCATTCGCCAGCTTCTTCTTCAGAAACTGCCGCACCTCGAGATCGTTGTTCAACAGATCGGGATAATCTTTTGTGCTTGCGTACCAGGTCGAATTCCAATCCTTGACGATACCAAGCCGAATACCAATTGGATGTACTTTCTGTCCCATGCCTCAACCCCGACCGTCGCGTTCTGCTACCCGGACACTAATGTGGCTGGTGCGTTTTAAGATCCGCGACGCCCGGCCCTTGGCCCGAGCCCGCAGGCGCTTCATCGTCGGACCCTCGCCCACCTGCACCTCGACGACGTGCAGCTGATCGATGTCGGCTCCGGCGTTATTTTCCGCATTGGCGATCGCCGACTCCAAGAGCTTGCGCAGCATGCGCGCGCCTTTCTTGGTGCTAAACGCCAGGTCATTGAGGGCACGCTCAACGTGCTGACCGCGGATCTGATCCGCAACCAAGCGCGCCTTCTGCGCCGAGATGCGCGCGTACTTTAGTGTCGCTGCTGCTTGCATGCCAAATCCCCTAGCGCTTCTTCGCTTTGCGGTCCGCCGCATGGCCGCGGAAGGTCCGGGTCAGCGCGAACTCGCCGAGCTTGTGGCCGATCATGTTTTCATTGATCAACACCGGCACGTGCTGGCGACCGTTGTAGACGGCGATGGTCAGCCCGACCATCTCCGGCAAAATCATTGACCGGCGAGACCATGTCTTGATCGGCCGCTTACTATTCTGGGCCACCGCATCCTCGACCTTTTTGGCCAAGTGATGATCGATAAACGGACCCTTGTGGATCGAACGTGCCACGTGATCGCTCCTCGCGTTGTCTTACTTGCGCCGACGACGACGTACGATCATGCCGTCCGTACGCTTGTTGTTTCGAGTCTTGTGACCCTTGGTGGGAAGACCCCAAGGGCTCACCGGGTGACGACCACCCGAGGTCCGGCCCTCACCACCGCCGTGCGGGTGATCGACCGGGTTCATCACGACACCGCGTACGGTGGGCCGCACACCGCGCCAACGCGATGCTCCGGCCTTGCCGAGCTTACGCAGGCTGTGCTCGCCGTTGCCGACGACTCCAATCACCGCGCGGCAGTCCGCCTGCACCTTGCGCATTTCGCCGGAGCGAAGCCGCAGGGTTGCGAAGTTGCCCTCGCGAGCGACCAACTGGACTGAGGCACCTGCAGCGCGAGCGATCTGGGCGCCTTTGCCGGGCCGCATTTCAATACAGTGCACCTCGGTACCAACCGGGATATTGCGCAACGGCAAGCAGTTACCTGCAGCGATCGGTGCCGCTTCTCCAGCCATCACCGCAGCACCCTCGGTCAGTCCCTTGGGCGCGATGATGTAAGCACGCTCGCCGTCGGCGTACTTTAGCAAGGCGATGTTTGCGCTGCGATTAGGATCGTACTCAATCCGCTCCACAGTTGCAGGAATGCCCTGCTTGCGGCGCTTGAAATCAATGATGCGATAGCGCTGCTTATGGCCACCACCGCGATGGCGCACCGAGATACGGCCCTGATTATTGCGGCCGCCGGTCTTCGACTTCTTGGTGACCAAGGCCTCGTGTGGCGCACCCTTGTGCAGCCCGGCGCCCGTGATCTTGACGACGAATCGCCGGCCCGGCGAAGTCGGTTTTGTTTTAACGATAGCCATTGTCTGTGATCCGTATCTTTGGTGGGCCTTAGCTTTTAAGCTCCGCCGATCAGGCACCGCCCCCGAAGTCGATGTCGTTGCCCGGTGCGAGGCGCACGTAGGCCTTGCGCCAACCCGGACGCTTGCCGAGGCGGCCGCCGAAGCGCTTCGCTTTGCCTTTGACGTTGAGTACCTGCACAGCGTCGACCTTGACCTCGAACAACAGCTCGACGGCCTGCCCGATCTCACGCTTAGTCGCTGTCGGCTCGACCCGGAATGCATATTGCGCGGACTGATCCGCAACGATAGAGGCCTTCTCGGAGATGATGGGTCCGAGCAACACCTTCATCAGTCGCTCTTGATTGACGCCGGCATTCATGACAAACGCTCCTCTAGACGGCGCAGTGCGGCCTCTGTAATCAAGACCTGCTCCGCAGCAACAAGGCTCACCGGATCAACACCGGCAGCGGTATCGACCCAAACCCCAGGCAGATTGCGCGCGCCCAGCGCTAGGTTGTCATCCACCTCGTCGACCAGCACCAACGCACGCTTAAGGTTCAGCTCAGCGAGTTTCGCGAGCACCGCTTTGGTCTTAGGCGCTTCAATCTTAAGCTCGGAGACCACCAGCAGGCGTTCGGTGCGGACCAACTCAGAGACGATCGAGCGCAATGCGCCACGGTACATCTTGCGGTTGACCTTCTGCTCATAGTTGCGCGGCTGCGCGGCGAAGGTCACACCACCACTGCGCCACAGTGGGCTGCGGCTGGTACCTGCGCGCGCCCGGCCCGTACCCTTCTGGCGATAAGGCTTAGCGCCACCGCCACTGACGGCAGAACGATTCTTTTGCGCCTTGGTCCCGGCCCGCCCGCCGGCCATATAGGCCGTTACGACCTGATGGACCAGGCCCGGCTTATAGTCCGCGCCAAAGACCAGGTCAGCGACCTGGACCGAGGACGACCCGGCGTTGCGAATAGCCAGTTCCATGATTAACCCTTTCGATTCTTCTGTTTCACAGACGGCACCACCACGAGGCGACCGCCCGCCGGCCCAGGCACACCGCCGCGGATCAGCAGCAGATTGCGCTCGGCATCCACGCGGATGACCTCGAGATTCTGCTGACAACGATTGACGTTGCCCATCTGCCCGGCCATTTTCTTGCCCTTGACGACGCGGCCTGGGGTCTGACATTGACCAATCGATCCCGGCGCCCGGTGCGACAACGAGTTGCCGTGCGTACTATCTTGACCGCGGAAGTGGTGTCGACGAATGGTGCCTGTGAAGCCACGCCCGATGGTGACGCCACGCACATCCACCTTCTGACCCACCTCGAACAGTGAGACGTTGAGCTCGGCGCCGTCGGTGAGATCCTCACCTTCGCCAGGCTCTAGCCGGAACTCCCGCAACACCGTACCCGGCTCAACACCGACCTTCGCATAATGTCCGGCGAGTGGCTGCGTCACACGTGTTTTACGGCGGCGGCCAGTGGTCACTTGCACCGCACGGTAACCGTCGCGCTCGTCAGTCTTCGCCTGGGTCACACGGTTGGGCTGCACCTCAATGACGGTGACCGGAATCGATTGTCCGTCGTCATTAAAGATGCGGGTCATACCGGCTTTGCGGCCGATTACGCCAATGGCCATCGTCTTAACCTCAGCTCAATTTGATCTGTACGTCGACGCCGGCAGCCAGGTCGAGCTTCATTAGGGCGTCGACCGTCTTGTCGGTCGGATCGACGATATCCATCAACCGCTTGTGCGTGCGGAGCTCATACTGATCGCGCGCGTCCTTATTGACGTGCGGTGAGACCAGGATGGTGTAGCGCTCGTGACGCGAGGGTAGCGGCACCGGACCACGAACCTGTGCGCCAGTGCGCTTGGCCGTATCGACGATCTCGCGGGCAGACTGATCGATCAGTCGATGATCGAATGCCTTCAGCCGAATGCGTATGCGTTGACTTGCCATGCGGTTTACTCAATCACCTTCGCGACGACACCGGCGCCGACGGTGCGGCCACCTTCACGGACGGCAAAGCGCAGTCCTTCTTCCATCGCGATCGGGGCGATGAGCTTGACGGTCATCTTGACGTTGTCGCCGGGCATGACCATCTCGATGCCTTCGGGTAGTTCGCAGGCGCCGGTGACGTCGGTGGTGCGGAAGTAGAACTGCGGTCGATAGCCGTTGAAGAACGGGGTGTGTCGTCCGCCTTCCTCTTTGCTCAGCACGTAGACCTCGGCTTCGAAGTGGGTGTGCGGGGTGATCGAGCCGGGCTTGGCCAGGACTTGACCACGCTCGACGTCGTCGCGCTTGGTGCCGCGCAGCAGGGCACCGATGTTGTCGCCGGCTTGCCCTTGGTCGAGCAGCTTGCGGAACATCTCAACACCAGTGCAGATGGTCTTGACGGTGTCTTTGATGCCGACGATGGCGACTTCTTCGCCGACCTTGACGATGCCGCGCTCAACACGTCCGGTGACGACGGTGCCGCGCCCGGAGATGGAGAAGACGTCTTCGATGGGCATGAGGAAGGCGCCATCGATGGCACGCTCGGGCTCGGGGATGTAGCTGTCGAGGGCGTCCATCAGTTTGTCGATGGAGGGGCCGCCAATCTCGCTTTCGTCACCTTCGAGGGCCTTGAGCGCGGAGCCGGTGATGATCGGGGTGTCGTCGCCGGGGAATTCGTAGCTGTCGAGCAGTTCGCGGACTTCCATCTCGACCAGCTCTAGGAGTTCGGCGTCGTCGACCATGTCGGCTTTGTTCAGATAGACGACGATGTAGGGCACGCCGACCTGACGCGAGAGCAGGATGTGCTCGCGGGTCTGGGGCATGGGGCCATCGGCGGCGGAGACAACGAGGATGGCGCCGTCCATCTGTGCCGCGCCGGTGATCATGTTCTTGACGTAGTCGGCGTGTCCCGGGCAGTCGACGTGGGCGTAGTGGCGCTTGTCGGTCTCGTACTCGACGTGGGCGGTGGCAATGGTGATGCCGCGCTCGCGCTCTTCAGGGGCGTTGTCGATCTGGTCATAGGCGCGTGCCTCACCACCAAATTTCTTCGCCTGATGCACCGTGATCGCTGCCGTCAGCGTGGTCTTGCCATGGTCAACGTGACCAATCGTGCCAACGTTGACGTGCGCCTTGTTTCTCTCGAACTTTGTTTTGGACATGCCCGTATCCCCTCAAAGATCCACTGCAATCGTTAGCGGGCGTCGACCTGCGGTCAACGCTATCGTTTTTTGGCGACGGTCTCGGCGATACTCGCCGGAACCTCGTTGTACTTGGAGAACTCCATGCTGTAGCTCGCACGCCCCTGCGTTGCCGAACGCAGGTCCGTCGCATAGCCGAACATCGACGACAACGGCACTTCAGCACGGATGATCTTCCCAGATGGCGTATCTTCCATCCCCTGAATCATGCCGCGGCGACTATTGAGGTCGCCCATGACATCACCCATGTTCTCCTCAGGTGTGACCACCTCGACCTTCATGATCGGCTCGAGCAGCACCGGCTTGGCCTTCGATGCAGCTTCCTTGAAAGCCATCGAGCCCGCGATCTTGAACGCCATCTCGCTCGAGTCGACCTCGTGATACGAGCCGTCATAGAGCGTTGCCTTCACATCGACCACCGGGAAGCCGGCGATCACTCCGTTGGTCATCGCCTCTTGGATGCCCTTATCAACAGCTGGGATGTATTCCTTCGGTACCGCACCGCCGACAATCGCATTGGTAAACTCGTAGCCAGCGCCCGGCTCCTGTGGCTCGAGCCGAATGTAGACGTGACCGTATTGGCCGCGGCCACCAGACTGACGAGCAAACTTGGTCTCTTGCTCCACCGTTGCCCGCAACGTCTCACGGTAGCTGACCTGTGGCGCACCGACGTTGGCTTCGACGTTGAATTCACGTCGCATGCGGTCAACGATAATCTCCAGATGCAGCTCACCCATGCCGGAGATAATGGTCTGACCGGATTCCTCGTCGGAGCGCACGCGAAACGACGGGTCTTCTTGGGCCAGCTTCTGTAGCGCGACACCCATCTTTTCCTGGTCGCTTTTAGTCTTCGGCTCTACCGCAACCGAAATCACCGGCTCAGGGAATTCCATCCGTTCGAGCGTGATCGGCTTATCGAGGGCGCAAAGGGTGTCGCCTGTGGTGACGTCCTTGAGACCGACCGCTGCAGCGATGTCACCTGCCCGAACCTCTTTGATCTCTTTGCGATCGTTCGAATGCATCTGCAGGATGCGTCCGACCCGCTCTTTCTTACTCTTGACCGGGTTCAGCACGCTGTCGCCCGCATTCAGCACGCCCGAGTAGACGCGGAAGAAGGTCAGCGTACCGACATAGGGATCGGTCGCGATCTTAAAGGCCAAGGCGGCAAAGGGTGCATCGTCCTTCGACGGGCGCTCTTCGACAGTCTCGGCGGCGTCATCAAGCACGCCCTTGATCGCTGGCACTTCAGGCGGCGACGGCAGGTACATCACCACCGCGTCGAGCATTGCCTGAACACCCTTGTTCTTAAACGCAGAGCCGCACAGCATCGGGACGATCTCGTTATTGATCGTGCGCTTGCGGATGCCCACCCGAATCTCGTCCTCGGTCAGCTCGCCGCCCTCGAGGTACTTCTCCATCAGCTCTTCATTCGCTTCGGCGGCAGCCTCGACCAGCTTCTCTCGCCATTCAGCGCAGGCGTCAGCCATATCTGCCGGAACGTCGCGGGCGTCGTAGGTCAGGCCCTTGTCTTCTTCATTCCAGTAGATTGCAGTCATCCGCACCAGATCGACGACACCGGCAAAATCTTCTTCAGCACCAATCGGTAACTGGAGCGGGATCGCAACCGCGCCTAGCCGGTCGTGGACCTGGCCGACGACGCGTAAGAAGTTCGCACCCATGCGATCCATCTTGTTAACGAACGCGATACGTGGCACATGGTACTTGTCCGCTTGACGCCAGACCGTCTCAGACTGCGGCTCGACGCCGCCAACGGCACAGAACACGGTACAGGCGCCATCGAGTACGCGCAGCGAGCGCTCCACCTCGATGGTGAAATCGACGTGCCCGGGCGTATCGATAATGTTGATTCGATGCTCAGGGAACTGCTGATCCATCCCAGACCAGAAGCAGGTCGTTGCCGCGGAGGTAATGGTGATTCCGCGCTCTTGCTCCTGCTCCATCCAGTCCATGGTGGCCGCGCCGTCATGCACCTCACCGATCTTGTGCGACAAGCCGGTGTAAAACAGGACGCGCTCAGTCGTCGTCGTCTTGCCGGCATCGATATGCGCCATGATGCCGAGGTTTCGGTACCGATCGATTGGTGTGCTACGTGCCACGACTGCGTTGCCTATTGCCTGGGGTGAGTACCGGGAGCTGCGCGCGTTTCTGCGCTACCAGCGATAATGCGAGAAGGCCTTGTTAGCTTCCGCCATGCGATGCGTGTCTTCCTTCTTCTTCACAGCAGTGCCTCGGGCGTCAGCCGCATCCATCAGTTCGCCCGCGAGTCGCAATGCCATCGATTTCTCGGAGCGCTTGCGCGAGGCATCGATCAGCCAGCGCATCGCCAGCGTGTTACGACGCGATGGCCGCACCTCGACCGGAACCTGATAGGTGGCGCCACCAACGCGGCGAGACTTGACCTCGACCACGGGGCGCACGTTCTCCATTGCGCTATCGAGCAGCTCGAGCGGCTCGGCGCCCTTCTTCTCGACCACGCGATCGAGCGCGCCGTAGATGATGCGCTCGGCCACGGCCTTCTTGCCGTCTTCCATGAGCATATTGATGAACTTCGTCAGCAGCTCACTGCCATGCTTTGGGTCTGGCAGGATCTGGCGACGACCAACGATGCGTCTTCTCGGCATTGCGTTTCAGGCTCCGACTACCTACTTAAAAGGTTAGCGCGTTCGACGAGTAAGGCGTTGGACGCGGCAATGAGTGAAGAGCGGCTTAGCTCTTCGGGCGCTTGGCGCCATACTTGGAACGACCTTGACGGCGCTTCTCAACCCCGGATGCGTCCAGCGTGCCACGCACCGTGTGGTAGCGCACACCTGGAAGGTCCTTGACGCGGCCACCGCGGATGAGCACGACCGAATGTTCTTGCAAGTTATGCCCTTCACCACCGATGTAGGAAGCAACCTCAAAGCCATTGGTCAGCCGTACGCGCGCGACCTTTCGCAGCGCGGAATTTGGCTTTTTTGGTGTCGTGGTATACACACGGGTGCAGACGCCGCGCTTCTGAGGGCAGGCCTCGAGCGCTGGCACCGTACTCTTCACAACACGGCGCTTGCGAGGATTGCGCACCAATTGGTTGACTGTCGCCATGACTGACTCCGACGGCTTGGATGCAATGTGTATGCACTAAAAGTCTGAGCCCGCAGCCTCTGGCTGGCGACGCCCGAACTTGGAATTTTAGATTGAGGGGCTTACTGAGGCCCTTGGGAGAGTCTCAGTCGCACCGCCCGAAGCAGGCAGGGCAGTGACGCAACGCCAGAACATGCCGCAACCCACCTCATCACCCAGGGAATACCGGGGCGAGGAACTCGCTAGCGTACAGCGAGACCAAAGAGAGACGGCGGATGAGTCGACGAGAAGGGCGTACCGCAGCGACCGTGCCACTCAACAGCG
Source organism: Lamprobacter modestohalophilus (assembly GCF_016583905.1). Classification (GTDB taxonomy): domain Bacteria; phylum Pseudomonadota; class Gammaproteobacteria; order Chromatiales; family Chromatiaceae; genus Lamprobacter; species Lamprobacter modestohalophilus. Next base: position 68,051 of record NZ_NRRY01000007.1, on the reverse strand, counting down.
AGCCGGCAAAACAAATGTCGGCGAGCTAAGACGAGAAGTATATGCAGCAGCACAGGCCCTGTCAACGGGCCATTGCGGTTCGATGACGGAGCCCCCGCGATCGGGGGCTCCAGACAGCACCTATTCGGCCTCGGACTCCTGCGTATTAAGTGCCTGCTTCAGCGCAGCGGTCAACTCTTCATTAGCAAGCTCCATGCGCTCAGCCGCATCCCCAGGACCATCGGCTTGACGCCGCCGGCGCCGCTCGTTGTGATGAGCAAGCCCAGTACCGGCCGGAATTAGGCGCCCGACGATGACGTTCTCTTTCAGACCGTTAAGACCGTCGACGGAGCCACGCACAGCCGCCTCAGTTAGCACCCGCGTCGTCTCCTGGAACGAAGCCGCCGAGATGAACGACTCGGTCGCCAGAGAGGCCTTCGTGATCCCCAGCAACAGGGGCTCATAAAGCGCCGGATGCTTGTCCTCGGCCTTGACCCGCTCGTTTTCGGCCAGGAGCGTCGTCTGATCGACCTGCTCACCGCGCAGCAGGTTGGTATCGCCGGCGTTGGTGATCTCGACCTTGCGCAGCATCTGGCGAACGATCACCTCGATGTGCTTATCGTTGATCTTCACGCCCTGCAGCCGGTAGACGTCCTGGATCTCCTTGACCAGATACTCGGCCAGCGCCGTGACCCCTTTCAGACGCAAGATGTCGTGCGAACTCAGCTCGCCTTCGGAGATGATCTCACCCCGCTCGACGCGCTCGCCCTCGAACACGTTCACGTGTCGCCACTTCGGAATCAGCTCCTCGATGGTCTCGCCGTCGTCGGTCGTGATCACCAAGCGCTGCTTGCCCTTGGTCTCCTTCCCGAAGCTGATGGTCCCTGTGGCCTGGGCCAGCAACGCCGGGTCTTTCGGCTTGCGCGCCTCGAACAGGTCGGCAACGCGCGGCAGGCCGCCGGTGATGTCGCGTGTTTTCGATGACTCCTGCGGGATGCGCGCCAAGATGTCACCGACGCCGACATCGGCACCATCAGACACGGTGACGATCGCGCCCGAGGTCAGATAATAGCGCGCCGGCAGGTCGGTGCCCGCGATATTCAGCTCCTCACCATCGCCATCGAGCAGCTTGACCATAGGGCGCAGATCCTTGCCGGCAGCCGGTCGCTGCTTCGGGTCCATGACCTCGAGCGAGGCCAAGCCGGTCACATCATCGGTCTTACTCTGCACGGTGACGCCGTCGATGAAGTCCTCGAAGCGCAAGACACCCGCGACCTCGGTGACCACCGGATGGGTATGCGGGTCCCAGGTCGCGACGATGGCGCCAGCCTCGACCTTATCGCCATCGTTGATCGCAACGGTCGCGCCGTAGGGGATCTTGTAACGCTCCTTCTCGAGCCCTTTCTCGTCGCTGACGGTCAGCTCACCAGAGCGGGAGACCGCAACCAGGTTGCCGCTGTGGTGCTGCACGGTCTTGATGTTGTGCAGCTTGATCGTGCCAGCACCCTTGACCTGGACGTTGCTGACAGCCGCGGCCCGCGACGCCGCACCACCGATGTGGAAGGTGCGCATGGTCAGCTGGGTACCGGGCTCACCGATCGACTGCGCGGCGATGACACCAACGGCCTCACCCATGTTGACGCGATGACCACGAGCCAGATCGCGTCCGTAGCATTGGGCACAGACGCCAAGGCGCGACTCGCAGGTGATCGGCGAGCGCACCAGCACCTGGTCGATCCCTTCGATCTCGAGCTGCTTGACCCAGGCCTCGTCGAGCAGGGTTCCGGTTTCGCAGACGATGTCATCAGTGCCGGGACGATACAGATCCTCGGCCGTGACCCGACCAAGGATGCGCTCACGCAGTGGCTCGACCACGTCACCACCCTCGATGATCGGCGTCATCAGCAGGCCATGCTCGGTCCCGCAGTCCACCTCGAGCACCACCATATCCTGGGCGACGTCGACCAGACGGCGGGTCAGATACCCCGAGTTGGCCGTCTTCAGCGCAGTATCGGCGAGGCCCTTGCGCGCACCGTGCGTCGAGATGAAGTACTGGATGACGTTCAGTCCCTCGCGGAAGTTCGCGGTGATCGGGGTCTCGATGATCGATCCATCCGGCTTTGCCATCAGACCGCGCATACCAGCGAGCTGCCGGATCTGTGCGGCCGAGCCACGGGCACCGGAGTCGGCCATCATGTAGATCGAGTTGAACGAGTCCTGCTCGAGCTGAGTCCCCTCACTGTCGGTGACCGGATTGCCGTCGCTATCGGTGACCTTGTCCTTGCCCAGCTTGCGCATCATCGACTTGGCCACCTGGTCGTTGGTCCGCGACCAGATGTCGACCACCTTGTTGTAGCGCTCACCGTTGGTGACCAGGCCCTGGGTGTACTGGTCCTCGATCTCCTTCACCTCATCCTCGGCATCACTGATGATGCGTGCCTTCTCCTCCGGCACCTCCATGTCCTCGAGGCCGATCGAGACGCCGGCACGGGTCGCCATGCGGAAGCCCATGTACATGATCTGGTCAGCAAAGACCACGGTGTCCTTGAGGCCTAGCACGCGGTAGCAGGTATTGATCAGGCCTGAGATCTGCTTCTTGCCGAGCGCACGATCGACCAGCTCGAATGGCAGGCCATCGGGCACGATCTCCCAGACCAAGGCGCGACCCAGCGTCGTCTCTCTAATCCCGACGCGCTCCTCGATGCTGCCATCCTCCTCGCGCACGACCTCACGGATCAGCACCTTCACCCGCGCCTGCAGCGCGGCATGGCCGGTCTCGTAGGCGCGCCGGGCCTCGTCGATCCCAGACAGGACCAAGCCCTCACCCTTAGCGTTGAAGCGCTCGCGAGTCATGTAATAGAGTCCGAGCACCACGTCCTGCGAGGGCACGATGATCGGTTCGCCGTTGGCCGGCGAGAGGATGTTGTTCGACGACATCATCAAGGCACGCGCCTCGAGCTGCGCTTCGAGCGATAGCGGCACGTGCACGGCCATCTGGTCGCCGTCGAAGTCAGCATTGAACGCCGTGCAGACCAACGGGTGCAGCTGGATCGCCTTGCCTTCGATCAGCACCGGCTCGAAGGCCTGAATGCCAAGACGATGCAGGGTCGGCGCGCGGTTGAGCATCACCGGATGCTCGCGGATCACCTCTTCCAGGATGTCCCAGACCTCGGCCGTGCCGCGCTCGACCATCTTCTTCGCCGCCTTGATGGTCGGCGCCAGTCCGCGCAACTGCAACTTGCTGAAGATGAACGGCTTGAACAGCTCCAGCGCCATCAGCTTGGGCAGGCCGCACTGATGCAGCTTGAGCGTCGGGCCGACGACGATGACCGAGCGGCCGGAGTAGTCGACACGCTTGCCGAGCAGGTTCTGCCGGAAGCGGCCCTGCTTACCCTTGATCATGTCGGCGAGCGACTTCAGCGGGCGCTTGTTGGTGCCGGTGATCGCACGACCACGTCGACCATTGTCGAGCAGTGCGTCAACCGATTCCTGCAGCATGCGCTTCTCGTTACGCACGATGATGTCGGGTGCGATCAGATCCAGCAGCCGCTTGAGGCGGTTGTTACGGTTGATCACCCGACGATACAGATCGTTCAGGTCCGAGGTCGCGAAGCGGCCGCCGTCGAGCGGCACCAGCGGGCGCAGCTCCGGCGGCAGCACCGGCAGCACGGTCAGGATCATCCATTCCGGCCGGTTGCCCGAGGCCTGCAAAGACTCGATGAGCTTCAGCCGCTTGGTCAGCTTCTTCAGCTTGGTCTCGGAGTTGGTGGCCTCCATGTCCTCGCGCATCTGGCGGATCTCAGCATCAAGATCGAGGCTGCGCAGCAGTTCGTAGACGGCCTCGGCACCCATGCGTGCATCGAACTCGTCGCCATGCGTCTCCAAGGCCTCGAGGTACTGATCGTCGGTCAGCAGTTGATTGCGCTCAAGGTCAGTCATCGCCGGATCGATCACGACGAAGGACTCGAAATAGAGCACGCGCTCGATATCGCGCAGGGTCATGTCGAGCAACAGACCGATGCGCGATGGCAGCGACTTCAAGAACCAGATGTGCGCAACTGGGCTGGCCAGATCGATATGCCCCATGCGCTCACGTCGAACCTTGGCCAGCGTGACCTCGACACCGCACTTCTCGCAGACCACGCCGCGATGCTTGAGCCGCTTGTACTTACCGCACAGGCACTCATAATCGCTGACTGGGCCAAAGACCTTGGCGCAAAACAGTCCATCGCGCTCTGGCTTGAAGGTCCGATAGTTGATGGTCTCCGGCTTCTTGACCTCGCCGTACGACCAGGAACGGATCATCTCGGGCGACGCGAGGCCGATGCGGATGGCGTCGAACTCCAGGGCTTGACCCTGTTGCTTAATGATTCTGAGAAGATCTTTCACGACCTAGCCTCCTGAAGAAAGAGTGAGCCGACGGCCAGCGGCCAACAGCCAGTATTCGATTGCAGCGCGACTGCCATCAAGGGTTGCCATCCAGGCGCCCCGGGGCAAAGACCGCAGCCACTGCGCCTCGCCCCGGGAGCCCTGATCAATCCTGCTCGAGCTCGATATTGATGCCAAGCGAGCGGATCTCCTTGACCAGAACGTTAAACGACTCCGGCATACCGGCCTCCATGCGGTGGTCGCCATCGACGATGTTCTTGTACATCTTGGTCCGACCCGTCACGTCATCCGACTTCACGGTGAGCATCTCTTGCAAGGTGTGCGCAGCACCGTAGGCCTCGAGTGCCCAAACCTCCATCTCGCCGAAGCGTTGGCCACCAAACTGGGCCTTACCGCCGAGTGGCTGCTGGGTCACCAGGCTGTAAGGGCCGGTCGAGCGCGCATGCATCTTGTCGTCGACCAGATGGTTAAGCTTCAGCATGTACATATAGCCGACGGTCACCGGTCGCTCGAAGGGCTCACCGCTGCGACCGTCGTAGAGCTTGGTCTGGCCCGTCGTCGAGAGCCCGGCAAGCTCGAGCATGTACTTGATCTCTTCCTCACTGGCGCCGTCGAAGACCGGGGTTGCCAGCGGCACGCCACCGCGCAGGTTGGCCGCCAGCTCCAGCACCTCATCGTTGCTTAGACTGTCGAGGTCTTCCTGCTTACCGCTGGTGTTGTAGACCTTGGCCATGAAGCCGCGCAGCTCCTCGACACTGGCCTGCGCCCGCAACATCGCATCGATGCGTTGTCCGAGCCCCTTTGCGGCCCAGCCGAGGTGGGTCTCGAGCACCTGACCAACGTTCATCCGCGAGGGCACGCCGAGCGGGTTGAGCACGATGTCGACCGGCTCACCGTCGGCACTGAATGGCATGTCCTCCTGCGGGACAACGCGCGAGATGACACCCTTATTGCCATGACGGCCGGCCATCTTGTCACCCGGCTGGATGCGCCGCTTCACCGCGACATAGGTCTTGACCATCTTCAGCACGCCAGGCGGCAGCTCGTCGCCCTGAGTGATCTTGCGCTTCTTCACCTCGAAACGCTCGCGGAACACCTCGCGCTGCTCCTTGATCTGCGCCGCCACCGCCTCGAGCTGTGCCGCCGCCTCCTCGCTGCGAATACGGATCTCGAGCCACTTATCCTTGCCCTGCCCGTCGCCCAGTTCGTGCAGATACTTCTTGGTGATCTTCTCGCCGGCCTTGAGTCCGCCCGGACCACCATCAGCGACCTTACCGATCAGCATCTTCTCGACACGTTGGAAGGTGTCCTGCTCCATGATGCGCAGCTGGTCAGCCAAGTCCTTACGCACCCGCTCGAGCTCGATCTCTTCGATCTGGGTCGCGCGCTTGTCCTTCTCGACGCCATCGCGGGTAAAGACCTGCACGTCGACAACGGTCCCGGACATTCCGGACGGCAGGCGCAGCGAGGTATCCTTCACATCCGACGCCTTCTCGCCGAAGATCGCACGCAACAGCTTCTCCTCTGGGGTGAGCTGGGTCTCGCCCTTCGGCGTGACCTTGCCAACCAGGATGTCGCCGTCGCGCACCTCGGCACCAATGTAGACGACGCCCGACTCATCCAGCTTGCCGAGCGCGGCCTCGCCAACGTTCGGAATATCGCTGGTGATCTCTTCTGGGCCGAGCTTGGTGTCGCGCGCCAGGCAGGTCAGCTCCTCGATATGGATGCTGGTGAAGCGGTCCTGCTGAACCAGACGCTCCGAGAGCAAGATCGAGTCCTCGAAGTTGTAACCATTCCATGGCATGAAGGCGACGCGCAGGTTCTGCCCCAACGCCAGCTCGCCCATGTCGGTCGAGGGTCCATCGGCGAGCACGTCATTACGCACCACCACATCGCCCGGGATGACCAACGGCCGCTGGTTGATACAGGTGTTCTGATTCGAGCGCGTGTACTTGGTCAGGGTGTAGATGTCGACACCGGCCTCACCGGCCTCGGTCTCGTCATCATTGACCCGCACCACGATGCGTGCCGCATCCACCGCCTCGATGACACCGCCGCGCCGCGCCCAGACCACGACGCCCGAGTCCTTGGCCACCACACGCTCCATACCGGTGCCAACCAGCGGCTTCTCGGCGCGCAAGGTCGGAACCGCCTGGCGCTGCATGTTCGAGCCCATCAGTGCGCGGTTGGCATCGTCATGCTCGAGGAAGGGCACCAGCGAGGCCGCCACCGAGACGATCTGTCGCGGCGAGACGTCCATGAACTGGACCTCATCGGGCGCCTTCATGGTGAACTCGTTCATGTGCCGACAGGAGACCAAGGCATCGGTCAGCCGGTTGTCCTCATCCAGCGTGGCATTGGCCTGGGCGATGACGTAGCCGCCCTCCTCGATCGCCGACAGGTGAACGATCTCGTGGCTCGCCTGACCGCCTTCGACGCGACGATAGGGGGTCTCGAGGAATCCGTACTTGTTGGTCCGCGCATAGACCGCGAGCGAGTTGATCAGGCCGATGTTCGGGCCCTCTGGGGTCTCGATCGGGCAAACACGACCGTAATGGGTCGGATGCACGTCGCGCACCTCAAAGCCAGCGCGCTCGCGCGCCAAACCGCCCGGCCCAAGCGCCGACACGCGCCGCTTGTGCGTGACCTCCGACAGCGGGTTGTTCTGGTCCATGAACTGTGAGAGCTGACTGGAGCCGAAGAACTCCTTGATCGCCGCCGAGACCGGCTTGGCATTGATCAGCTCCTGCGGCATCAACCCCTCGGATTCGGCCAGCGATAAGCGCTCCTTGACCGCTCGCTCGACCCGCACTAGACCAACGCGGAATTGGTTCTCCGCCATCTCACCGACGCAGCGGATGCGGCGGTTGCCGAGGTGGTCGATGTCATCGACGGTACCGCGGCCATTGCGCAGTTCGACCAGTACCTTCAATGCATCAACGATATCGGAGCGCTCGCCATTCGCCTCGACCAGCTTGGTTGAGAATGCGTCATTGCGCTGCGAGAAATAACGCCCGTCGTAGAGGATGCCTGGTCCCTCGGTCTCCTCGCGCAGCAGACGGCGATTGAACTTCATCCGGCCGACCGCCGAGAGGTCGTAGCGCTCTGGCGCGAAGAACAGGTTATGGAACAGGTTCTGCGCCGCCTCTTTGGTCGGTGGCTCGCCGGGGCGCATCATCCGGTAGATCTCGACCTGGGCCTCGAGCTCGTTGGTGGTCTGGTCGATACGCAGGGTCTCGGATAGATAGGGACCATGATCGAGATCGTTGACGAACAGGGTCTCGATCCGCTCGATGCCTTTCTCGCGCAGCGCCGCGAGCAGCTCCTCGGTGATCTCGCTGTTGGCCTCGGCGATGATCTCGCCGGTCTCGGTATCGATCTGGGTCCGCGCCAGGGTGCGGCCGACCAAGAACTCGTCGGGCACATCAAGCCGCTCGACGCCAGCCTTCTGCAGCGCGCGGATATGCTTCGCCGTCACGCGACGGCCAGCCTCAACCAGGATCTCATCGTCGAGCTTGATCTCGAAGTTGACGGTCTCACCACGCAGCCGCTCTGGCACCAGCTCGAGCTCGGGCATCTCGGCGAGATGAAAGGTATCGGTTTCGAAGAACATCGACAGGATGTCGTCAACGCCATAGCCGAGGGCGCGCAGCAGCACCGTCGCCGGCAGCTTGCGCCGGCGGTCGATGCGCACGAAGACGTTATCCTTCGGATCGAACTCGAAATCGAGCCAAGAGCCGCGGTAGGGGATCACCCGTGCCGAGAACAGGAGCTTGCCCGACGAATGCGTCTTGCCCTTGTCGTGATCAAAGAACACGCCCGGCGAGCGATGCAACTGGGAGACGATGACCCGTTCGGTCCCATTGATGATAAAGGTACCGGTCTCGGTCATCAGCGGCAGGTCACCCATGTAGACCTCTTGCTCGCGCACGTCCTTGACCACCTTGGTGCTGGCCGGTGCATCCTTATCGTAGATGACTAGGCGTAGCAGCACGCGCAGCGGTGCAGCATAGGTAGCGCCGCGCAGGTGACACTCGCGCACATCGAACGCAGGTTCGCCGAGCCGATAGCTGACGTATTCGAGATGGGCGTTGCCGGAATAGCTCTCGATAGGCAGCACGGTCCGGAACGCGGCGTGCAAACCGACCTCATCACGCTCTTTCGGCCCCTTTTCCAACTGCAGGAAGTCGCGGTAGGAATCGATCTGGGTCGCCAGCAGGAACGGGACCTCCATGATCGTCGGGCGCTTGCCGAAGTTCTTGCGGATGCGCTTCTTTTCGGTAAACGAATAGGGCATGCTGCCTTCCCTCGTAATAGGTCTTTGTGTAGCCTTGAACGTCCGCCGCAGGAGCGGATGCTGACCGGGCGTGATCTCCCCTGGCATCATCCGACGCCAATCAGTAGGGGAGCGAAACCGGCACTACCGGTCAGCTGTGCGAGTCGGGCCTGATCAAGGCCTGTCTCACGAAATTGAGCGCCCGCGTCCCAGCCCAGCGCTAGCCCTATCAGCGGAAACGGCAAAAGGCCGGCGGCCCGAGGCCGCCAGCCTTAGTCGATCCCAGCTTTAAGGCAGGGTACAAGGATGGCTTTACTTGATCTCGACAGCTGCGCCAGCCTCTTCCAACGTCTTCTTGGCCGCCTCGGCATCGTCCTTGGAAACCGCTTCCTTCAGGGTTGCCGGAGCTCCTTCCACCGCGTCCTTCGCCTCCTTAAGGCCCAAGCCAGTCAGGGCACGCACCGCCTTGATGACCGCAACCTTGTTAGCGCCAAACGAGGTCAGCACCACGTCGAACTCGGTCTGCTCTTCGGCCGGAGCCGCATCGGCACCGCCAGCAGCGGCCGGGGCTGCAGCAACTGCGGCTGCCGCGGTCACACCAAACTTCTCTTCCATCGCGCTGATGAGATCAACGACCTCCATCACCGTCATATTGGCAATGGCTTCCAGGATTTCGTCTTTAGAAACAGCCATGGGCTTATCTCCGCATTAATGATTCGGTTGCAATGAATAATCGCTATCGCAGGGCTCAAGGCCCAGGCGAGGGGTCAGGCCGCCTCTTTGGCGTCGCGCACCGCGCTGAGCGTGCGTGCGAGCTTGCTCGGCACCTCGTTGAGCGTGGACGCCAGCTTCTGTACCGGTGCTTTCATCACCGCCATCAACTGACTGATCGCCTCGTCGTAAGTCGGCATCTTCGCCAGCTTACTCAGCTCAGAACCGTCCAGCAGCTGGCCCCCGACCGCGATCATGCGGACCTGGAACTCTTTATGCTCCTTGGCAAAGCTTTCAGCGACACGGCCAACGGAGCCCGGGTCTGACTGTCCGAATGCGAGCACGAGCGGGCCGGTGAGGGCTTCGTCCATGCAAGCAAAGTCAGTACCGGCGAGTGCACGCTTCGCGAGCGTGTTCTTAACCACGCGAACGTAGACTCCGGCTTTACGCGCCTCGACGCGAAGCTTGGTCATCGCTTCGACGGTCAGTCCGCGATACTCAGCGCCAACCGCCGAGTGTGCGGTCTGAGCGACCTCCGCGACCTCGGCGACGATGCGCTCTTTCTGGGCAAAGGTCAGTGCCACAGACGTCACCTCCTAATCGGATTGGAGTTAGACGAGCGTCCAACCCAGTGAACCAGGACACCGATCCATCGTGAGTACCTGATCATGGAATGTGTTCCGTCGCCAGCAAACCGGTTCCGGGACACCATCTACGCAGGTAGCGATTAAGCCGAAACGCGTGCACTTCCTGGCACGTCGCCCGACACCTGCGGTCTTTGACGGACCACGGCCATGAAGACCGCTGCCCCAAAGATCATCGAAGCATGCGGCAAACGGCGCCTATTCAGGAGCGCGTTGTGCCGCGTTTGCGATCAGAACGCGAGAGCGCCATGATCGATCGTCAGCCCTGGTCCCATCGTCGATGAGACCGTGACCTTCTTCATGTAGATACCCTTGGCTGCACTCGGCTTGGCCTTCGCCAGATTGGCGAGTAGCGCCTCGAGATTCTCGCGCAGCTTGTCGGCGTCGAAGTCCATCTTGCCGAGTGGGCAGTGGATGATGCCGGCCTTATCAGTCCGGTAGCGGACCTGACCCGCCTTAGCGTTCTGAACCGCCTCGGCCACGTTCGGCGTCACGGTTCCCACCTTCGGATTTGGCATCAAGCCACGTGGGCCAAGCAGCTTACCGAGCTGACCAACAACGCGCATCGCATCCGGTGAGGCGATGACGACATCGAAATTGAGGTTGCCCCCCTTCATCTCTTCAGCGAGGTCTTCCATACCAACGCGATCAGCGCCGGCTTCAGTTGCCGCGTCGACGTTGGCGCCCTGCGTAAAGACCGCAACCCGCACCTGCTTGCCGATACCGTGCGGTAGCACAGTCGAGCCACGGACAACCTGATCCGACTTACGCGGATCGACGCCGAGGTTGACGGCAACGTCAATATTTTCAACAAACTTGACGCTCGAGACCGCTTTCAACAGTTCAAATGCTTCTTCAGCCGCGTAGGTCCGCCCGTGCTCAACGCGCTCGCGAATAGCGGCGGCACGCTTTGATAATTTCGCCATTATGCGACCCCCTCAACCTTAAGGCCCATTGCGCGTGCGCTGCCCGCGATAGTGCGCACGGCTCCCTCGAGGTCTGCTGCGTTAAGATCGGGCATCTTGGTATTCGCGATCTCTTCGATCTGCGCGCGGGTCACCGTACCAATAATGGCTGTATTCGGTGTCGGGCTGCCCTTGGCTACACCAGCTGCCTTCTTCAGCAAGATCGAGGCTGGCGGCGTCTTGGTAATGAAGGTAAAGCTACGATCTGAATAGACGGTGATCACCACCGGCGTCGGCAGCCCCTTCTCGAGATCCTGGGTCTTCGCATTGAAGGCCTTACAGAACTCCATGATGTTGACGCCGTGCTGACCCAGTGCTGGACCGACGGGCGGACTCGGGTTGGCCTCACCGGCCTTGACCTGTAGCTTGATGTAGGCGTTTACTTTCTTCGCCATCCTGTGACGCTCCTATGGGTGCAAGCGCTGACCAAAGGCCAGCTCCCCAACGCATGGACCGCGCGAGGCGCGGACGTGGACGAAACCGGCGGACGATCGATAGAGATCAGCCCACCAAGGGATTCAATCTCAGTTCAGCCCTTCTCGACCTGACTGAATTCAAGATCAACCGGCGTTGAGCGGCCGAAGATCGACACCGAGACCTTGACTCGGCTCTTTTCGTAATCGACCTCTTCGACGACACCGTTGAAGTCGGTGAATGGACCATCGGTGACCCGAATCACCTCGCCCGGCTCGTAGAGCACCTTCGGCCGGGGCTTCTCGACACCATCCTGTACACGTTGCCGAATCGCCTCAGCCTGTGAGTCAGGGATCGGCGCCGGGCGATCGCCCTTGCCGCCGATAAACCCCATCACTCGCGGCACGTCCTTCACCAGGTGCCAGCTCTCGTCGGTCATCTCCATGTTGACGAAGACATAACCGGGAAAGAATTTGCGCTCACTCTTGCGCTGCTGGCCGTTCCGGATCTCGACGACCTCCTCTGTCGGCACCAAGATCTCGCCGAAGGCGTCCTCCATTCCGGCACGCGCGGCGCGTTCACGGAGCGACTTGGCAACCTGGCTCTCGAAACCCGAGAAGGCGTGAATCACATACCAGCGCATGGCCATATCAGCCGCCACTCCCAACGAGGAGGTTAAAGATCGTGCGCAGGATCGTATCAAACAGCCACAGAATGAGACCGAGGATGAAGACCATGACGATGACGATGAGCGTCGTCTGGATGGTCTCTTGGCGGGTCGGCCAAACGACCTTCCGGACCTCCATGCGCGAATCCAGCGCAAAGCGCCAGAGTTGACGACCTTGAGCGGAGGTCAAGGCCAGGGCAGCGGCGCCGCTCGCGATGACGAGCAAGCCCAAGGTGCGCAACAGCACCGAGTACGGAGCAAAGAAATAGAACGCCCAAATGCCGCCTGCCAACAAGAGGACCGCGGCGGCAAGTTTGGCCGTATCCAGGCCGGTCGAAGCGGCCTCGGCTCGTGCATTCATGGGTTACCGGGCACCTTGTAGGTGCATGTTTGGCAGGCCAGGAGGGACTCGAACCCCCAACCTGCGGTTTTGGAGACCGCTGCTCTGCCAATTGAGCTACTGGCCTAGAAAAATCGATTCCTGTCGATCACTTCCCTGTGCTGAGCGGATTCTGGAGCTTACCGAGGCAGCCTATAGCCTGGAGCTGCCCTACCTGCTCGATCCTGTTGCCGCGACGAGCAGCTATTCAATCACCTTCGCGACGACACCGGCACCGACGGTGCGGCCACCTTCACGGACGGCAAAGCGCAGTCCTTCTTCCATCGCGATCGGGGCGATGAGCTTGACGGTCATCTTGACGTTGTCGCCGGGCATGACCATCTCGATGCCTTCGGGCAGTTCGCAGGCGCCGGTGACGTCGGTGGTGCGGAAGTAGAACTGCGGGCGGTAGCCATTGAAGAATGGGGTGTGTCGTCCGCCTTCCTCTTTGCTCAGCACATAGACCTCGGCTTCGAAGTGGGTGTGCGGGGTGATCGAGCCGGGCTTGGCCAGGACTTGACCACGCTCGACGTCGTCGCGCTTGGTGCCGCGCAGCAGGGCGCCGATGTTGTCGCCGGCTTGCCCTTGGTCGAGCAGCTTGCGGAACATCTCAACACCAGTGCAGATGGTCTTGACGGTGTCTTTGATGCCGACGATGGCGACTTCTTCGCCGACCTTGACGATGCCGCGCTCAACACGTCCGGTGACGACGGTGCCGCGCCCGGAGATGGAGAAGACGTCTTCGATGGGCATGAGGAAGGCGCCATCGATGGCACGCTCGGGCTCGGGGATGTAGCTGTCGAGGGCGTCCATCAGTTTGTCGATGGAGGGGCCGCCAATCTCGCTTTCGTCACCTTCGAGGGCCTTGAGCGCGGAGCCGGTGATGATCGGGGTGTCGTCGCCGGGGAATTCGTAGCTGTCGAGCAGTTCGCGGACTTCCATCTCGACCAGCTCTAGGAGTTCGGCGTCGTCGACCATGTCGGCTTTGTTCAGATAGACGACGATGTAGGGCACGCCGACCTGACGCGAGAGCAGGATGTGCTCGCGGGTCTGGGGCATGGGGCCATCGGCGGCGGAGACAACGAGGATGGCGCCGTCCATCTGTGCCGCGCCGGTGATCATGTTCTTGACGTAGTCGGCGTGTCCCGGGCAGTCGACGTGGGCGTAGTGGCGCTTGTCGGTCTCGTACTCGACGTGGGCGGTGGCAATGGTGATGCCGCGCTCGCGCTCTTCAGGGGCGTTGTCGATCTGGTCATAGGCGCGTGCCTCACCACCAAATTTCTTCGCCTGATGCACCGTGATCGCTGCCGTCAGCGTGGTCTTGCCATGGTCAACGTGACCAATCGTGCCAACGTTGACGTGCGCCTTGTTTCTCTCGAACTTTGTTTTGGACACTGACCCTATCTCCGCGCGCTTGGATGTCGTCTTGTTGCCAATCTACTGTAACGAACCGTCGAGCAAGCCCAGAACACCAGACTCGTTGACGAAAGTGGAGCCCATGACCGGAGTTGAACCGGTGACCTCACCCTTACCAAGGGTGTGCTCTACCAACTGAGCTACATGGGCAGATGTCTTGATTCCGAAATCTTGCCGAGCCTCTGGCCCTGTCCGGGTCTCGACGCGATACATCAATGGAGCGGGTGATGGGAATCGAACCCACACCATCAGCTTGGAAGGCTGAGGTTCTACCGTTGAACTACACCCGCATAGCGGCCAGAAGCATGAGGGCGTGGCAGCAGCAGGGCAACGCCGCACCGAACCGACCTTAACTTTCACCGCTCCGCAACCGACTTGCGGCGCGGCGTTCACGCTGGCATACAGCCTAGCTTGAAGCTAATGAGCACGCTTTAATGGTGGAGGGGGGAGGATTCGAACCTCCGAAGGCTGAGCCGTCAGATTTACAGTCTGATCCCTTTGACCGCTCGGGAACCCCTCCAATCAGCTGAGCGCGGCAGAATAACGCGTGATGGAGGGTGCGTCAACACCAAACGCGGCAATCGAGACCGGCCGATCCGCCCTAGCCGAACCGCATCTGGATCACTGACGCTCGATCTGTCAGTGCTGTGCTACCTCAAGCCGCATCGTGATCAGCAGTCATCAGCAGTGATCAGCAACAAGCGGCCATACCGATCGTCGCTGCAACGCGACTCCGAGGCCAGTTCAAATCAGGTTACGGTAAACTCGCCAGGCTTGAACCCTCCGACCACACTGTACACACGAGGAATCTCAATGGATGTCACGATCTTTGGAAGCGGCTATGTCGGTCTCGTCACCGGTGCCTGCCTCGCCGAGGTCGGCAATCAGGTCCTTTGCGTCGATGTCGACGTGGACAAGATCGCCCTGCTCAATAGTGGCGGAGTGCCGATCTACGAACCTGGTCTCGATGACCTCATCGCGAAGAACAAGCAGGCCGGCCGCCTGCGCTTCTCGACTGATCCCGAAGAGGGCGTCGCCCACGGGTTGTTCCAGTTCATCGCCGTTGGCACACCACCGGACGAGGATGGCTCTGCCGACCTCCGCCATGTGCTCGCGGTGGCCGCGGCGATTGGCGAGCACATGACCAGCTACCGCGTGATCGTGGACAAATCAACAGTCCCAGTGGGAACAGCCGATCGAGTCGCGGAAACGGTGCGCTTGGCCCAGCACGAACGCGGCCATGCGGTCGAGTTCGACGTGGTCTCCAACCCCGAGTTCTTGAAGGAAGGCGCCGCCATCGACGACTTCATGCGCCCGGACCGGATCATCGTCGGCACTGACAATCCACGCACCGGCGAGCTGCTGCGAGCCCTCTACGCCCCCTTCAACCGTAATCACGACCGCGTCATGGTGATGGGCGTGCGCTCGGCAGAGCTGACCAAGTACGCCGCCAACGCGATGCTCGCGACCAAGATCAGCTTCATGAACGAGCTCTCGAACATCGCCGAGGCGGTCGGCGCCGACATCGAGATGGTGCGCGTCGGCATCGGCTCCGATCCGCGCATTGGCTACCAATTCATTTATCCGGGCTGCGGTTACGGCGGCTCCTGTTTCCCGAAGGATGTCCGCGCGCTGGAGCGAACGGCCCGGTCCAAAGGCTATCAGGCTGACCTGCTGCAGGCCGTCGAAGCGGTGAACGATCGCCAGAAGAATTTGCTCTTCAGCAAGATCGAGCAGTATTTCCAAGGCAACCTCAAGGGCAAGACCTTAGCGCTCTGGGGCCTGGCCTTCAAGCCCAACACCGACGACATGCGCGAAGCCTCCAGCCGCCGCCTAATGGAACAGCTGTGGGCCGCAGGTGCGCGGGTGCGCGCCTTTGACCCGGTCGCAGCCGAGGAGGCCAGGCGCCTGTATGGAGATCGTGCTGATCTAGAGCTGGTGGAGAACCGCATGGCCGCCGTCGAGGGCGCCGATGCTCTGGTCATCGTCACCGAGTGGAACGAGTTCCGTAGCCCTGACCTGTCTGCCGTACAGGCGCAGCTGCGCTCGCCGGTGATCTTCGACGGACGCAATCTGTTCGATCCCGCACAGGTCAACGGCGCGGGTCTCACCTACGTCTCGGTCGGACGCGTGCCCGCCTGCATCGTCTGACGCCCGCCCCGCCCTCTTCCTCGACGCTCGACGGGCTGCGCTGATTGCACAGCCCGCTCGTTGCAAAGCCCACTGGGTTGCGCCAACCGGCCTCAAGGCACCGATTCACAGGTCTTAATCGCAGGCTGCTTAGTGTCCACCAGTGCGCTGATGACACTGCGCTCTTACATAATCGCTCAAGATAACATGACAAAACGCAATCAAGCTCGTTGACAATCTCCCACAACGTCGTAACCTTGTGCAACAAATGTTTCAACACCGCAACATTCCAGTTCAAACGGGCAGCGGCGTGGTGAAAACACATCGACCAACGAGGAGGAGGAGTACGACAACCATGCGTAAAACATTAAAACTCAGCGCATTAGCGTTGGCTTGCAGCGCCATGATGCCAGTTGCGCACGCGACCAACGGTTACATGTCCCATGCCTATTCACCCAAAGCCAAGGGCATGGCCGGCGCGGGTGAGGCAGCGCTACCACAGGACAGCTTATCCATCGTTGGCAACCCAGCCACCGCGAATCAGGTTGGTCGGCGCGCCGACGTCGGCTTCTCTTGGTTCAAACCGCTCCGCGAGTACGACGGCCTGACACCAAACCAGGCCACTGGTGCATTCGCGCCGATTGGCGGCGGCGCCACAGGAACAGGGAAAGTCGAGAGCAAAAACAACGACTTCCTCGTTCCGGGTTTCGGCTATACCCATCCGATCAACGATGTCAGCTCAATCGGCATCGCGATGTTCGGTAACGGCGGCATGAATACGGATTTCCGCAGCCGGGACACCTTGTTTAACCTCGGGACCTTTGGCGGAAATAACCCCGGTGCCAATCCTCCGCCGTTCCCGGGAACCAGCATGCAGGGCGCCGGTAACGCTGGGGTGAATCTCGAGCAACTTGGCGTCTCTCTCGCCTACTCACGTCAAGTCGCTGAGGGCTTGAGTCTCGGCGCGAGTTTTTTGATCGGCTACCAGACCATCGAAGTCAAGGGAGTCGGCGCCTTCCAAGGATTCACCGAAACCTTTACTCAAAGTGTGCTCGCAAGTCAGATGACGAGCGCGGTCACGCCGACCAAGCTGACCGACAATGGCCAAGATTCGGCTTGGGGCTTCGGCTTCCAAGTCGGTGGCCTGTGGGACGTCAACCCGATGTTCTCGATCGGTGCCTCCTACCGCACCAAGATGTACATGGGGAAGTTCGAGAAATATGCGGACCTGTTTGCCGAGGGAGGCAAGTTCGACCTGCCACCGGTCGGCACTATCGGCATCGCTGTGCGTCCAAACGATCAGCTGTCACTCGCCTTTGACGTCCAGCAAATCTGGTACAGCGAGGTTCCTGCGATCGCGAACAACAACGATCTCGCGTTGAAATGCGATCTCAACGCGGCATTTGGAATGCCGAGCCAACCCGGCGCCAGCTACGATTCACGCTACTGCCTCGGTGGCTCCAAAGGCGCTGGCTTCGGCTGGGACGACATGACGGTGTTCAAGTTCGGCGCCCAGTACGCGATGAACGATCGGCTGACACTGCGTGCTGGCTTCAGCTACGGCGACAACCCGATCAGCGATGAACAGGTCGCCTTCAACACGCTGGCACCAGCAACTATCACCACTCACTACACGCTAGGCGCCAGCTACCTGCTGAGGGACAACTTTGAGATGACCTTCTGGGGTATGTATGCGCCGGAAGACAGCGTTTCCGGCCCTGGCGAGTTCACTGGCGGCCAGGCACCAGAGATCAAGATGCATCAGTACGAACTCGGCGTGAATTTCGCCTGGCTGTTCTGAGACGAGTAGAGACCCAAGGAGGAAGTGACGAGCCGCCGCGAGGCGGCTTGTCGCTTTCTATGGCCGCTCGATCTGATTGCCGGACAACGCTGACCCAAAAGCCCAGATTCCACCGGATGTTCGCATCCGCGAATCAGGGCGAATGGCTATAGAAGACCTCTGTTGAAGTCCAGTGTGCGCTGAAGGTCTCTGTTCAGGGCCTGGAATGCAAGCGGTTCATGACCCGCTGATACTCACCCGCTAACATCTCCGGCACACAGCTTTCCGCATCGTTGATCGCATCCTCAATCGCCTCGGTGTCAGCCCGAGATGGATGGCTGAGCACATAGCCGATCACCTGCTCTTTGCTGCCGGGATGGCCGATGCCGATACGCAGCCGCCAGAAGTCGGCACTGCCGAGGGCGGCGATGCTATCGCGCATCCCATTGTGACCGGCATGCCCCCCGCCCTGCTTCAGCTTGACTGTGCCAACCGGGAGGTCCAGCTCATCATAGGCAATCAACACGCGACTCGGCTCGATATCGAAATAGCGGCAAACTGCGGCGACCGAACGCCCACTGTGGTTCATGAAGGTGGTCGGCTTCAGCAGCCGAAGATCGCCTTCAGGGTGATTGACGCGCCCCATCAGACCATAGAACTTGGCCTCGGGCCGCAACTCGGCACCGGAGCGCTCAGCGACCCGATCGACCAGGAAATAGCCGGCATTATGACGCGTGCCAGCGTACTGGGCTCCGGGATTACCGAGACCAACGATGAGTTGGATGCCACTGTCCGACATGCGAATGAATCGGCTAATGGTTTGGCGAATGGATCATCTGAGCGATCGCGGGCGGTCCGCTGAACAAAGCGCCCGCGATCTCCTTCACCGAGTCTTGGCGATCAATTCGCAGCCGTCTCGCTACCACCCTCTGCGTCATCAGCGCCCTCCTCGCCCGTGCTCTCGGCCTGCGGCGCATAGATCATCACCACCGGCGTCTCAGGGTCAAGCGAGTGGGTGAGCTCAACATTGGGTGGCAGCTTCAGCTCGGAGACATGGACGATATCGCCCTGGTTCATCTCTGCCATATCCACAGCCAAATACTCCGGCAGGTCAGCCGGCAAGCAGCTCACCTCGATCTCAGTGACGTTGTGCGAGACCTTTCCGCCTAGCTTGACGCCAGGGCAGCTTTCCTGATTAAGGAAGTGAATCGGGATCGTCAGGCGCAGCTTCTCGTCACTGCTCACGCGCAGAAAATCCACATGTAGCAGGAATGGCTTCGCCGGATGACGCTGAAGGTCTTTGAGCACGACCTTGGTCGTCTGATCGCCAAGCTTCAGATCGAGCAGGCTGGAATAGAACACCTCGTGATCGAGCTGGCGCTCGAGCTCATTATGACGCACCGAGATCATCACCGGCTCGGCATTGGCACCGTAGACGATTCCAGGCACCAGCCCGGTACGACGCAGGCGGCGGCTCGCACCCTTCCCCGTATCGCTCCTCGGCTGTGCCAAAATTTCTAACAGATCACTCATGACTGAGTCTCCAGATTAAACAACAACAAAACGCCGGCATCCGCGACCAGATGCCGGCGCCAATAGGGTCAACGCAGACCGACCGCGTTACCCTGAAGCAAACGCTTCATCGAACGGGGTGGCGAGGCGCGATGTCCGCTAACCTTGATCAGTCGACGAACAATGAGCTCACCGACTCTTCATTCGAGACCCGACGCATGGTCTCGGCGAGCAGCTCGCCAATACCCAGCTGCCGAATCTTTGGACAATCACTTGCCTCCGGGCGCAGCGGGATGGTGTTCGTCACCACTAGCTCATCGAGTGCCGAGACAGAGATATTATCGACCGCGGGTCCCGACAGCACCGGATGTGTGCAGTACGCCTGAACCCGGGATGCGCCCTGGGCTTTCAATGCCGCAGCCGCCTGGCACAGCGTGCCAGCAGTATCGACCAGATCATCGACGAGTACGCAGGAGCGACCGCGCACATCACCGATGATATTCATCACCTTGGCCTCATTAGCGCGCGGGCGACGCTTGTCGATGATGGCAAGGTCGGCGTCGTCAAGCCGCTTCGCCAAGGCCCGCGCACGCACCACACCACCGACATCAGGCGAGACCACCATCAGGTTCTCGTGCTTTTGCCGCCACACGTCGCCGAGCAAGATCGGCGAGGCATAGACATTATCGACCGGGATGTCGAAGAAGCCCTGGATCTGGTCAGCGTGCAGGTCAACGGTTAACACGCGATCGGCGCCCGCCGAGCCGATCATCTTGGCGACGAGGCGAGCGGTGATCGGCACGCGGGCCGAGCGCGGACGTCGATCCTGGCGCGCGTAGCCGAAATAGGGGATCACCGCGGTGATGCGCTTGGCCGAGGCCCAGCGCAGCGCATCGATCATCACCAAGAGTTCGAGGAGATTGTCGTTGGTCGGCGCGCAGGTCGGCTGCACGATGAAGATATCGCGCCCACGCACGTTCTCTTGGATCTCCGTCATCACCTCGCCATCGCTGAACTGACCAACGACGGCCTTGCCCAGCGGCAGCCCAAGATGAGCGCAGATCTCAGCGGCGAGCGCCGGGTTGGCATTCCCAGAGAACACCATCATGGCACTGGCCTGCACAGATTGTCCTTTGGTCTCAAGCGGCACCGTTTATGGCCACTCTCGGCTTGGTGAAGTGTGGCTGGGGCGCCAGGATTCGAACCTGGGAATGCTGGGATCAAAACCCAGTGCCTTACCTCTTGGCGACGCCCCAATGGATCGACCCGGCTTCGTCGGCTGTACGTCTTCTGGCTCCGCGCGTTAGGCCACGCCAAACAGCGGAGACCGATTTCGACCGCGGGCAACGAAGGCCGGAATCTCGTCCGGAACCTCAGCGAGCAACTGGTCAGCCTCAGACTGACTCGGTAGCGCCGCAAAGAGGCAGGCTCCGGTTCCAGTGAGCTTTGCTTCAGCGCGATCAGCAAGCCAATCGAACGCCTGTCTGACGATAGGGTACTGGTCCAGCACGGTCCGCAGACAGTCGTTAACGGCATTGCCGCGAAGAAAGTCCACTAGTGTGATTGGCGCCGAGTCTCTTGTCAATCCCGGGTCAGCAAACACCGCGGCCGTCGCAACATGACAAGGCGGCGCCAGCACCAGATACCAAGGCGTTGGCAGCTCGACCGGCACCAGGGTCTCTCCGACCCCCTCACCCCAAGCCGCGGCACCGCGAACGAAGACCGGCACGTCGGCCCCAAGCCGCAGACCAATCTCAGCGAGCTGCTCAACCGACAGCCCAGTGCCCCAAAGCTGGTTCAGCGCGTGCAGCGTGGTCGCCGCATCCGAGCTTCCACCACCGAGCCCGCCGCCCATCGGCAGATGCTTGTCGACGCGGATACTGATACCGGAGCGACAGCCGGTCGCCTCTGCCAGCGCATGTGCGGCGCGCACCACCAAGTCCTGCTCCGGCGGAACCTCAGCCGGTCCCTCGAGCCGCTCGATCCTTGAATCGTCACGATGATCGAAATACAGCCGATCGCAGCGATCGACAAATTGAAACACCGTCTGTAATCGATGATAGCCATCAGCGCGGCGCCCGAGCACCCGCAGCATCAGGTTCAGCTTCGCAGGCGCCAGCCAGGCACCATCCGTATCAGGTCGAGGGGTCAGCACTGGCACCAGGATCGCCATCAGTTGTCGGTGTGCGAAAAGCGAAAACGACTCAGCACACGCAACAGGTACTCGTGATCCGGGGCCTCATCGAGCGCGTGCCGCCAAATCGCTCGCGCCTCGTCCTGCCGCCCGAGCGCCCACAGCACCTCGCCCAGGTGCGCCGCAATCTCCGCATCGAAGCCCTGGTCCAATGCCTGACGCAGAAAACCCTCGGCCTTCTCAGGCTGGCCTTGGCGATAAAGCACCCAACCCATGCTGTCGAGGATCGCGGGGTCATCTGGACGGAGCTGCAGCGCGCGTTCGATCAGGGAGGCCGCCGCATCGAAGCGATCGGTGCGATCCGCCAGCGTGTAGCCGAGCGCATTCAGAGCGTCGACATGATCAGGATCAGCGATCAAGATTCGGCGCAAATCGCGCTCCAGTGAGGCCACCTGCCCCATCCCCACGGCCAACATCGCACGGGCATAGAGCAGGTCAGCATTGTCGGGCTCTTGGCCGAGGGCCAGGTCATAGACGCCGAGCGCCTGTTGCGCTAAGCCCTGGTCGCGCAACATCTCACCTTCGAGCAAATAGAAGGCCGAGGTTTGACCGGGGTATTGATCACGCAATTGCTGAAACAGCTCACGCGCGCGCTGAACGTCTCCGTCCTTGGCGTACAGCCGAGCAATCCTGACCTGGGCATTGATCCGATTTTGTCCCCGCACCTCGTCGTAGAGCCCCCGCGCAGCCTTGCTATTGCCCGCTTGCTCCTCGACCTGCCCGAGCAAGAAGGCAACATCGTTTGGCCGTTTGCCGAGACGCTTCAACGCCTCCAGATACTCTCGAGCTGCATCCAGGTCGCGGATGTCGAGCGCGAGAACCGCAGCGGCAAACAGAACGTCTGGACGCTCGGGGGTGCGCTCGAGCAGCTCATTGAACACCGCGAGTGCCTGCTCTGACTCCTCAGCATCCATGTGCAGCTGCGCCTTCATCAATTTCAGCTCGGCATCCTCGGGCGCCTGGATGATGTAGCGCTCGAGCGCCGCCTGCGCCTGCTCTGGCTGCTCCATCCCCACCAGCAGACGGACTAAGAACAGTTTTGGATCAGTCCAGCCTGGGCGCAACACCGACGCACGCTCGGCGAGCTGCATCGCAGCATCATCCTCGCCGGCTGCTGCGGCCAGCGTCGCTAACGCATACTGGGCATCCGGATCGCTGTCGGCGTCGAGCGCATCGACCAACTCGCGCATCAGCGCCAAACGATCGCTCGGATCAGGCAAGCGCCCAAGGATTTGCGCCGCCTGCAGATAGCCTTGGCCAGGCACGCCACCTAGCTCGATCACGCGCTGCAGCGATGCCATGGCAATACTGCGATTGCCGGCCTCCAACGCAAGAAAGGCCGACAGCTGATGCGCCTTGGGGGCATCAGGCTCGAGCTCGGTCCAGAGATCCAGCGCCTGACGCGCGGCTTCCGGGCGATCGGTATTCAGCGCCGAGCGCACGGCGCGCTCAGCAAGGCTAGGCTCTTGTGCCAATTGAGCGGCCGCCAGAAAATGCTCGAAGGCCGCAGCATAGTCGCCCCGCTGCAACGCAACCTCGGCAACCAATGCGGTGTAGACCAACTCGGAGCTGAGCTCTTGCGGCGGCTCCTGGCCGAGTGCCTGGCCGGTTGCCGGGCCTAGATATGTCGAGGCAGAGGCGTCGGCTGAGCCTGGAGTAGCGGGTTGCAACATAGGCGGAGCAGACTGATCAGCGTTGCTGACCAACGCGACCAGTGCGAGCAACGGCGTCAGGAGCGACAGGAATCGTGTGTGTATACGCATAGAGAGTGCAGGCAGATGGTTGACCGCGATCAGCCGGGTATTCGTTTCGATCGCAGTATACTCATGCAGTTCCTATCGCGGAAAGCAACCACTCGCGGCCCCAAAGCACCGCCATCGCCGTTACGCGGAGCGGGGCAAACGCAACAACCGGCTAAGCCCTCTATCTCCGCCATGCCACTGATCGTACTCGGACTCAATCATAAGACGGCACCCGTCGACATCCGCGAGCGCCTGACCTTCGGGCCCGATGTCATCGTCGCCGCCTTGCGCACGCTGCTCGAACAAAGCCCCGCCGATGAGGCGATTATCCTCTCGACCTGCAACCGCACTGAGATCTATTGCGCGACCGATACGCGCGATATCGAAACCCCGTTGCGCAACTGGCTCGGCAGCTTCCACGGCATCGAGCCGCAGCTCTTCGCGCAACATCTCTATGCGCATAAAGATCGCGAGGCCGTTCAGCATCTCTACAAGGTCGCCTGCGGCCTCGACTCGATGGTCTTGGGCGAGCCGCAGATCCTCGGCCAAGTCAAAGCGGCCTTCAAGACCGCCTGCGAGGTCGGCGGAAGCGGCAGGCTCCTAGGGCGCCTTTTTCAATGCACCTTCGCGGTTGCCAAGCAAGTGCGCACCGATACCGCCATCGGCAGCAGTCCGGTCTCGGTCGCCTTCGCCGCGGTCAGCTTGGCGCGACAGATCTTCAGCGACCTCACCAAACAGACCGCGCTGCTGATCGGCGCCGGCGAGACCGTCGAACTCGCCGCTCGCCATCTGCATCAGCACGGCATCGGCCGCATCATCGTCGCCAACCGAACGGTTGAGCGCGCGCATCGCCTAGCCGCCCAATTCGATGGTTACGCCATCGCCCTGACCGAGCTGGCTAGCCATCTACCCGAGGCCGATATCGTCGTCTCCTCAACCGCAAGCCCGCTACCCGTGCTCGGCAAGGGCACGGTCGAGCGGGCGCTCAAGCAACGCCGGCATCGACCCATGTTCATGGTCGACATTGCCGTGCCGCGCGACATCGAGCCCGAGGTCGGCCAGCTGCGTGACGTCTATCTCTATACGGTCGATGATCTTCAGGGCGTGGTCGACGAGGGGATGCGCTCACGCAACCACGCCGCCGAGCAGGCGGTCGAGATCATCGACCTGCACTGCGACGAGTTCATGGCTTGGGTGCGCTCGCTCGACGCGGTCTCACTGATCCAGGATTACCGCGCCCGTGCCGAGTGCATTCGCGATGAGGCCTACTCCCGGGCGGCCCGCCAGTTGGCAGCCGGCAAGCCTCCGCAGGAGGTCATGCGCCACCTCGCTCATGTCCTCACCAACAAGCTTCTGCACGAACCCAGTGTGCGCTTGCGCCAAGCCGGTCGTGAGGGCCAATCGGAGCTGTTGGACGCGGCGAATGAGCTATTCCAGCTCTCGCAGGGTCAAGATACCGGTCACTGATGAATCCATCCATTCGGGGCAAGCTCGATCGGCTCGCCGAACGCTTTTCTGAGATCACTGCCCTGTTGGCCGAGCCCGAGGTGCAATCGGATCAAAACCGATTTCGTGATCTCGGCCGAGAATACTCACAGCTGGAGCCGGTCATCGGCTGCTGGCAGCGCTATCTCGACCTCGAGGCCGAGATCGACTCCGCGCGTGAGATGCTCAGCGACAAGGAGATGGCCGAACTGGCGCGCGAGGAACTGGACGCGGCCGAGCAGCGGCGCGAGCAGCTCGAGCCCGAACTCAATCGGCTCCTGATCCCACCCGACCCAAACGACCATCGCAACATCTATCTCGAGATCCGCGCCGGCACCGGCGGCGCCGAGGCGGCGCTGTTCGCCGGCGACCTGCTGCGCATGTATCTGCGCTATGGAGAACTGCTCGGCTGGCGCCACGAGATCATCAGCGCCAGCGACGGCGAGATGGGCGGCTACAAAGAGGTCGCCGTGCGCATCAGCGGCAGCGGGGTCTATTCACGGCTCAAATTCGAGTCCGGCGCGCATCGCGTACAGCGTGTGCCCGAGACCGAATCCCAGGGCCGCATCCACACCTCGGCCTGTACCGTGGCGATCCTCCCCGAGGTCGACTCGGTCGACGAGATCAGCGTCGACGCCAACGATCTGCGCGTCGACACCTATCGCGCCTCTGGCGCTGGTGGGCAGCATGTGAACAAGACCGATTCCGCGGTGCGCCTGACCCACCTGCCAAGCGGCATCGTCGTTGAATGCCAAGACGAACGCTCACAGCACAAGAACCGCGCCAAGGCACTGGCCTTGCTGCAGGCCAAGCTGCTCTCTGCCGCGCGGGAAGAGCAAGCTGCTGAACAAAGCGCCTCGCGACGGCTACAGGTCGGCAGCGGCGATCGCTCCGAGCGCATCCGCACCTACAATTTCCCGCAGAACCGGCTCACCGATCACCGCATCAACCTGACGCTGTATAAGCTCGACGAGGTGATGATGGGGAACTTAGACCAAGTCGTCGAGCCGCTGCAGCGCGAGCACCAGGCCGATCTGCTCGCCGAGCTGACCACGGACTGAACGGGTCGCGCACCGCATACCCTGAAACAAGCGCTTCAGCGTCCGGGGTGGTGACGCGAACGCCGCTGTCTGGCGACAACCAGGACGTCACCCATAGACAGCGACTGAGGCGATTGCCGGAAACCGCCTTGACGACGACTGACCTGCTCGACATCAAGAGGATTCGCCGGGATGAGTGCACCGCTCGCCTGCATCGCCGAGCTGCGCCGTTCTGCCAGCACGCGCCTGGCCGCCGCCGGCCACACCAGCGCGGCACTCGAGGCCGATCTGCTACTGGGTGCAGCCGCAGGGCTCGAGCGCACCCAGTTGATCGCCTGGCCAGAGACTTGTGTAAGCCCAGCCCAGCAACAGCAATTCGAGCACTGGATCGCACGACGCCTCGCCGGCGAGCCGATCGCGTACCTACTCGGACGGCGTGAATTCTGGAGCCTCGAGCTGCGCGTCAGCCCGGCAACGCTGATCCCGCGCCCGGAGACCGAGATCCTGGTCGAGCAAGCGCTTGAGCGACTGCCGGCATCGGCCGCGTTACAGATCGCCGACCTCGGCACCGGCAGCGGCGCGATCGCCGCCGCACTGGCTCGTGCGCGTCCGCACTGGACCTTGCTCGGCATCGAGCGTGACGCCGCTGCCCTCGCCGTTGCCGCCTTCAATGCCGCTGAGCTTCAGCTCGACAATCTCAAGCTGATCCGTGGCGACTGGTCGAGCACATTGGGCGCAGCGTCGATCGATGCCATCCTCAGCAACCCACCCTATGTGCGTCCCGATGATCCGCACCTCGTCGAAGGAGACGTCCGCTTCGAGCCGATTGCCGCACTGATCTCAGGCGACGATGGTCTGAACGCCATTCGCACCATCATCACCGATGCATCGCGCTGTCTCAGGCCCGGCGGCCTGCTCGCCATCGAACACGGCTGGGACCAAGGTCCGAGCCTCCGAGGGCTAATGAAGACACAGGGATTCGCGGCCATTGAAACCCTGCATGATCTTGCGGGTCAGGAACGCGTGACCTGCGGATGCGACAGCCGGACTGCACGGACATCTCGATCACCGACATCTCGCTCACCCAGACCTTGATCACCGACCCCTGGATTAAGCATACTTCCCCTATGGAAACACCCGACCCCGATCGCATCAAACAACGTCAGATCCATTTTCGTGATCTGCACCCGGAGCGGAACGACGCCAGCACCGCGGCGAGCTTTTTAGCGGATGTCGATGGCGTGCTACGTGCCGAGCCGCTGTCGCCGATCGTCTTGGACCTGACCTACGATCTGCAACGGACCTGTCTCGAAGAGATCAACGACGCCCTCGCTGAGCTCGGCCTGCATCTCGATGGCGCCCTGATCTTCAAGCTCAGGCGCTCGCTCTACTACTACACCGAAGGCACTTATCGCGAGAACCACGGCTGCGCTCGCGGCGACAGCAACTCGACCAAGCGCGTGTTCGCGAAGCGCTGGGAAAACCTGGAGCACGGTTGCCGCGACCCGCGACCCGAGCATTGGCGGCGCTATCTCTAGCGAACAGACAGGCAGGCAGGCGCTATCTGGATCGCGGATCATCAGGTTGCTTGCGCAGCGTGACAGCGTTCGCTGAGCCTTCTATGATCTGGCGATTGCCCCGAGTCCGTCGAGCCCCCTATGCGCTTTGAAGTCAGCGACCGCGAGATCAAGCAGGCCAACATCCCGCACGAGATCTTCCTCACCAATCTCATCGGTAACCACATCCTAATGGCCGTCGCAGCCGGCGGCATTGCCGGCAGCTTTCCCTGGGTAATGGCGATCATCCCGGCGATCTCCTTCTCGATCCTCACCTATACGCTCTGGCGCGCGCACCGCTCAATCGGCCGAGACCCCTGGTATGTGATGTGCCATTGGCAGGTCTGCGCGCGCCGCAGCCGAATCTTCATCGGCATGCTGTCACTGCTGATGGTCGCCATGCTCCTCGGCTGGGCTGGTCACGTCTATGGCGGGATGATGAAGGAAGCCGCCATCGCGCTCGTTGCTGGTATCGGCATCCTGCCAGTGATGGTCACGGTCTTGGTGCTAATCATCGTCGAGTCCGATGCTCTCTACAACGCCAGCCAGGCGAAGCTACCCGCTTGGGTGGTCGAGCGCTTTCCGAATCCGGATGCGACACCGATCGCTCAGCCGGCAGCTGAAAACGCCGCCGTTTGAGATCGATCTAGCCTAGTCTAGTCTAGTCTACATCTAGCCTAGCTAACACAGCGCCAATCGCTCACCGACGGCGCCTTAGGCGATTTCTGTCAAAGCTCATACCGCCTTGCTGGTCTTTTCGCTCGCCTTCTTCGTCGCGCCGCCGGTCACATAGCCCGGCTATGCTCCCGGCGACGCTCCTCGAAGGCAAACGAAAATCCTGCGCAATTCGGTACGAGCTTTTCCGGCAATCGCCTTAAACGTTGATACCTCAATCGCTTGCGGCCTGCTCTTTCGCGACCAGGACGTCGACGAGCTCGAACAGCTGATCGCGCCCACCGGCTTCGGTCACGCCAGTGATATAGGTTCCGTTGACGACGATCGCAGGCACACCAGAGAGCTGATAACGACGCGCCAGATCAGCCGACTGACGGACCCTCATGTCGACCGGAAACGACTGATAGGCATCGCGAAAGGCCTGCTCGTCAATGCCCTGCTCAGCGGCAAAGGCGAACAGTTCCTCATCGGTAAAGATCCTCCGCCGTTGCTCGTGCAATGCCTTGAACAGCGGCTCATGCAGCTTCTCCAGCTCACCGAGCTGTTCGGCGGCGAAGTAGGCCTTGGCATGTGGAATCCAGCGGCTCGAGGCAGCGGCCGGCAGACGCCGAAAGCTGACGCCGTCCGGCTTGTTCTCGAGCCAACGCTCAATGGCTGGCTCGAGCTGATAACAGTGCGGACAGCCATACCAGAACAGCTCTAGCACCTCGACATCATCACCAGGCTCCAAGCGCTGCGGCTCGGCAACCCGCTTGTATTCAATGCCCTCGTCAAAGCTCGCCGCCGCCAGCGCAGAGCCGCTCAACAGGCTAAGCAGCACAAACGCAGACAACAGCGCTATGAGCAGGCCCGACTGAGACGGGCGCTGCTGGATGATAGATCGCGCAGACATGATGCTCCTCCAGATGATTTCAGTCGTTTTCAATGTATAACGCAGCCGCTGGCACAGATCGAGCCAGATTTAGCCATTCCAAGATAGTCGTTTGGCGAGGAGCGCAAGGCCATCAATCAGATGAGGCAGGTATTGGCCGGAGCCGCTTGAAATCCAAGCGCTTATCCGCTGAATCCGCGGTTCTAGTCTGCTCTCTGGGCGCGGCTCTAAACGTGGATGGACCCTTGAATTAGGCTGGTTTCAGAAGGTAGTCGACCACCAGACCAACAAAGACGGCCATGCCAAAGTAGTTGTTATTCAGAAAGGCCTCGAAACAGGGCTTGGGCTCGCGCACGCGGATCAGCCATTGCTGGTAGATGGAGAGGCTTGCGGCCACTGCAAGGCCGATGAAAAAGGCCATGCCACGACCCGCTTGCAGCCCCACCCAAACCAGGATCAGCAGCATCAGCAGTTGCAGCAGACCAACGATCAACCGATCCCAACGGCCGAAGAGGATCGCGCTCGACTTGATGCCGATCTTCAGATCGTCCTCACGGTCGACCATTGCATATTCGGTGTCATAGATCAGCGCCCAGATCACGGTGGCGACGAACAGCACCCAGGCATAGAGCGGGATGGTCTCCTGGATGGCGGTAAAGGCCATCGGCACCGCCCAGCCGAAGGCAGCCCCCAGGAACAGCTGTGGTACATGGGTGAAGCGCTTCATGAACGGATAGATCATCGCCAGCGTCACCGCCACCACCGACATCGCGATGGTCTGCCAATTCAGGAACAGCACCAGACCAAAGGAGGCGAGACTTAGCAGCAGGAACACCGCGACGGCCTCAGCGGGGCTGATCAGACCCTGAGCCAGCGGTCGCGCGTTGGTGCGGGCGACATGGCCATCCAGGTCTCGGTCGGCGAAATCGTTGATTGCACAGCCGGCGGAGCGCATCAGCACCACGCCGAGCACGAAGATGATGGCCACCTGCCAGGGCGGATGGCCCTCACCGGCAAGCCAGAGCGCCCAGAGCGCGGGCCACATCAAGAGGAAGATGCCGATCGGTTTGTTGAGTCGGATCAAGCGGACGTAGGCATCGAGCCGGATGCGCCAGTCAGGGGCCGATGCCGAGCCTGGGCTCGGGTTCGATGTCGACGCCGCCGCTACCGCTACCGGCAGCTCACCCGGCTTGCTGATCTTGGTCTCGCGAACGCTCATTCGATGATTCGATGGTCTCTGACAAGTGCAGGCTACAGCCTATCTAGGCCGATGACCGGTGATGGACGAACGAGACGCGCGCCAGATACAAAAGGCGCGGACGTCTCGGGCCGGCGATTATCGCATAGCACCCACGACCACGAAGGCTGGAGATGCGGCTCCGGTTGGCGATGGCTCCGCTCAGACATAGCCATAGTCGTCACGACTGCCGAGCCAGCGCCGAATCAGTGGCTCGACATGCTCAGGCCAGTCCCTGAGCAGCCGATCGGCCGCATGCCGTGCTGCGAGGGCGAGCGCGGTATCTCGCATCGGGTCGGCCAGCCGGAACTGTATGGCACCGGCTTGGCGGGTTCCCAACACCTCACCGGCACCGCGCATGCGCAGATCGGCCTCAGCGATGCGAAAGCCACTCGCCTCGCGGCGCAGGATATCGAGCCGCTCGCGCGCCGCGCGCGTCAACGGCGGGTGGTACATCAGCAAGCAAACGCTATCGATGCTGCCGCGCCCAACGCGACCGCGCAGCTGATGCAACTGCGCCAATCCGAGCCGCTCCGGGTTCTCGATGATCATCAGGCTGGCGTTGGGCACATCCACGCCGACCTCGATCACCGTCGTCGCCACCAGCAGATCCAGCTCACCGGCCTTGAACGCCGCCATCACCGGCGCCCGCTCCTGTGCCTTGATGCGCCCATGCACCAGGCCAATGCGCAGACCCGGCAACCGCTCGCGCAGATCGGTCGCGGCATCCTCGGCGGCCTGTGCCTGCAGCGCATCGGACTCCTCGACCAGCGTACAGACCCAATACGCCTGGCGCCCGTCTCGACAGCCCACCTGGACGCGCTCGATGACCTCATCCCGCCGGCTGTCTGGTAGCGCAACCGTCTTGATCGGTTTGCGCCCCGGAGGAAGCTCATCGATCTCAGACAGGTCCAGGTCGCCATAGACCGACATCGCGAGCGAGCGCGGGATCGGGGTTGCGGTCATGATCAGTTGGTGCGGAATCGCGCCATCACGCTCGCCCTTCTCGCGCAGGCTCAGGCGCTGATGCACCCCAAAGCGGTGCTGCTCATCGATGATCACCAGCCCAAGCTCA
Source organism: Lamprobacter modestohalophilus (assembly GCF_016583905.1). GTDB lineage: Bacteria > Pseudomonadota > Gammaproteobacteria > Chromatiales > Chromatiaceae > Lamprobacter > Lamprobacter modestohalophilus. The sequence goes on along the minus strand of NZ_NRRY01000007.1, from coordinate 36,914 downwards.
GCAAAGCGCACCTCGGCCTGAAACAGTGCATGGGTGCCAACCACCACCCGCGCCTGGCCATCGGCGATACGCTCCAGAATCAGCGCGCGCTCACTGCCCGAGTGCCGCCCGGAGAGCCAAGCCAGCTCGATCTGCAGCGGCTCCAGCCACTGCTGCAGACTCTGCAAATGCTGCTCGGAAAGCAGCTCAGTCGGCGCCATCAGCGCGACCTGATGTCCGGCCTCGAGCACCTGCAGCGCGGCCATCGCCGCGACCACCGTCTTGCCGGAGCCGACATCGCCGAGCAGCAGCCGCATCATCGGCCGCGGCTGCTCCAGATCCGCGGCGATCTCATCCAACACGCGCTGCTGAGCGCCCGTGAGCTGGAAGGGCAGCTGCGCCCGCAGCCGCTCGCGCAGTGAGCGGTCGCCCTGCAACACCGGAGCACGTTGCGCACTGCGCGCCCGGCGCAGCCGACGCAAGGCCAGCTGATGCGCCAACATCTCATCGAAGGCCAGGCGTTGGAAGGCGGGATGGCTACGCTCGAGCAGCGCGCTCGTGAGCTCAGCGCCGGCATCAGCGGGCGGTCGATGGAGCAGGAGCAAGGCGTCGGCAAGCGCGGGTAGATGGAGTGGCGCCGTCAGGCAAGCGGGAATCCAATCCTTGAGCGCAGCAGGATCGCGCTGCAGGCGATCTAGGGCCTGATCAGTGAGTGCGCGCAGACTGGTCTGCTGCAGACCCTCGGTGGCCGGATAGATCGGGGTCAGTCGGCCAGCCGGCTCCGGATTGGCTGGCGCAGTAACCTCTTGGCCAGCCGTCGAGCTGGCTTCCACGCCAGGAGCTGGATCAGCCGCCGGCACAGCCGCCGGTACAACCTCTCGGGCAGTCGCTGAGCCAGTCGCTTGGTCAAGCTTCAGAGCAGCTTCAATGCCAGTCGTCGGGTCAATGGCTGAACCGCTCGCCGAGCCCGATTCCGGACCAGTCACCGAGCCATCTGGTTGACCAGCCGGCTGCTCCAGCGACTGCAGCTCCGGATGCACCATCTCCAACATCTGTGGCCCTTGGCGGACCTCACCGAAACAACGCAGCCGCCGACCCGGACGCATCGCTTCGACCTGAGCGCGGGTGAAGTAGAAAAACCGCAGCAACAGCGCGCCGCCGCCATCTTCGATGCGGATCTTCAGCGAGCGCCGCCGGCCCTGAGCGATCTGGGCATCGACGACCTCCCCTTCGACCAATACCTCCTCATGGATGACTAAGTCAGCCAGCGGCCGCAGCCGAGTGCGGTCCTGATAGCGCAGCGGCAGATGGAAGAGCAGATCCTGCAGCGTCAGGATGCCGAGCCGCTGCAGCCGCTCGGAGATGCGCGGGCCGACGCCCTTGAGCTGCTCAACCGGGATCTGATCCAAGAGCGGATTGGGCCTCGCCCGTCAGCCGGCGGGAGCAGCGGAGGCGCCCGAGCCAGGCTGATCGGTCATGCGCAAGGTCGGCTGTTTGAGGCCGCGCCGCGAGCGCAGCGCCTGCGCCAGTTGATGCACCGTCATCGCATAATAGGTGCTGTTGTTGTAGCGGGTAATGACGTAGAAATTCTCGAAGCCGACCCAGTATTCAAGGCCACCAGCGGCATCCAAGCGCAACAGACTCACCTGGCGTTGGTCTGGAAGCGCCACCGCGGGCTGAATGCCCTTCGCCTTGAGATTCGCCACCGAGTAGTTGGTCTTGAAACCGGTATCGGTCGACCAGGGCAGCCCGGCACCACCGCTCGCCCGCGCGACGACAGCCGCGCCTGGCTGCCAACCATGGGCATTGAAGTAGCGCGCAACGCTGCCGATCGCGTCTTCCGGGTCCCAGAGATCGCGCCGGCCATCGCCATCGAAATCGACCGCATAGTTATGCCAGCTCGAGGGCATGAACTGCCCCAGGCCCATCGCACCCGCAAAGGACCCCTCCGGCTGTAATGGATCGAACCCCTGATCCTCGGCCATCAGCAGATACTGGGCCAGCTCGTCCTGGAAGTAATCGGCACGGCGCGGATAGTCGAAGGCCAGGGTTGCTAGGGCATCGATGATGCGATGCGTGCCCATAAAGCCACCCCAGCGCGTCTCGATACCGATGATGGCAACGATGTATTCAGGCGGCACGCCATACTTGCGCGAGGCCTGATCTAGCGTCCTGGCATACCGCGTCCAAAAGGCACTGCCCTTGTCGAGCATCGCCGGCGTGATGTGACGGCTGCGATAGCGCGTCCAGGCCCCGGTTGGCCCCGAGGCTGGGCGCCACTGTTTCTCCATGTATTGGATGATCCAGGGATCATGCTCTGCGCGCTCGAGGGTGCGCACCACCTGGGCGCGATCCAATCCTTTGGACTCCATGCGCGCGACGAACCGATCGACATCGGCACGTCCGGCAAAGTCACCGCGAGCAACGCTGCTCCCAGCAGGTCGGCTCGCCGCTCCAGCGTCATCAGCAGCCCCAGCATCATCGATGGCGCTGAACGAGGCCTGGCGCACACCGGCAAATGAGGTTGCCTGAGGACTGCTCAGCTTCAGGTCAGGGAAGATCCTGGCGCCCGAACTAGCGGCCTTCTTGCTCGGACTGGAGCTGCATCCGCTGAGTGTAAGCAGTGCGAAGACGAGTGTCAGCAGGAGCATCAGCGGAAGCGGGAGGAGAAACGGTGATCGCATGATGGGATGCTCCAGATCAGTCGCCGAGGACCATGATCGCATCCATCTCGATCTCGGCCCCTTTGGGCAAGGCCGCCACTCCGATCGCCGCACGCGCTGGATAAGGCTCGTCGAAGATCTCCGTCATCACCTCGTTGACCAATGGAAAATGCGCAAGATCGGTGAGAAAGATGTTGAGCTTGACCAGATCGCCAAGATCGCCGCCTGCCGCCTCAGCCACCGCCGCCAGATTGCTGAACACCTGCCGAGCCTGCATCTGGATGTCGCCCGCCACCAACTCACCCGTTCCTGGCACCAGCGGAATCTGCCCCGAGAGGTAGAGGGTATCACCGGCGCGCACCGCTTGCGAATAAGGGCCGATCGCGGCCGGCGCCTGTTCGGTATGGATGATCTGTTTGGCCATGAGGCGCCTCCGAATGGGTGAGATGGGCGAGTGAGATGGGCGAGTAAGATTGACGAGTATAGCGAGAACCGCAACACCTAAGGGTTCGAGCGCTGAACGCATCAATATGATGAGTTCAGGCACCGAACAGCGCCTGCCACCAGCGCCGACGGCCTTTTGGCACCAGTTGGGTCGCGGGCAGATCGACCGGCGGCAACTTGCTCATCACCCAGCCCGGCAGCGGCGGATTGCTGCTCGAGCCGCAAGCCACACCAAGGTTATTGGGATCGTAGATCTTCACCAGGCTCGGAATGCGCAGGTCGTCGGCGTAGACGATGCCGCACAGGCGCTCATCATGCTCGCGGCGCAGCAAGGCGTCGATCTCATCGATGAAGCGCTCCACCATCGCTTGATCGGCTAGGGCCTCCGGCGGCGGCTCGCCGATGGCGTACAGGTACCAACCGCCCTTGGCATCGGTGCGCAGTCGCATCCAGAGCGCGTCCAGATCGCTCCAGCGCAAGGCTGATGTGAAGCTACCGCGAAAAGCCCGCAGGAAGGGGCTTGCCGCGACGTCCCTGGCTGGCTCGTTGGTCGAAGTATTGGTCATAGGCTTCGCGCGTAAGTCAGTAAGTCACCGCGGGCTTGGGTCTAGGGTTAAAGAGACCCCAGGATATAGACCAGGATGCCCATAGAGAAGAACCGAGGCAGCGAAAGAACCGATGCAGCGGTTGTCGTCGCCGATACTGCAGCAACCATGATAGGGTTTTCAAAGACTGATGACCGAATCCGCTCCAGCGAGGCGAGATGCCATGTCAGACCAAGCCCTTGCCCACCCCCAGCGCTCACCAACAACGGCCGAGCGGCTGCCACCGAGCGACCTTGATTTCAGCCCCCCTTCCAAGGCCGGCCGCCGTGTCTCGGAGGAGGTCTACTGGCGCGACTACTACGATCAGTCAGAGATCTGCTACGAATGGAACAACGGCATACTCGAGGAGAAGCCGGTGTCGAATCAGGAAACCTTTCTCATCTATGCCTGGCTGCTGAGGCTGCTTGCAACCTTCGTGGCGAGCCGCCCGATCGCCGCGCTCACCGGCCTGGACATGGGCTTCCGCCTGGCACTGCCCACCGGCACTGTCATCCGCCGACCCGACATGGCCGTGGTACACAACGCCAACCCCAAGCCGCTACTGCTACATGACAATTCCTACCGCGGCATCTACGACCTCTGCATCGAGGCCCTATCAGACCTCAAGCGGGCCGACATCGAGCGCGACACCCGCCAGAAGAAGCGCGAATATGCCGCCGGCGGCGTGCCTGAATACTACATCCTGCATGCCGACCCCGAGCTGCGAGCCTTCTACAGCCGCGAGCCCTCATCCGGACACTACCGCCCCATGCCCGAGGTTGATGGCATCATCGCTTCCGCTGTGCTCCCCGGCTTTCAGTTCCGGGTCGCCGATCTGCTGAGCCGCCCCGAAGACGCCATGCTGCTCGATGATCCGGTCTATGCCGACTTCGTGCTGCCCGGCTGGCAGCGCGACCGACTGCGCGCCGAGGCAGAGGCCCAGCGGGCCGAAACCGAAGCCCGGCGCGCCGAAACCGAGGCCCAGCGGGCTGAAACCGAAGCCCGGCGCGCCGAAACCGAGGCCCAGCGGGCTGAAACCGAAGCCCAGCGCGCCAAGGTCATGGCCGCAAAGCTGCGCGAGCTCGGCATTGACCCGGACGACCTCCGGGACTGAGGTGGCGGTCAAGCCTTCAACCTAGAAACCGCAGTTGACCGCTTCGAAGATCAAATAACAGCTTAGATCGACTGGATTTCCGTAGTCGCCCGACACGCACCCTTGGGCGCGGCCGCTCAACTGCCGGTTCTAGGCTCAAGCACCAACGACCGATCGTCGTCCTGCAGCCACCTATGCGCATCCCCGTTCGAGCCCTATTGACGCTCCTCTTGTTGGCTGCCGCGATCGGCGGCTGGTGGCTGCTCTCGCGGCCGCAGCCGATCGCAGTTCGGGTACAGAACGTCGAGCGCGGACTGGTCGAAGAGGTCGTCGCCAATACCCGCGCCGGCACCGTCAAGGCCTGCCGACGGGCGCGGCTAGCGCCTGGCAGCGGCGGCCAGATCGAGACGCTGGCGGTACACGAAGGCGACCGCGTCCAGGCCGGGCAATTGTTGCTCGAGCTGTGGAATCTCGACCTCAAGGCCCGCGTCACCCTGGCCGAGCGTGAGGCCGAAGCCGCTGAAGCCCGATCCCTGGCGACCTGCCTGCAGGCTGATCAGGCCGAGCGCGAGGCGGCGCGCCAGGTCAAGCTCGAGGCGCGCAACATGACCTCCGAGGAGGGTCTCGACCGCGCTATTACCGCGGCTCAGGCCGGGCGCGCGGATTGCGAAGCAGCGCGGGCCTCAGCACGGGTCAGCGCGGCGCAAATCGGCGTCGCTCAGGCCGAGCTGGAGCGCACGCGCCTGACCGCGCCCTTCGCCGGCATCGTCGCTGAGGTCTCTGGCGAGCTGAACGAGTACGTCACCCCCTCCCCGCCCGGCATCCCGACCCCGCCGGCGGTGGACCTGATCGATGATGCCTGCTTCTACATCTCGGCACCGATCGACGAGGTGGATGCCGCCAAGGTCCGACTCGGTCTGGATGCCCGCGTCACCCTCGATGCCTTCGGCGACCAGGCGCTCGCCGGAACGGTACGCCGACTCGCGCCCTATGTGCTAGATCAGGAGAAGCAGGCGCGCACCGTCGAGGTCGAGGTGGTGATCGCCGAGCCGCCCGCCGATCGGGCGCTGCTGGCCGGCTATAGCGCCGATGTCGAGATCATCATTGATCGCCACGAGGACGTCCTGCGTATCCCGACCGCGGCGATCCGCGCCGGCGAGCCCGCCAGCGTGCTGCTGCTCGCGGACGGCGTCCTTGCTGAGCGCGCGCTCGAGACCGGACTCAGCAACTGGGAACAGACCGAGGTCGTCTCCGGCCTCAGCGCCGGCGAGCAGGTGGTGCTCTCACTCGGCCGCGAGGGTGTTGAGGCTGGCGCAGCTGCAGTGGCCGATGATGATTGAGCTGATCGGCATCGAGCGCCAGTTCCAGGTCGGCGACCAGCAGGTGCATGCCCTGCGCGCCGTCGATCTAAAGCTGGCCGCCGGCGACTACGTGGCGGTGATGGGCCCCTCGGGCTCGGGTAAGAGCACCCTGCTGAACATCCTCGGCCTGCTCGACCGGCCCGATGCCGGACAGTATCGCTTCGACGGCACCGAGACCACGACACTGGACGAGGAGCAGCGGGCTCGGCTGCGGCGCGAGCGCATTGGCTTCGTCTTCCAAGCCTTCCATCTGATCCCGCGGCTGACCGCCTTCGAGAACGTCGAGCTGCCCTTGATCCTGGCCAGCAGGCCGCTCAAGCAGCGCCGAGCGCAGGTGGCCGAGACCTTGGCGGCGCTTGGCCTCAGCACCCGTGCCACACATCGTCCCGACCAGCTCTCCGGCGGTCAGCGCCAGCGCGTCGCCATCGCCCGCGCCACGGTCACCGAGCCCGACCTGATCCTGGCCGACGAGCCCACCGGCAATCTCGATCGCGCCTCCGGCAAGGAGGTGATCGAGACCCTGGAGGCACTCAACGCCAAGGGGCTGACCCTGGTCGTCGTCACCCACGATGCCAGTCTGGGCGAGCGCGCCCAACGACGCATCCAGATGGACGACGGAGCCATCCTCCGCGATGCGCCTCGCTGACATCCTGAGCAGCGCGACGCGAACGCTGACCGCCCATACCACCCGCAGCTGAGACCGGCCCCGAACCCTAACCGCTGATCCCTTCCACCTTGTCGTAGACCTCGGCCAGCGACAGCTCGGCCTCGATCACCGATAGCGGGATGGATTCCGAGGACTCCTGATAGGTGCTCAGACTCCAGGTTCCGTCCGACTGACGGAGGAACAGCTCGGCCTGTATCCGATCCTGCGACAGCAGCAGATAGGCTTGCAGGCTTGGCAGGCTTCGGTAGTAGCGGAACTTGTCGCCGCGATCATAGGCTTCGGTGGAGTCCGAGAGCACTTCGACGATCAGCGTCGGATTGGTGACGACGTCGCGCCGCCCGTCATGGAAGTCACGCTCGCCGCAGATCACCATCACATCGGGATAGGCTCCCACCTCGGTGGCGGCGATGAGGTTGTGCTCCTCGCTGCCGCCGGCCATCGCAAAGACCTCACCGGCGACGTATTCGCAGCGCTGATCGGTGGAGGTTCGCTCGATGGCGAGCCAGTCGTCGAAGGAGAGATGCGGTTGAGGTTCGGCTGACATCATGGCCTGTTCCTAAAAACCTAAACAAAGTTGCTCATGGTGGTTTTTAAGCGATTCGCTCTCCGTTGATAGCACCCTGGCGGGCGAGCAACTGGAGTCCTGGTTGAGCAGTCCCAACCGGTGGCGCTCAGTCCGGGCTTGCACGATCGCCTTTACCTGTCGTCGGACTCATCGAAATACCGTAGGGTGCGGCTATGCCCGGGTGCGCCTTGGCGCCGACCAGCGTGTGCCGCTGGCTTCTTTGCAGCCTGGCCTTCGGGCGACGGCGTTGGCACCTTCTGCTCAGGCACCGCATCCGCCTGCGGCTTGCCGTCCTCGGCCGTCTGCTCAGCGGTGGCCAACGCCTCCTCAGACTCCCGCTCCTGCGCCTCAACCTGCTCCCAGGGCGCCCGTGTGCTCGGTGGCCGTGAGCTGTTGCTCGGATTCTGGGCCAGCCGCTCGCGGGCGCGCTTGAGATCGTCGATCGCCTTGCTCAGCAACACCCGCGCTTGCTCTGGCGTCAGATTCGCCAAAGCAGCCTCGTCGAGTTGTCTGAGATCGTGGTCGCTGAGATGCATCCCGGGGCGGTGAGGTGATCATACAAGCCTGGACATTATCCTCGCACAGTGGCTGAGCGTTGTCTCGCAACTCGCCGATCGAAAGTGCGGGGAAATGGCTACTCGATTTTGGGTGGGGGGCTAAACGGTTACTCGCGGTATCATGATCAAACATCCCGTCATGCCGATATACGCCCACTCAGGTCGGTCACTCGATCAACCCACAGAGAAGCCAGCCATGTTTGCCCACAGAACCATTCAACCAATCGAAGCACTGCATATCGAAATCGAACTGCCACCCGAATTCGCAGATTACCAAGAAGCCGAGGTCATCGTGTTACCGGCACCAACCTTATCCGCCACAAAGAGTACCTGGGAAGAGCGAGTCCGCGCCCTTGCCGGCACACTCACGAGCGATTTTCCAGACGACATTGATGAGTCGGATCTCGGTTTGGACGTTCCAAGAGCGCCTGTAGAGTGAACACTTATCTGCTTGATCCACACCGATCTGCTGATCCAATCCCTGCTGCTGCTCCTGAAACGCAACCCGCTCTGGCTGTTCGCGCTCCCCCTTTGGCTGCTCAAAGGCAAAGCCCATTTCAAACAACAACTCGCAGCAGGGCAGGCCCGCTATCCTTCCAAGATCCCCGCCAAGTCGAGCGCCATGGCCTCAAAGGGCGGCACCCGCACGGGCTTGCGATCCGTCGCCGTGAGCCTTGCAACCACCCGATAGCCGCCGTCTTCTAACGCGTGCGCGATCAGCGTTCGCTGCTCGGGCCAGATCAGCCAAAACCAAGGGACGCGATGACGCTGCAAGAGCAGTGGGATGGTGATCCTGTCCTTTTTCTCATGGCCTGGCGAGACGATCTCGCAGACCCAGTCCGGCGGCAGGTCGATGACGCCGTCGAGTGGCTTGGGCAACCGTTCGCGACGCCAGCCGGCCAAATCGTGAGAGGGACACTCGTGGGGTTCGTAGGCGACGCTGACGTCGGTCAGGATCCACCAGCCCCTCGGACTGGTATCGTCGGCGAAGGGGCCAAGGGTGCGATCGGTCTTGCTCTGCACCCGCGCATGCGCGAACCGCGTCATTGGCCGTCGCACAATGTCTCCGCCGATCAATTCCACGCGCTCCTCTGAGTGCAGCAGTAGGTCATGAACAGTCTTTAGCTCGACGGCTTCCATCTTGGTTTGCTGGTCTCGCTGTAGCGGGATTCGCGGGTAAACCCTAACCGCTGATCCCTTCCACCTTGTCGTAGACCTCGGCCAGCGACAGCTCGGCCTCGATCACCGATAGCGGGATGGATTCCGAGGACTCCTGATAGGTGCTCAGACTCCAGGTTCCGTCCGACTGACGGAGGAACAGCTCGGCCTGTATCCGATCCTGCGACAGCAGCAGATAGGCTTGCAGGCTTGGCAGGCTTCGGTAGTAGCGGAACTTGTCGCCGCGATCATAGGCTTCGGTGGAGTCCGAGAGCACTTCGACGATCAGCGTCGGATTGGTGACGACGTCGCGCCGCCCGTCGTGGAAGTCGCGCTCGCCGCAGATCACCATCACATCCGGATAGGCCCCCACCTCGGCGGTGGCGATATGGACCTTCATGTCACTTGGGTAGACGCGACAGGGCCGGCCCTTGAGTTGGTTGCCGAGTTCACGGACCACATTGGCGACGATGAGGTTGTGCTCCTCGCTGCCGCCGGCCATCGCAAAGACCTCACCGGCGACGTATTCGCAGCGCTGATCGGTAGAGGTTCGCTCGATGGCGAGCCAGTCGTCGAAGGAGAGATGCGGTTGAGGTTCGGCTGACATCATGCCCCCCGGTGGATCGTTGTACTGGATGGTGCTGGTCCAAATTATAACGGATAGGAAATCCAAACGACCCTAACGGGACTAGGGCGAGATGGGGTCGTAGCAGAGAGCGTTGTGGCTTCTGGTTTTGATGCCTGCTAGTGTGGCGCCAAGCATCGGCCTAGTGATACCAGCTACCAGCAATGCGAGCTGACCTGACCGCCTTCGAGAACGTCGAGCTGCCGTTGATCCTGGCCAGCGGGCCACTCAAGCCGCGCCGAGCGCGGGTGACCGAGACCCTGGAGGCACTCAACGCCAAGGGGCTGACCCTGGTCGTCGTCACCCACGATGCCAGCTTGGGCGAGCGCGCACGGCGGCGCATCCAGATGGACGACGGAGCCATCCTCTGCGATGCGCCTCACTGACATCCTGAGCAGCGCGACGCGAACGCTGACCGCCCATGCCACCCGCAGCTGGCTGACCCTGCTGGCGGTGGCGCTCGGCAGCGCGGCCGTGGTGGTCCTGTCAGCGCTTGGCGAAGGCGCGCGCCAGTATGTGCTGGACGAATTCAGCGGACTCGGCACCCAGCTGTTGATCGTCATGCCCGGGCGCAACGAGACCAGCGGTGGCGCACCGCCGCTACTCGGCGAGACGCCCCGCGACCTGACCCTGCACGATGCCCTCGCGCTGCTGCGCTCACCCCTGATCGAGCGCGTGGCCCCACTCTCGGCCGGTGAGGCGCCAGTTTCCTATCGCAGTCTGGAGCGCGAGGTGACCATCCTTGGCACCACCGCCGATTTCCTTGAGGTGCGCCATCTCAGTCTGGCCGCCGGTCGTTTTCTATCGCCAGCTGATCCGGAGCAGGCCGCGCCCACGGCCGTCATCGGCCAGACCCTGGCCGAGGCGCTGTTCGGCAACCAAAGCCCGATCGGCCAACGCCTGCGCATCGGCGACCGTCGCTTCCGCGTCATTGGCCTGTTGCAGGCGAGCGGTGTCTCGCTCGGCAGCAATCTCGCCGACTCCGCCATCATCCCGGTCAGCGCCGCGCAGGCCCTGTTCGACAACCCCTCGCTGTTCCGCATCCTGGTGCAGGCGAGCGGCCCGGCCGCGCTCGACGCCGCCGCCGATGACATCCGGCGTATCATTCGCGAGCGTCACGAGGGCGAGGACGATGTCACCGTGATCACCCAGGATGCGTTGCTCGGCACCTTTGACCGCATCCTCAGCGCCCTGACGCTGGCGGTGGTCGGCATCGCCGCCATCAGCCTGTTGGTCGCCGGGGTGCTGATCATGAATGTGATGCTGGTCTCGGTAGCCCAACGCACCGCCGAGGTCGGCCTGCTCAAGGCGCTGGGGGCGCGTGAGCAGGATCTGGTGCAGCTATTTCTCACCGAAGCGCTGTTGCTCGCCGGAGCCGGCGCGCTGAGCGGGATCGCGCTAGCCTATCTCGGCATCTACGCCGTCAATCTGCAGCTCAATCTACAGCTGACAGGCTTTCAGCTACAGGTGCCGCTCTGGGCACCACTTGCCGCCGGGTTGGTCTCGGTTAGTAGCGGGCTTCTGTTTGGCCTGCTGCCAGCGCTGCGGGCGGCGCGGCTCGATCCCGTGGTCGCACTGTCTGGGCGATGAGCTTGCGACCTCATGAGAGCACCCGATTTCGCCACCTACGTCCTCACCGCCGTGCGCGCCCAGCGCGGACGCAGCCTACTGACGATCACCGGCATCGCCATCGGCGTTGCCACCGTCGTGCTGCTCACCGCGATCGGCGAAGGTATCCACCGTTTCGTGCTCGCGGAGTTCAGCCAATTCGGCACTAACCTGATCGCGGTCACACCAGGCAAGACCAGCACCATGGGCCTGTCTGGCGCCATGCTCTCAACCGTGCGGCCGCTCAGCCTGGCCGACGCCGATGCGCTCGAGCAGGTGCCCGATGTCGAGGCGGTGGTGGCGGTGGTTCAAGGCAATGCCGCGGTTGAGGCTGACGGTCGCAGCCGGCGCACCATGGTCTTCGGCGCCGGCCCCAAGGTGCCCGAGATCTGGGCCATGCGCCCGGCCATCGGCCGCTTCCTGCCCGAGGACAGCGGTGGCGGCCGGCCGTTCGCCGTGCTCGGTGCCACGCTGAGCGAGGAGCTCTTCGGCAGCCACTCACCCTTAGGCGCGCGCATCCGCGTTGGCGGCGAGCCGTTCCGCGTCATCGGTGTCATGGCGCGCAAGGGTCAGATGCTCGGCTTCGATCTCGACGATACGGTCTTCATCCCGGTGCAGCGGGCGCTGGCGATGTTCGACCGCGACGGGCTGATGGAGATCGACCTGCTCTACGATCGCGCCGCCGATAGCAGCGCGGTGGCCGAGCGCGTGCGCGAGCTGCTGATCCGCCGCCACCAGCATGAAGACTTCAGCATCACCACCCAGGACCAGATGCTCGAGGTGCTAGGCTCGGTGCTCGATGTGCTGACCTTGGTCGTTGGCGCGCTCGGTGCGATCTCGCTCGCGGTCGGCGGCATCGGCATCCTCACCATCATGACCATCGCCGTGCGCGAGCGCCGTGCCGAGATCGGTCTGTTGCGCGCGCTCGGTGCCAGCCGCGACCAGATCATGGGCCTGTTTCTGCTCGAAGCCCTGCTGCTAGCACTGCTCGGCGGCCTGGCGGGGCTGATCATCGGTGCCGGCGGCGCCTGGCTGATCGGCCTGCTGGTGCCAGCGCTACCGACCCACACCGCCTGGGATTTCGTGCTCATCGCCGAGGTCACCGCCGCCAGCATCGGCCTGCTCGCCGGCGTGCTGCCAGCCCTGCGCGCCGCCGCGCTCGACCCGGTTGCGGCGCTGCATGAAGAGTAGTCTCCGACGACCGAGGCGACGATTTGGGACAAGATTTGAGCGCCACTGTCCGGCAAGAATCGGGAAGTAGAAAATGGACGGCTGCTCAGCGACAATTGGAAGCCGGAGTTGGCCGCAAGCTTGCCCCTTCCTGCAGGCTTGATCCCATGCTTCAGGCTGCACGCTCGGTGCATGCCCGATGAGCAATGTCGTTGTGATACAGATCGATCATCGGAAAACAAAGCTCGTAATCCCCCCAAACCAGCTCCCCATATTCGAGGCGGAAACGAGCAAACTTCTCCGGCTGCAGCCAAGCGCGAAGGTCAGGATGCACCGCCCGGCTGAGGAAAGGCTTGAAGTCGACGACTTGCTCTGTACCATCATCAAAACGCAGATGCAGACAGTAGGGAGCCACCTGCTCGGCTGAGAGGATGTTGATGATCTCTGGGGTCATTTCAGTCTCCCACTGATGTGCTCGGGCCGGACCGATTTGTGCAGCACGAAAAAGTCGATCCACTTGGTCACAATCTCCTCCGCTCGGGCACGTACGAGGGCCTCAAAATTCCGCCGCTCGGTTGGCTTTAATGGCGGGCGGCCACCGACATCGCTAAACCGCACCTCGGTCACCTGACCATCGACGAGAATGATCTCTGCGCGTGCCTCACGGCCTTGAGCCTTGCCGTGGACATGCACAGGCTCGTGCTCATTGGCGTAGAACATCACCAGCAGACCAAGGTACTCATAGAGTTTTGGCATGATCCTGCTTGACGCTAAGGTACAGGGCGCATCGCCACCCGGACGATGAAGGGCTCACCCCAGGGTACCGTTCATGGCGCATCGCCACCCTGGAAAATGCAGGCTGTCTGAGGGTGACCATCGTTCCGACCAAGGGCAGACTGGTATAGTCTGCAGCTTAACTGATCGAGCGACAAACCCGATGACCAGCCTCTACCAATCCGAACTCAGCGAGCTGCCGCTACTCAGCCGCGGCAAGGTCCGCGATATCTACGCCGCCGGTGATGAACATCTGCTCATCGTCACCAGCGATCGGCTCTCCGCCTTCGATGTGGTGCTGCCGCAGCCGATCCCCGGCAAAGGCGAGGTGCTCACCCGTGTCAGCCGCTTCTGGCTCGCGCGCACGGCTGGGATCATCCCGAATCAGTTGACGGAGCTGTCCGTCGAGACCTTCGTCACCGATCCCGAGCAGCGTCGAGCGCTCGGCGATCGCGCCATGGTGGTGCGTCGGCTTAACCCGCTGCCCATCGAGGCCATCGTCCGCGGCTATCTGATCGGCTCGGGCTGGAAGGACTATCAGGCCAGCGGCGCGGTCAGCGGTATCGCGCTGCCAGCCGGGCTACGCCAGGCCGATCGCCTGCCAGAGCCGATCTTCACCCCCTCGACCAAGGCCGCCATCGGCGACCATGACGAGAACATCGACTTCGCCGGCGCCGCCGAGCGCATCGGCGCCGAGCTTGCCGAACAGGTGCGCACGATCAGCCTGCACATCTATCAGGATAGCGCCGCCTATGCGCTCAAGCGCGGCATCATCATCGCCGATACCAAGTTTGAATTTGGCCTCGATGCCGAGGGCCGCCTGCACCTGATCGACGAGGTGCTGACCCCAGACTCCTCCCGCTTCTGGCCGGTCGACCAATACCAGCCCGGCAGCAGCCCACCAAGCTTCGACAAGCAGTTCGTGCGCGATTATCTCGAGACCCTAGACTGGGACAAGACACCGCCCGGTCCGATGTTGCCCGAGGCCATCATCACGCAAACCGCTGCCAAGTATGCGGAGGCGGAGCGGCGTTTGCTGGGTTGAGATCGCAACCAGCACGCGGCACTCCTTTCAGCGAATCCGAGCCGCCGCACTACTCGACGAAGTAGCAGCTTGGAAGATCCAACTGCTCCTATGATGCCGTCGATGAGGCTGAATGTAGCCGATCAAACCTCGGCACAGGCCGCTGCTTACTCACGGGAGACAGCCTCCTCAAATCAGCGCCCGCTCTAGGACTGAGACGACATCCTGCCCCCAACGTGAGTCAATCCTGGCACGGTTGCTCAACCTGCCTGGACAATGCTCGTGAGGGTCCAGATCACGGGTGAGGGCGTAACGGAAATCCCACTGCTCGGTCTGCGGATGCAGGCAGGCAGCAACCACTTCAAACTCAGCAGTCGTGTAGTACCGAGAGCAGGGGTTGCCCTTCGCTGCGCGCGTGCGTTGGAAGTCGAGCCGATAGCTTCCGTCAGCGTAGGGTCGCCGCAGAATATTCTTGCACTCGATCAGTAACGGGCGGCCACCGCGGAGCGATACGCGCAGGTCTGGACGCCCATCCTCTTCGATCGCCGTGCACTCGGTTATAACTGGCAGTCCAGCGAGCTGCCTGAGCAAATGGGTCTCGGCCACCCAACCACGAACGGCCATCTTGAGTCGAGGAGCACTCTCGAGCAAATCGAGTATCTCGGCTTCCGTCAGTTGGAATTCTGTCGCCAACTGATGCAGACCTGCTGACCCCACGGACGCTCCCGAGTCCGTTTCCCGCCTTGGTGTCGACAAGCACTCCAGCTCTGCCACCTTGTCGGCAAGCAGGCCGCGGTGCCCGGTATCCAGCCCTTTTGCCGCACGCTCAAACCGAACATAGCGCAGGAACTGGTCTGGCAAGCCACCAACCATGACCTCGGCAGGCTCCTCCAAGCCATCCTTGGAGCGTTTCTCGCGCTCCCACGAGAGCCACCCGCGATCAAGGATGGCTTGGACTTGCTGTTCCTTGAATTCGACGGAGATGAAGAAGCGTGTTGGGCTATGCAGCACAGGGTCAGCTGCAACGAAGAAGCCGCGCTCGGGATTGATGCCGAGAAAGAGCGTGGTATACAGACCAAATGGGTCCTGCCAGAGCTCATGCAGCTCACCGGTCTTGGGACCGTACTTCACCTGAAATCGATGCTCATCGACAGGCCGATTTCGGGTCGTGCGTCTGTTTGCAAGAAAGGCATAGGCGATGATGCCTAAGCGCTCGCCATCCGGTGCCTCAAAGCTGATTCGAAACGGTGCCTCGCTCGGATCAGAGCAATGGAGTACGCGACAGCCCGCGGCATCCAAAGCCGACAAGATAAACGCCAGCAAAGGCGCTTTTTGGCTGCGATTGACAGAAAATCGTTGATAAGTCATCGCCCTACTAAACCCTAAAGCCCAAGGCCACCGAGCTAAAGCGACGCTGCTCGCAGCGATGCGCGGTGCCCCTTACCCGTCCCTGGATGCGGCTCGTGACGACCAGCCAAATGCACGAATTTGTCAGCGACCGGCTGCAGAGGCTCTGGCGGTGGAGGCTCTCCGCGAACGGAAGGTATGAGCGACACACCACGATCAACGCTCGCTGCCTCGCCGAGCAAGCGTTGGCGCAGCTGGAGCGCGATCACCTCAGCCAGCGCCGAGGGAACGGCATTGCCCAACTGCCTCTGGACAGTGCCCAGAGCGCCGAGAACGTAGTAGTCGTCCGGTAAGGTTTGTAATCGACACAGCTCACGTGCAGACAGGCGTCGGTTCTTCCAGTGGAACGGACCTGTCGCCGGCCCTGGCTGGGCCGTGAGCGTCCAAGACGGCTGATCCTTCGCCAGCTTCAGCAGAAAATTCCAAAACCTGCGTCGCCAGCCGAACAGGGGTAGACCAGCGCCACGGTCGGTGTGATAGAGATAGTTGCTCCCCTCCGGAATCGATGGCAACAGGTCAGCCCATTTGCCACGTAATCGAAGCTCTGGATCGTCTTCGCCCTCCAAGTCACCAATGGCGTCCCAGGCGTTTCGATAGCGCGGCAGATCAAGCGCTAGCTGGCTACCCTTCGTCCCGGCGTCGGCCGGGCGGTGCGTGGGCGCTAGCTGACCAAAGCGCGAGCCGTCACGGGCGCCGATTAAGAAGGCACGCTCGCGAGTCTGAGGAACGCCGAAATCGGCGGCATTGAGCACCAGTAGCTCAACGCCATAGGAGGTTCCCTGCTCGCGGTTGATCGACGCCACGATCTGATGGATCAGCTCGATCCCTTCGTCCTTACCGCGGAAGGCCAGACCGGCAACATTCTCCATGAGAAAAGCACGAGGCCTGACGTCACGCAGTACGCGCAAATAGGCTTCAACCGTCGAGGCGCGAGGGTCCTCCAAGCGCCGGGCATCGCCCGTCGCCCAGTACCCGCATTTTGAAAACGGCTGACAGGGTGGGCCGCCAATGAGCACATCTGCTTCGCCCGACTCAAGGTCTGCTTCGCGAAGAAGGTCTGCCGACGACACATCGTGGATTGAGCGGTGGATCACCGGCCAAGAACGGTTGGCACGCAGCGTGGCAACGCAATCGTCGTCCATTTCGAGCGCAATGCGAGTCTCGAAGCCGGCCGCCTCAAAGCCTAGATCTAGGCCGCCCGCTCCGGTATAGAGACTGATTGCAGTCAGCGTTGGGCGTGGTCTCGAGGATGTATCCATCTGTGTCTCGAAGAGCTTACTAAACGGCAGTCTAGCCGCTGCTGAGCACCAAGCACAATCAGCACCGTTGTGTCACTGACGACAGCAGACACTTAGTGTCCTTCCAGCAGATGCAGGGTCTCCAAGTCTTCGTCTAGATCGTAATCCGCAATGGCGACACCAAGCGTAGACAGAAGCGGCATCATCTCTTGCTTGGACTTTCCAAAGACCCTAGCAACCTGACCAAGACTCAGGTCCCCAGCCTGGAACGAGCGAATCGCGATCCAGCGCAGAAAACCAAGGTCGAGCAACTGTTCGTCGAAGGGTGCCGCGATGCCGATCGGCTCGCCGCGGCGAGTGATCAGGACCTTATCGCTGCTGTCAAAGGCCTTGCTCAGTGCGCTTGGATTCGTCTTCAGGGCTTTGATGCCGACCGTCAGCATGGCCATGGTGCTCCGTTTAGGTTGTATCTGAAGGATAGCACCAGGTGCCGTTGAAGCACGATTCTACGGGACGGCGCCGGTACAATTGCTGCTTGACTAGCGTTCCACCACCGCTAATCCAGACGCCGCAATTGCCAGGATCCAGTGAAATCTTGATGTCCGGGGCACAGAAGCCAGAACAATAACAAGACCGAAATCAAGCCAAACAAGGACTTGGGTGTGCAGAAGACAGCGGCTAACCTCCATGGCCTTTGCATAGGAAACCACATCATGGGCATGTTCGACAGCTTCCTAGTCCCGCTTGGTAACCGCGAGGTCGAGGCTCAAACCAAGCGCTTCGACTGCGTCTTGAAGACCTATCGCGTTGGCGATCTTGTCAGCGGCGCCGCTCCGGGCTTGCGGGTGTACTTCGATCAGCTACGCATCGATGAAGACGGCCGATTCGTCTATCGGGAGACCGAGAGCCCCACCGAGGATTGGACCCTGTTCTTCGTGCTCGCCAATGGCGTCCTCGTCGATACCGACGCCGTTGCCGGCACCCTCGGGGAGGAGCTGATCCTGCAGCGTATCCGAACGCTCAACGAGATCTGGCAGGATTCTGCGCGCCTGCTCGAACGCTTGACGACCTTCATCGCCGAGAAGCAGAAACGGATCGACCGCATGAACTCAAGCATCAACGCGGTGCGGCACGTAATCCGCGATACGCGCCGTCTGCGCCAAGGCGATGATCTCTCCGGCCCGTTCAGCCTGATCCACGAGAGTTCCCGCCGACTGAAACAAGGCGATGATCCGCTCGACGTGATCGAGTCGGTCCTCGGTGAAGACCATCGGTTCTTCTACTCCGACCCTGAGGTTCCCACCGACCGGCTCGCAGACTATCGTCTCTGACCCTGCCAGAAGAACTGCTAAAAAGACGCCTGAGTGACCTGGCAGGACCAGACGACAAGACCACCGATCCAATGCCAACGCATCAGATCCAATGCAAACGCATCAGACCCAATGCCAACGCATCATCCCGGCCGCCTGATCATGCACCTGGATCTCGACGCCTTCTATGCGGCGATCGAGCAGCGCGATCATCCCGAATGGCGCGGTCGCCCGCTGGTCGTCGGCGCGCAACCCGGTGGTCGCGGAGTGGTGGCCACCTGCTCGTACGAGGCCCGCCGCTATGGCGTGCATTCGGCGATGCCCATCGCCCAAGCGGCGCGCCGGCTGCCACCGGAGACCATCTATCGGCGCCCGGACATGGCGCGCTATGCCGAGGTCTCGCAGCAGATCATGCGCCTGCTACAGCAGCTCTCGCCGCTCATCGAGCAGGTCTCCATTGATGAGGCCTATCTCGATGTCTCCGGGCTAGAACGTCTGATCGGTACGCCCCAGCAAATCGGCGAGCGCGCGAAGGCGCTGATCAAGGACAAGACCGGGCTGACCGCGTCGGTCGGCATCGGACCCAATCGATTGATCGCCAAACTGGCCTCAGAAACCAGCAAGCCGGATGGGCTGCGCGTGGTCGAAGCGGAGCAGGTGCAGGCGTTCTTGGACCCGATGCCGATCTCAGTGCTGCGTGGGGTTGGCACCAAGACCACGCCGCGTTTGCTGGCGATGGGCCTGAAGACGGTTGGCGATGTCCGGCATCAGCCCCTCGAGCGCCTGCGCCAGGCCTTGGGCGCGCGCGCCGGCACGGCGCTGCATCTGCAGGCGCGCGGCATCGCCGACGACGCGGTGCAGCCGGTGACGCAGCGGCAATCGATCTCGAAGGAGACCACCTTTGGCGAGGATGTCACCGATGAGCAGCAGCTGCGCGAGACCCTGCACTGGGCCGCTCAGGAGGTCGGCTACCTCGCCCGACATCAGGCTCTTGCAGGTGCACTAGTGACGCTCAAACTACGTCTGCAGCCCTTCGAGACCCACAGCCGTTCGCGAACCCTGAGCCAGCGCACGGCGAGCGACCAGCTAATCTTTCAGACCGCCTGGGAGCTGTTCGCGTCAAGTCCTTGGCGCGGTCGACCGGTACGGCTCATCGGGGTTGGTCTCTCCGGCTGGGAGCCGGCGGCCTGCCCAACACAGCCCGATCTCTTCGCGGCCAGCGAACCGCAGCCCTCAACGCTGACCACTGACAAGCTGGATCAGACACTCGATGCCATCCGAGACAAGCTCGGCGACGGACTCATCCAGCGTGGGGTGAGGCGGTCTTGATCAAGCTGGAAGTCTCGAACGAGAATGCAGATCCGAGAACATTGCACCGCGAGCACTGATGGTTAACCACGTGGTTAACGACGCCTGTTCGCGACGGTAGATACAGCATCGCGATCAGCGCGCTTGGAAGCGGGGTAAACAGCCCTTGAGCCGTTTAACCACTCGGATCTATACCACTAGCCAGTCGAGAATAGAGCGCCAGGCCGCTAGCTTCTGCTCGAACCGCAACGACGCATGCGCCGGACTGGTCGAGGGCAGCCTATGCCTTTCAATCTCTCGGTATGAGCGCTTTAGGCCGGGAAGGACCCGCCGCCGATACTCGCGTTCCGCCGTGCCGCCATTGAAGACGACCTGAACAATCCCTGGGGCGGCATCGAAGAAGGCACCGAAATCGTTAACGCGAATCGTCTCTGGCCGAATCGCCTGATCGAGACTCCCCGGGCGTTCGCAAGCCGCGATCACATCCCAGAGCGCGATCCCGCGCGCGATCAGCGCCGCACAACGCTCGACATAGCTCGCCTGCACCGGTATCCCAAGCAGCTCGCCAAGGATCGGCCAAAAGGCGTTGCGCGGATGACCGTAATACTGCTGCTGCCGCAATGACGCCTCGCCCGGCATCGAGCCCAGGATCAGCACGCGCGCGGCAGGGCCAACAACCGGTAGGAACGCCGTTTTCAGCCTAGGCTTGATCGCCATCAGTGCAGGATTCGCCTATTGCGCCTTTGCAGGCTTGCTCTGTCATCGATTTTTAGATCAAGAGTCTTGAGGAACAGGAGACGTTACCGCTGCCTCGGCAGATTGCGAGTGAGCCAATCGCAACCGCTCATCCCGCCAGAAGAATGACGAAGACGCCAGCCAACATCAGCACCCCGCCTGGCGCGCGGCTGACCAGATTCGGCTCGCGAAACAACAGCGCGCCATAGAGGATGCCGAACAACAGGCTGCTGCGCTTCACCGCGATCATATAGGCCACCTCGGTCAGGCGCAGTGCCATGAAATGGGTGAACACCATGACCCCATTGAGCGCAGCGACAGCAAGCACGGCGCCAGGTCGGCGAGTCAAGCGCCGCAACGCCGGGCGCAACGATAATCGCGCGCCGCCGACCGGCAACAGCAGCAGTAGTGGAATCGCCATCAGGCCGATGACGGCAAAGTAAAAGGCACCAAACGCAGCCGAGGGCAGATACAGCAGGGCCACCTTGCCGAGTGTCGAGGTCAACCCATAGAGCAGCGCGACGCCGAGCATCATGCGCGAGCCTGGCTCCCAACGGATCGCGCCGAGCGGCCGCAACCAAGTTCGCCAGTCATGGCGCTGCGCATGCTCGACGTTGAGCAGCCAGGCCCCGGCAACGATCAGCAGCACACCGAGCAGTCCGCCCGGACTCACCTGTTCGCCCAACACCAGCGCCGCGATCGCCATCGAGAACACCGGCGTAAAGGCCAGATACGGCAAGGTCAGCGACAGCGGATGATCGCGAATCGCCGCCATGTAGAGCAGCATCGCGCCAATCTCGAGTGGCGCCAAGACAATCAGCCAGGCCCAGAACGGCGCCGGCAACTGACTCAAATCCGGTAACCAGAATAGCAGCGGTGAGAGCAGCGCACCCGTCAACGTGAAGCGGATCAACGTCAGCTCCCGCGCCGAGAATCCCTGCAGCCAGGCCTTGGTGGCCGCATCGGCCGAGGCGACGCTGAAGGCACAAATGAGTGTGACAAAGAGCCAGTTCATCAGGCCCGGACCAAGCCGGCCGGTAATAACCAACCCAGCCGAGACTTAGGCCAAGCGCTCCCCCAGCGCCCAATGCGCATGGAGCGTCTGAGCCGAGCGTTCGGCACAAGCCTGAACCGGCGTTGGTAGCACCCAGCCGGTGCGTCGAGCTGCCCTCCTGCAAGCAGCTGAGAACGGATGCGGGCCACTCCAGCGGGCTCAGTCAGGGCATCAAGCATCAGCAGTCAGAGCATCATGCATCAGCAAGCAGAGCCTCGCGCGGCCTGACCTGAGCAGCGGCGGCCTTTAGCACCTCAATCCCAGCCCCAGGGCGATGCGCCTGTTCGCTCAGCGTGCGCCGCCAGGCCTTGGCCCCTGGGCAGCCATGGAAGAGTCCAAGCAGATGCCGAGTCATTGATGCCAGTGGCACTCCATCGGCCAGCTGTCGCTCAACATAAGGGATGTAGGCGTCTAGCGCCTGCTGCGGCGTCGTTACAGGATTCTCAGCACCAAAGAGGCACCGATCTACATCGGCCAAAAGCCAAGGATTCTGATAGGCCTCGCGACCAATCATCACGCCGTCGATCTGCTGCTCGCTGAGCAGCTCCTCGACCTGATCCAGACGCGTCACGCCGCCGTTGAGCACCATCGGCAACGCCGGAAAATCCCGCTTGAGCGCCAGCACCCAGTCCCAGCGCAATGGTGGCACCTCGCGGTTCTCGCGCGGACTCAGGCCCTGCAGCCAAGCCTTGCGCGCGTGCACGATCAGCGCATCGCAGCCAGCCGCGGCCACCGCTTGCGTAAAGGCCACTAGATCCTCATAACTATCTCGATCATCGATCCCGATGCGGCTCTTGACCGTGACCGGGATCGTAACCGCAGCCTTCATCGCTGCAACACAGTCGGCCACCAACGCCGGCTCGGCCATCAAGCAGGCACCGAAGCGCCCGTTCTGTACCCGATCCGACGGGCAGCCGACGTTGAGGTTAATCTCGTCATAGCCCCAGTCGGCACCCATTTGCGCGCAACGTGCCAGATCAGCCGGATCGGAGCCGCCGAGCTGCAGCGCCAGCGGATGCTCAGCTGGGTCAAAATGCAAGAAACGCGCGCGATCACCGTGGACCAGCGCGCCGGTCGTCACCATCTCTGTGTAGAGCAGAGTGTGCCGAGACAGCAATCGCGCAAAGGAACGGTAATGCGAATCAGTCCAGTCCATCATCGGCGCGACCGAGAGACGTCGGTCCAACAACGCTGGCGGGTTTACCATCATCTTCTCAGGATCAGCGGGTTCAAAGATCTTCAGTATCTAAAGCGGGTTCACAAAGCTGCCGTCTCGAGATCGAGAACAAGATGGGCAGCACGCATGCCGGGCGCAGCCAACAGCGCTGAGCAACGCTGCGTCCAGCCTGCGACCCGAGGATCGACGTCGCCCGAACGGACCCCATTTCTCCAGTACGCGAGGGCCTTGTCGAGGGCGCAAGCCGGCTCCCATAGCCTGACCCTTGCGGTCGCCTGATGCAAAGAGCGCTCCGAGTCACCATCAAAACAGGTCTCGAGAAGCGCAGCACGCGGCGCGCCCTCTAGGCGTGCCCTTAGGCACAGGTTGGCAATATCCTGGTGTGGATCGCCGGCTGTGGAGGTTTCCCAGTCGATGAAATGAACCCGATCGCCATTGTCGATGATGTTTCCGAGCACCAGGTCGCCATGACAGGGAACGGGCAACGGTGCGGTGCGTTTCAGTGTTGCCACCACCGGTTCCATCGCCCTGACAACACTCGGCAGACCAGCGGCATGCCGACGGGCTTCATCGGCCTCCGCAGCAACGCCGGCCATGCGCCGGCGAATACGGCGCAGGATATCGGTTCCCGAGCGAAAAGGGGCTGTATCGCGGTGTAGGCTTCGGAGACAACGCCCCAGGCGGATAGCAGCCTCTCGCCGGACCATGCCTGGTTTTGGATGTTCTCCGTGGAGATAGGGCAGCAACAGCAAGCCGTCTGTCGGATCGGCGAGCAGTGGCGCCGGCGTGACACCGGCCGCGGCGGCTGCATTGAGGTTGTGTATCTCGCGCGCTGACCTGTCCGCCGCCTTCGGCCCTGCATGCGGCAGCCGGATCACTGCGGATTCGCCAGCATGGCGCAAGAGATAGACTTGATTGCGCTCCCCTTGCGAGGGGCGCTCAACCCACTCAATCTGCTCAGGTCGCCAGCCCAGGCCAGCGAGTCGATCCCAGGCGACGGCAAAGTCGTCAGGCAGAGCGCTCATCGGCGAACAGTCATTGCTGTCTGGCATCTCTGCGCAGCGTATCGACTCGCTGCATCAACAGGTCATGAAAAGCTGCCAATTCAACGTTGGACGCGATCGGGCAGCGCGACGCAATCACATCAGCCAGCGCCTCCAACATGTAGGGTTCGTTCTCTTCGGACCGCTGCTCGTCTTCGGGCCAGTACGTCAGTGAGAGATCGCGGTCATCAGCCGCTTGATCATCAGCGATATCCAAGGCCACTAATAAGGGTCGCACCAAAGCACGACCACAGACTGGAGGATCGGATTCTTCACAGCCATCATGCAGTGTCCGCGGTTCGCGCTCGCAGCCTGGATCGCACAACAAAGCGAGACGATTCCACATCCGGTCGGCCCTATAGCTCTCAGCCAAAACCGCTTCCAGCGCCTCGTCGTTATCCGGTAGGGGTTCGTTCTTCCAACCACCGTCGCGGAACAGGTTTTCCATGCTGCGAGCTAGCCCCTCGAGAAACCAGGGGTTCTTGAAAAAGGTGTAGGCGTATTGATAGGCATGAAACACTTCATGCTCCGGCGTGCGATTCGGAGGCTGCCAATCATTCGAGATCGCCAGGGTCAGCGCCGGTCCCTCGCTCCCAAAGTGCTGGTAGTCAAAGATGTGTACACCGTCTGCGGCCGAGCCATTGCGATCGCCGAGGTCCAGTACATGAACATCGATGCGCCGCACCTCGGCGTAGCGCCGCAGGGCGAGCGGCGGCGCCAAACCAAGCTCTTGACCGTAGACCCGCACAGCCAGGTTGATCTGCTCCGCCAGACCCTCGAGCACCAGACCACCGAAAAAGGCGTGAGGCCCGGAAAGCGAGTAGAAGATTTCGTAATCGCTCCCAACCGGCAGCCGCTCCTGCAGACTTTCGCGACCGTCTTTCCAGCCTGCAGCGGTCGGCAACACCCATGCAAGTAACAAAACAGTCAGGATGAACCTAAATGTGTCAGAAAAAGGCTTTCTCATGTTGCACTCTCCTCATTGCTCGCTGCAGTCACATCCGATAAAGCGACGCGGCCATCCAGCATCATTTTCAGATAAAAAGCACAGACATGCTGAATGGTATCAATACGAAACCACTGGCGCGTGTACTTAAAACGAATGCCGCCCAGCGCGACGTCTGGGTTAGCGGCAAAATAGATCGACTCTGGGGTATTGACCAAATGCATCGTCGCCCAAGCCAGCAGTCTCAATGCGCGGCCATAAAGGGTCATGCGCGCTTTGTCTCCCACCTTGTGCGCAAGGGTGAAGGCGGCCATTAGCCCTTCAGCACGGGCACCATCGGCGTAAGGATACTCACCGAATTCGTAGAAGAAGGCGCCTGCATAGTCGGGATAAGGCGCATCATCAACCGTATACATCTGCCGCACCATCGCATCGGCATCTGTGAAGACGAAGTCCCGGTAGAGATCGCGACGAAAGGCCGGTTCGTCCCAAAACTCCATAATCGCCATCATCAGCCAGGCGTCCGAGGGCAAGGCGCGGTATTCGCTTGCTCGGGTGCGCGGTCGCTCCACGATGAGGAAGCGCAGCGCGCGATGCACAGCGGCCAGGAGACGAGCCTTTTCGACGTCGTCCTCTAGGATGTACAAAGAGTAGCCCGCTAAGCCACACAGCGCCTCGCCCGGATAATAGAAAGAAAAGTAGTCCCCGTTGTCGGCCTCGGTGACCTCTTTGTCTAAGTAGACCTTGTAGTAGATAAACTCGCCGCTGTCTGTGATCTGCTCGGCGATGTGGTTGGCGAGTCGCCGCGCCGCTTCGTCGTAGTAACGGTCGCCCGTCAGCCGGCGATGTTCGGCCAGCGCATAGAGTCCGACACCGCTACCGCCCAGCTTGCCCTTACGATTGTAGTAGATGTAATGCGCCTCCCTGCCGTCACGCGTCTGATACGCCCGGGTCTGGGCGAGTAAGTAGTCGATGGCCCGCCGCATCGGTTCAAGCGCCCGATCGCTCCCGGTGAGGCGCGCGTGGTAGAGCCCCGTCAGGATACCGCCGCTGTGGCGAACGATGTTGTAAAACGGGTTCCTGTCGGGGTCGCGGTTGGGGTGCTCGTGGTCGCGGCGGCTGTCCAGCGCCGCGTTGTAGTAGTAAAGGAAGCGGCCATCAGCTTGCTGATTCCTCAGGATGTGGTCGACTGCCAGTTCTGTTGCCTCCACCAACCGCGCCCGGGTGAGCGAACCATTCAGCGGATGACCACGCCACAATCGTACCCAGCGGTCGCCAAAGCTGATGTAGCTTTCGCTGGTGAAGCGAGCGAACGAGCAGGCGTCCAGCACATCGTTGCCGTACAGCCGCGTCAAGCGACGTCGCAGCTGCTTCATGCTCATGTAGGAATGGACATAGGCATCGCCCGGTAGGACGTAGATACGCTTGCCATCGCGCTCCAGCACGAGGCCATCAAGACCGATCTCGAAGTGCAGGGCGCCACTTCTGGACATGCCGATTTCACGAATATCACAGGGCACCGGGGGCTGAGCGATGATGTCCAGCTGGATTCGGCAACGCTCCTGGTCAGCGACCGCAAAGGCGCCGATGCGCGGATGCCGTTTCAACGCCTTTAACGCCTGCTCCAGGGCCTCATATAACCCCCCGCCGCCACTGCGCACGACCATCAGACGCTGCTCAGAGGCTTGGTAGAGAATCAGCACCACCCGGTCGCAGCGTTGGCGAAGTCCCTGCGCACCTGCGACCGCCACACGAAGAGCCTCCCAGTCCGGGGCAATAGCCTGAAGCGCGGCACGTAGCATCGCGAGCAAGGCGGCGTCACCAGGCGTCAGATGATCGCCGGGCAGACGACGCTCCGGCGCTTCCAGCGCTCCGAGGGGATAGACGGGCGGTGGCAAGTCGGTCGACACTGGGGCTATGGCTCGAGCTTTCACAGGAAGTCCGAGAGACGTTGACATTACGAGATACCAGGCTGGCAGAATTTGTCAGCGTCAGGTGACAGGAACTGCCACTGACAGCCTCAATCGAGTCACTGAGGGAAACGCTGAGAACGCAAGGACCGCTCGCGCATTCACTTCACTAGACAATGGCACTAGCCTTGCATGAGCGTGGGCAGCTTGCATGCACCGCCTCAGAATGACAAGGGTGTCTCAACACGAGTGAAACGACGTGCGTTGACATATCCCCCGAGGCTGCGCGATCTGAATTGACAAAAAACAATAAATACACTATATTTCAGTCAACTAGAGCCTATCCAGAGAGTAACAACGATGACCCACTCGAGTACCAATGATAAAGCGGCTCACCAGAACCAAAAAACTCCTTGCCGCATCCCGAAAGTTTCACTGGTAGCCGCGACGCTCGCCTTATCTTTGAGCGCAACAGCAACGCTAGCCACGCCGTCGTTGACCATTAATAATATGCAATCGGTTGGGAGCGTTGAGTTCAGATTCTCTGAAAATCCGGCAGATCCTTTTCTGATTGGTTACGATGGGGTTAACCTTCGTTTTGATTACGATTATAACCCTGATGCAAGGAAAAATCATAACGATTGGTGGCAAGGAATAAGGGCGGGCGCTTTCGATGGCGAAGCAAAGTCTGCTGGAAACGAGGACTTCGATATTACGACGCTCTATCGTAGCCAAGATCAAGTCATCTTGTACTGCCTCGATATCTTCAATGATCTCGAGACGGCAGGTTTCGTTGAATACAGCGTATATGCGTTCGATGATGACGCAGCTGGCGCCCCCACTACGACAACTCAAAGAACAATTACTCGGGGGCCGTGGTGGTGGCCTAGCGAAGAAACAATTACTGCCACTGGTAACTTGAACAACGTTTTGGATTTTCTTGGCGCAGTCAATGACGTACTTGAAGACCAATACCAATACACCTTCGGCGATCGAAACTGGCTAAACCCTGCTGATCGATGGATAAGTGGCGCAATTCAGGTTGGCATCTGGGAAAGCCTGTACGACGATTACGATTCAACCAACACTAGTCTAGATATCACTGACGGACACTTCTCAGTGACTGGATTGAGCAACAAAGGCGAAACGTTACTCTCTCACGCCTTCAATCAAATGGTATCCAGCGAATCGCTAGACAGAAGCCAAGTCCTTTTGTTTCAGCCAGTGACTGGTGGTCAAACTCTCATTGGAGACCCTTTCGACGTGCCGGCCCCCGGAACGCTTGTGCTACTCCTAAGCGGTCTTTTTTTAGTTCGCAAAGTTAGCCGGGGTAGCCGCTAGCGGTGAAGCCACATGCTGAGTCGCTCTTCAAAGCCGATCCAGCACAGACACAGCAACAGAAAGGCGTTGATGGATTAACGCCTTCAGATGGGCCGCAGGCCAAGGCCATACGCAGGTAGCGATGCCGTTCTTCTGTCTGTCATTCAGCGCTCACCGATCTCCGTGCTCTCAGCACAGTCGAGCAACCCTCTGCTCATGAGCAATCCCTTGCTCAGCGATCTGCACCCTCTGCAGTTGACCGATTTACCAAGGTTCAAGCAGGCAGTTATCGCAGGGCAACAGCGGGGCTGGAACTTCTATTTCCCCTATCTGCTTTTTGTCCGTCTTGGCTCCCAAAGCGCTCGCTATCTTTGGGAAGAACGCAACGGCTCTCTCTGTGTGTTCAGACATCAATATGCAAGGAAGAACCGTCTGGACCTTGTCTTCCCACCATTCCCTTATCAGGAATCGGCATTGCTTGGTGCTTTGGAACGCAGCAATGATTTCAATCAATCGGACAACTCCAGGATCTATTTCATTGACGAACAAGACATGCCGCAGCTGCGGCAATTAAAACTCTTTCGTCTCACCAAGCGTAACCCACAGTATCTCTTTTCGCCACAAGCACTTTCCAGCCTAGCTGGCTCCCAGTTTCAGAATCTGCGACGCAAAATCAGTCTCGCAAGCAGACGGATGGAGATCGACATCCAACCCTACGGCCCGGAATATGCCGCACAATGCCGTCAGCTTCTTAACGACTGGGAGAGGCAAAAAGAAAAACAATCGGACTCTGTGTTTTTTCAGCGGCGCTATGCCCTAAACGCTTTTCATTTTGCTCCGCAACTCGACAACCGAGACTTGAATGGCTTTGTCTATCTTGTCAATCAACAGGTCCGCGCATTGACCTTTGGGGGAGAAATAAGACCAAATGTCGGATGCTTGTTATTATCCATCGCTGATCCGAATAACGCAGATCTTGGCTATTTTATACGCCAGCATTTTATTTCAACCATGCAGGACTACGAAATCGTTAATGACGGCTCAGATGGAGGAGATCGCGGACTGGGAGAAATGAAACAACGCTTTCGACCCACTGGATTTCATATCGCTTACACGGGTAAGCAGGTTACTCGGCTGGCATCTCGGGCTACAAGCTCCCTATCCAATAACGCTGGAGAGTCGGAAACCCGAGGCCTAAGCCCAGACACCAATGAGGCTCGTCATCCGGTAACCCGCTACAGCCAAGCACGTTACGAACTGCGTCCATCAACGATGGTACCAGGCCAAGTGGGACTTTTCGCCTTAGTCGACTTTGTGGTAGACGAAATAGTCGCCCCTTACGCATACTTTGATGAAACCCGGTTGATCACTTGGGCTGAGTTCGAAACATTAGATGAGGCTACGCGCTACAAACTCATCCAGTACTGCTACAAAGACCGAAAAGGACTCCATGCGCCAAAAGACATCAACAGCCTAGGGATCTGCTACTTTATCAATCACAGCTGCGATCCGAACCTGTATTGCAATAAGAAGGGCGATTACATCGCGCAACGAAATGTTAAAGCTGGCGAAGAGTTGACTGCAGACCTAGAGAAAAACATGAAGCAAACTTATACGCAATTTTCTTGCTGCTGCGGTTCGCCCAACTGCAGAGGGATTATCCACATCTAGCAAAAGGTAATACATAAGCCTGCACCTCTGCCAAGGACAGGTCTCGCAGAAAGAGAAACGCGCCTGCATCAACAGCCCTAATTGAGTGATGGCAATGAAGCGTTGCGATGAGATATCCATATCGCCTAACACGGAGTTCCAGGTCATTGCAGCCACCCATCCGCGTGAGCTAGATGCGCATGCCACCGCATGGAATCAGTTGATCCATGAATGCCCTGCCGCCTACCCCACCCAAAGTTACGGCTGGCTGAAGGCCTTCTACAGCCACAAACTCGGCCCCACGGAGCAGATGTGCTGCTTGCTTGCCTACCAGGGTCAACGCCTGGTCGGCGTTTTGCCATTAGTCGGGGGATTTCGGGCGCATGGACTCGGCAGGGCTCAGCACCACTTCCGCGCCCCTGTCGATGAGTACCATACCGTTCGCGTTGATCTGCTAGCGCACTCCAATCAAGCGGTGATTCTCCAAGCCTGCTTTCGTCATTTATCCGCGATGAGCTCGGGTCCACCGATTCTGCGCTGGCGTCAGGTACCCTCGACATCGCCCATCTTCGCCGCTTTTCAGCAGCATCCGGACAGGCTCAGCCTGATGTTTCGGCAATCCGGTCTGGAGCATCGCATCGCGCTGCCCAATGATTTCAGCGCATTTCTGAGCACTTTGGGTAGTAAGTTCCGGCGTGAGCTGTTTCGCCAAGAACGCCGGCTCAAGGAACGTGCACTGGTGACCTATCGCTGCCGGGAGGGGTCTCGGAGCGTTGAGGACAACTTCGCCCGCTTCATGGCCGTGGAACACAGTGGCTGGAAGGGTAAGCGCAGTAGCTCGATCCAGGATCTGCCCGGCGATCCACCTTTATATCTCGCCGCAGCCAAGCAATTCGCCCGCGACGGTTGGCTAGAATGGGGGTTCTTAGAGGCCGATGGTCAGGATATCGCGGCCCAATTTGCGGTGCGCATGAACGGTGTTTTGTTTTTGTGGAAGGTTGGCTACCAGGAGGCATTTGCCAACTGCGCACCCAGCCACCTGCTTTTTTTGCGAACCCTGGAGCAGGCGTTCAACCAAGGAGATGTCAACGCGGTCAATTTCATGGCGCGGCGCCACTGGCTGCGGGTCTGGGAACCGACCGAACATCCGCTCTACAACCTGATTGTTTACCCGACCGACTTGGCTCCAAAACTGCTCGCCAAGATGACCCAGGCGGCTCAGGCCGTTCAGTATCGCCTGTGGGACGGGTTAATCCCCTTGCCACAAGTCGCTTCGTCCGCCTCCAAGGTGCAGGCTGAGAAACCTGCGGCGAAGCCTCATCGAACCGCGTCGAGCAAACTGGATAGCAGCCTACGACCCGATCGGGCCGTGGTCATTTGGGGCGGAGATATCAATTTAGGACGAAGGCAGCATTATCTGACCGCGAGCATCGGCGCGGAAAACGTCTTAGGCGGAATCCCTGCCCTGCGCACCGCCGACCTGCGCATTGCCAACCTGGAATGCGTGGTGGCCACCGTTGGGGAACAGGGAGGCAAAGGGAGCAATAAAGCCCCCCATTATTATCGGGCTCGGCCAGAAATGCTGCGCATCTTGACCAGCGCGCATATCGATATTGTCGCAACAGCCAACAATCACAGCGGCGATTACGGACCCGAGGCCTTGCTGGAACAAGGCCGCTGGCTCGATCGTGTCGGCATCGGACAGGCCGGCAGCGGTTCTCATCTGGAGGCAGCCCTCCAACCGGTGGTGCGCCGTGCCGGAACCCTAAACGTCGCGTTGTTCAGCCTGGACGCCACGAAACCCCTGTTTGCCGCAACCAAAGACCATCCGGGAGGTGCCTATCTTGATCCAGACACCCCGGCCCTGTGGCAAGACACGCTAGCGCCTCGCATCACGGCGGTTCGCGAACAGGCTGATGTGGTTCTGGTGGCCGTGCATTGGGGCCGCAACCAGCAGGAAAGACCGGAGCCGCGCACCAAAGCCCTGGCCCACGCGATCATCGACGCCGGAGCGGATGCGGTGCTGGGCAGCAGCGCCCATTGTGTACAAGGCGTCGAACGCTTTCGACAACGCCCGATTCTCTATGATGCGGGCAATCTGTTGTTTGATGAAGTCCGCGAGACACCGAAGCACGGCGGGCTATTCGCCCTCGAGATCAGCCACCAGGGCGTCGAACGCGTTCGATTCATTCCCATTGGCATCGGCTTTGGCTACACGATCCAGCTATCGGGACGCAACGCCCGCACGGCCACCGATCATTTCGCCTGGCTCTGCTCGGAGTTGGGCACATCCGTCGTCCTGGATGCAGAGGATCATAGCGGACAGATCAGGCTATCTCCCCCCCGGCGGGCCATCAACAGCACATTACCGCCGGCCCCCTATACCCGGTATGCGCTCGCCCCCCTCGAAGCGCCGATGACGTCGACCACGGCCAGCGTAGCCGTGGAGCACGTGCCTCCATCCGCTCGGATCGATCCAGTTCCTTTGGGGCCGTTGACACTGCTCGGACTCCAGGTTAAGCCGCTGATCGTCACCGAGCGTCGGATACTCTGGGTGGAAAGCTTCTGGCGTTGCGAGGCCCCTATTCCGACTGATATTCGTCTGGCTATTCGCGCCGTGCCGATTAAACCCAGTTCCATGCCTGCCTGGGGCGAAGGCATGGATCATGATCCCTGTGACTGGCTGGCCCCCACGAGCCGATGGCAGCCAGGCGTGATCTACCGGGACCTCTGTGGGCTGCGCGCACCTCGGCTGCAGAAGCTGATCAATGTCGACCTACGCATCGAAGTGGGCATTCTTTCCAACCGTCATCAGGATGTTCCGCCTTACCCTGGCCCAGTCGTTCAGTTGCGGATTCCCGGGCTCGCGTCCCTGGCCTCCGCAACCGACTCCCCGTCGTACCGAACCGAGTTTCCAACCTCTGTTCACCAATGCCAGCCAGGACAAACCTGGACCGCGGCTCAGCTCCAAGAGGTCACCGGCGGAACCTGGCTGGTGGCGCCGCCGGCGGATTGGTCGGTTCGCTCGGTCTCTTACCGGATGTTCCACATCCGCCGACTGCCCAAACCGTTTTTCTTTGTTGCCCATGACTCGGCCCAGCGCATGCGTCATGCCCAGTCGACGCGGCCCAAGCAGGCCTATGACCGCCACACCCAACTGCCGACGCTGACCTCGCGCCTGGCCGGCGCCATGATCTCCCGACCCGTCGCTGGCTTGCCAGCCGACTTCCCGCTCTTGCAGGTTGCTGATCCAGTTCAAGCCTTGTTGGAATTAGCCCTAGCGGCTCGGCAACGCTACTCAGGCCCCCTTGTGGCGGTGACTGGCACCGCGGGCAAGTCCACTACCGTGGCCATGCTGCGGCACACGCTGAACGCCCTGTCAGCGCCCGTGCCCGATCTCGGTGATCCGGTCCTGGCGACACAGGGCAACTACAATTCCCGCGTTGACGCCCTTGCCCTGCTGGCCAATCTGCATCCCGAGCACGCCGCGGCCGTCATCGAGATCGCCCAAAGCGCGCTCTGGATGAAACGCGGGCCGGTGACCCGACTGATCCGGCCGACCATTTCGGTGATCACGGAAATTGGCATTTCCCAGTCTGATCGGAGCGTATCCTCTGTCGAGGACACCGCGCGCTGGAAGTCACGGATCTTCGATGGCCTGACCGGCCCGGCCGTGGCAGTGATCGGCGAGCATGTTCCGTTTTACGAGAAGGTGCGTCACAAAGCGGCTCAACATGCCGAGCAAATCCTGGTCTTCGGCACCCGTCGTCAGGCGCAGATCCGCATCCTAGACGCAACCAATATCAACACGGGCAACAGACTCGAAAGCCTGGTCACGCTAGATACCCCGCAAGGCCGGATCACCTTCAACCTGCCCTTGCCCAGTCCGGGGATGATCCGCAATGCAGCAGCAACCTTGGCGGTGATCCTCGCCCTGGGCCAGGATCTTTCGGCCGCCGCCGAGGCATTGGAAGGATTCACGCCTAACGCGGGCTGCGTTCGGCATCACCGCGTCAGGCTCCGCCGTGGCGATGTCACCCTGATTGACGACAGCTACAATGCCACCGTCAGTTCCATGCTCAACGCCTTTCAGGTCTTGGCGGAGGCGGCGCCACCGCCGGGAGGACGGAAAATCGCGGTGCTTGGTCGCATGGTTCACCTCGGCGACCTCGCCCAACCACTGCATGAGGATCTGGCCCAGCCGCTGCTGGCAACCGGCGTGGAATTGGTGATCACCCACGGCCCAGAGATGCACTTTCTGAGAGCCAAACTGCCCGATGCGCTGCTGGGTCCGCACTGCGACCAGGCCGCGGAGGTGGTTCGGCACTTACAGGAGCTGGCCCAGACTGACGATGTCATCCTCATCAAGGGCTCGCGGCGGGATTCGGATTTTGGTGACATTGTCCGCCTGATAGACAGCGATGCTGCCGCGACCGCCAAACAGCCGCACAAGACGCCAGCTGGCACATCCACTCCTGCAGCCCCCGCACCCGCTCAGGTCACGACCACCGCTTCAGCCGCTTCCCCGTCACGGACAAACCGCCCCTCGTTCACGGAAGACCTCCTGTTCCAAGCGGCGATCCGTCGCAACCTGACACTCATCAATCACCCGGCCGGCTATGTCGAAATCACCCCCAACAGCGGCGAGCCCGGGCCGATCTTTCGCCGCAATTCGCCAGAGCACTCCATCCTCGCCACCGCCATCACCACCTATAAGCATCGCACCATCGCGCTTCTCAATCGCCAGGGGTTGCCCACCACCCAGGGTTCGGTCTTCTCCAGTCTGGAAGCCATGCAGGACGTTGTCCGACAGCGCCTGTCCGATGGCGTCGAGCTCAACCCGCCGTTCTGCGTGAAACCCGTCGTCCACGCCAAGAGCCGTGGCGTCACCCCGGTCGTTCGCAGCCTAGAAGAACTGGCTTCAGCCTGGCAGCTGGCACGCCAATACGCACCGCGCGTGATGTTGGAGCAGACGCTGATCGGGCGCAACATCCGCATCCTGGTGCTAGGCGGGCGCGCAATCGGGGCTTACGAATGCCTGCCCGTCTCGATCACTGGCAATGGCCGCGACACAGTGGCCACGTTGATTCAGGCGCGCCAGGAGCGCCGATCGCACAACCCCTGGCTGCGTCAATGGCCAGGAGTGCGGCAGGAGTTGCTGGAAGACTCTGCCTTCAGCATGGAGAGCATTCTCGATCCGGGGCAGTCGCTGCAGCTGTCCAATGTAGCCAGTGTCACCAATGGCAGCGATACGGTAGCGCTCGGCGACCGCCTCCATCCCTCCTTGCGCGCGTTGGCCGAACAGGCGGTGCAGAATCTCTCTGGCTTGCACCTCGCTTCGGTGTCACTGATCTGCGACGATCCCGCGCAGAGTCGTTCCAGTCAGACGGTCAGCATCCTCGAGATCGACAGCAAACCGGCGATTGCTGACCTGGCCTTTCCGACCTCGGGTCCGGCGCTGAATCTCGCCGATGAACTACTGGATTATGCCCTGAGCCTGAGGAAGCAATGGCCCGCCTCGGAGCTAGCGCCCAGCCTGCGTCCCGCAGCGGTCTTTGATCCACCCGCAGGGAAAGACTTTGCCCTCGACGCTCGATTGGAAGGGCAATTATTGCGTCATGCCGCCCGAGCGCGTGGACTAGACGCCAAGCGACTCACCTCGAAAGTGACCCGGATCACGGACGGAGAGCGTCCATACCTGTTCTACAACACCATGTCACCGGGCACTCGGGCAGTGGCGCGGCGCGCCACCAGCAGCAATAAGGCTTGGACGAAGCAGTTGCTGGACGCCAACGGACTACCAACGCCCAACGGACAACGCTTCTGGTCGAATCAGAAGGCCGAAGCCTGGGATTACCTACAACGTCGGGGCTGCCCCGTCGTGATCAAACCCGTATCAGGCTCCTGGGGTCGCGGTGTGACCACCGAGGTGACCGACCTGGAGACTTTCGAACAGGCCTGGCAACTGGCGCTCCAGACCAAGGCGAAGCAGATCTTGGTCGAGGACTATGCAGCAGGCCATCTCTACCGCCTGTTCGTCGTTGGCAACGCCCTAGTCGCGGCCGCGGAAGTCCTGCCTGCTCAGATCCTGGGTGATGGCCAACACAGCATCCAAGCACTGGTCGCGGCACAAAATCGAGAGCGCGAACATGATCCCTGCTTGGCCCAATGCCCGATTGTGCTCGGGCCTTCCGAGCAGCGTTATCTCCGTGCTCAGGGACGAACGCAAGACTCCGTGCCTGACGCAGGTTGCAGCGTGCAACTGAGCACAGTGGCCAATACCGGTGTTGGTGGCACCTGCCGGGATGTCACTGATCATGTTCACCCCGACTTTGCGCCCATTGCGGTGAAGGCACGCATGGCTGTGTTTGATCCGCCCCATGTCGGCATCGACATCGTCGCTCAAGACATCAGCAGACCACTTGAGGATCAATTTTGGACTATTATTGAGATCAACACGAACCCGGATCTGAGTTTGCATTATTTTCCGACGGTTGGAACTGCGAGAGATGTCGCTGGCTCGCTGATTGATTTCGTTATATTGGCCCGCAGGACCAATCAATTTTCTTTTCGTTTAAAACCATCAACAATCCCGAATGCGGGAATCGGTGCTTTTGCGCTTCATGATATTGAGAAAGGCACCTTTCTTGCTGTAAGGCCTCAGGCAACACCCGTGGGCAAAAATGTTCCAAGAGAAAGCATCCCAGAAGGTCTCCGCATGTACTGCATTGAAAACAAAAACGGCACGTTAAGATGCCCTAAAGATTTTTCACAAATGCACTGTGTATGGTTCCTTAACCATTCCGACACTCCAAATGCGGAAAGGCGAAGAGATGGGTTTTATGCTAAAACCAAGATCTTTTCAGGTGACGAGATTCTCATTGATTATGAAAACTTGTAACTATTACTACTTTGTTAGATTAATTCCGAGCCCCCTGACTCAACCAGTATCATTCGCGCTGTCAGTGTCATTTTCTCTGTAATATCGCTCGATATCTTTACGTCGTTGTTCATGCCGGATGTCCATCTGTGCGATGCGCCGATCAACGGCATCAGGATCATTGAGGAGCATGGCGATGATCAACAGACGGATGTCTCTCGCACTCAACAGTGGGCAGGACGCTTTTTGCTGAATACGCTCTTTCACCAGAAACGAGAGGGCCAGCA
This sequence comes from Lamprobacter modestohalophilus, assembly GCF_016583905.1. Taxonomy (GTDB): domain Bacteria; phylum Pseudomonadota; class Gammaproteobacteria; order Chromatiales; family Chromatiaceae; genus Lamprobacter; species Lamprobacter modestohalophilus. Next base: position 377 of record NZ_NRRY01000007.1, on the reverse strand, counting down.
TGACCAGCGCCATATGATGGTGCCATGCGGTCCATTTTCTGGTAGTGCTCTACATGTGTTTCTCACACGGCAAGGCCGAACTCATACCGATTGATAAAAAGCCCAATGACAGTATCGTGCATGACGTCGAGTTTGGAAAAACAGATGGTTTTCCGTGCCAGGCGTTGAATACGTGTTCTGAGCGTAAGATGCTTGCGTTCAATTTTTTGTGTATTGGCCTTACCAGTCACTTGCTGCTGCTCCGGTAGAAGACGTTGATAGGCTCCCCAGTCGTCAGTAAAAAATATTCTAATGCCGAATGGCTCAAGAAGAGCCTTCAGCTCGAGGAACACCTCATCTGTACGCCGACCAAACACATAGGCAAGAACAACGCCAGT